>JBBQHM010000037.1:0-19560 GCA_038323965.1 Chthoniobacterales bacterium | reverse complement strand
CTTCGCTCGGGATGACAAACGCTGCGCGTCGTAGTCCTGTGCAGGCTGTGCTTTTCATGACGCGACGGGGTCCCTCGACTTCGCTCGGGATGACAAAGGCTGCGCGTCGTAGTTCAGAGCTGGCTGTGCTTTTCATGACGCGACGGGGTCCCTCGGCTTCGCTCGGAATGACGGCTAGGCGGGACCGCTGGAGACGACGACACTCGATGGTCGCAGCAATCGGTCCTTGAAACGATAACCGCGACGCGTCTGTCGAATCACTTTGCCTTCCGCGACTTCATCGCTGTGCTCACGCGCAATGGCTTCGTGCAAATTCGGATCGAAGGTCTTTCCGACCGCATCGATAAGGTGCAAGCCGTTGTCCGCCAAAAAATCGTTCAACTGCTTTAGCACCATCTGCATGCCCGCAAAAATCGGCGACTGTTCGCCCTCGCCGCGGGCGGCGGAGAGTCCAAGTTCAAAGTTGTCGATGATCGTCACGAGTCGATCGAGCAAAGAGGTGTTCGCATACCTGATCGCCTCTTCCTTTTCGCGAGCGGCTCGTTTTTTATAATTATCAAAGTCCGCCTGACTGCGGAGCGCGAGATCGCGGAAGCGATCGAGATCCGCCTGCAAACTGGCAACCGGGTCATCGTTTTCGGGTTCGGATTCCGGCTGGTCGTGGCGCACGGAATCGACGGCGACCTTCGGATCGTCCGGCTCTTTCTTAAATTCCTTCTTCATGTCTTTCGGATTGCTATCAAAGTGATGTCGTCATTCTGCGGTTGGGCACCGACAAAATTTCGCAAGTCGTCGATCACGCGTGTCACAATTGCTTGCGCGCTCTCGCCCGCGCTCGCGCGCACGGATTCGATCATGCGGTCAACGCCGTACTCGAATCCCTCTCCATCGAGCGCTTCAGTCACGCCGTCGGTGTAGAGGATGAGACAATCGCCTGGCAGGAGCGGCACTGCAACGTTCCCCGTCAGCCGCTCGAAAACGCTCCCACTATCAATGCCGAGCACCATCCCCGGCGGCTTGAGCGGGGTGACGGTCTGCTCCTCGCGTTTGTAAAGCAGCGGGGCATCATGGCCCGCGCGCGAAAGCGTCACTTCATTGTGCGCGTGATCGAGAATCACGTAGGCCATGCTGATGAACATGTCTTCGCGGATGTCCGGGTAGAGCTGGCGATTCACTTTTTGTAAAACATCCGCGGCCGAAGTGTTGCTGGTGGCCTGGCTGCGCAAAACGCTTCGGCAAATCGCCATGATCAATGACGCCGGAACTCCTTTGCCCGAGACGTCGGCGATGGCGACACCGAGGCGTTCGTCGTCAATCGTGATATAGTCGAAATAATCTCCGCTGACCTGGCGCGCCGGAATATTGATGCCGTTGATCTCGAAACCTTTGATCGCCGGCGCTGCTTCCGGGAGCAGGATGCGCTGGATATCGCGCGCGATCTCGAGATCGTGATCGAGGCGTTTTTTTTCGTTCGCCTCGGAGTAGATGATCGCGTTGTAAAGCGCGAAGGCCGACTGCTCCGCGAGCGATTTGAAGACGACGAAATCGTTCGCAGTGAAAGGAGTTCCCATGGGCCCATTGGCGACCGCGAGCACGCCGAGATTTTGTTTGCCGTAGGGAAGCGCGGTAATCATCAACGAGGCGGTGGCGTGCGGAGTATGACGCAACTTCGCGAGCTCGGGGATTTCGCTCACATCGCTTAACAGCAGCGGCTGATTCGATTGCCAGGTGCGGCCGATCAGGCCTTCATCACCCGCGATCGGATGCATGCGAATGTAGCTGTCGAGCGCGACGGGTGTTGTCGCCGCCTGCTGCAAAATATGATCAGGGATCTCGACTAATGGCGGACAGCCTTTGGTGATAAAAGAGGGAGTCAGCCGCGTGCCGGTGCGGTCGGTGATGTATAAAACTCCACCGTGCGCATCGAGAATTCGGGTCGCGCCTTCCACGATGAGCCGATGCAAATCATGCGGGCGAATCGTCTCCCGAAACGCTTCGCCGAGTCCGTGCAGGAAATCGAAGACCAGCGTTTCCTCGACTTGAATTTCTTCCTTGGAGCGTTCGAGCGCGCGAATTTTACGCGCTGCCACGACGACCGTAACGATCCAGCCGATAACAGACGCGACGAAGAGCCACGGGAAAAGTGATAACGACATGACGGCGTCCTGCGTTATTTCGCAGCCGTCTGGTAATGCAGGTCTTGTTTTAGGAAATCGAGAACGTCTTTGAACCGCAAAATATTTTCCGGCGCGGCGGCGCACAAGGCTTCATGAGCATCGAGCATCTCCTGGGCGCGTTCCTGTTTCGCATCGACGGGCGATGCCGGTGTCTCAGCGTGCAACTCGGAGCACTGCGGAGCAGCCGCGCCTTGCGCATGAATATCGAACAACTGGTCAAGGCCCAGGCCTGAAAGCAATTCGTGACTGCGTTTTCCACAATGGACGACGTGCAGATGTCCGTTCCCGAGTTCCTTGAGGCGGAGTGCCACGCCCGCCATCGTTCCCATGAACGTGGAATCCATCATGGCGCATTCGTGCAGATCGATGACGAATTCGCGATAACCACGCTCGACCATTTCGCGGGCAAACTCCTTGAGATTGCCGCTGTTTAAGAAGCTTCCCCGGCCCTCCACCTTTACCCAGACAGATGGCCCGCTTACCCCCACTTGAATCGAAGACTCCACAACTGAGATAACAACTATAAGATTCGCCTTGTCGGTGTCAATGGAACCGGGCGGTGGCCAAAGGGCGTTACTCCCACATGTAGGAGCGGTTTTCCGCGACGATGACGTCATTCACTATCATTAGACATCGCCACCCAATAACCCGTCCGTCGTCAGCGAATTCGTCGCCGATTACCTTGAATTCCGTGCTGTTTGTCCCACGCGCGTTCACATAACTAAATTCCTGCGCCTGCACCTTGGCCCGTAATTTTTCCTGTCGATACTCGAGACGAATGGTGACGTTTGCATCCCGCCGGGCGCGCCAGAAAAAATCGAAATAATTTCCGACCCGCTGGCGCTGATCAAGTTTAGTCACGGCGCCGTGCAAGCGGTATTCCCGCTCGAAATTGATGGAAGCGTCCTGCACGACGGTCCGCGTTTTCGTGGAGCCGCCGCGGTTCTGTTCGCCGCTCTTACCCGCTTTCTCGCGACCTTTCGGTGCCTTGTCGGTGAGCGAGTAAAGCTTGGTCTTTCGAAATTCGAAATCCGGATTCAGCGCGACGGGCAGCGGTTTCACATCGCGGATGATGCGAGGCTCGGCGGCAGCTCCGGCATGGGAACAAATCGCTGCCAGCAAACTGAAAATCAGGAGGCGCCTCACCGCGTGCATAGAACCGGTGCAGTGCCGCACTGTCAATCGGAGCTAGTTTCTCTCCGCCCTTTTCGCGCGTAACTTTTCCTGTGATCGATGTCCGATATCAGCGCGGAGTTTACCTGCCGGCGCAGGAACTCTGGCTCGATCCACGGGACGCAAAAAGCTTCGCCTTCGTCTCGCATGCGCACAGCGATCACATCGCGCCGCACCAGGAAATTATCGTATCCGAGCGGACCGCGCGGCTGATGCAGGCGCGCATGCCGGGAAAGCGAAATGAGCACATCGTTCCGTTCGGCGAACGTCAAAACATCCGCGGTCTCGACCTCACACTTCTGCCGGCCGGCCACATTTTCGGGTCAGCGCAGTGCTATATCGAGAGTGACGCCGGCTCCCTGCTCTACACCGGCGACTTCAAACTACGACCCGGAAAATCGGCCGAGCCGACGGAGTGGAAACAGGCTGGCACATTAATCATGGAGACGACTTATGGCCTGCCGCGTTATCGCATGCCACCGACCGAACTCGTCGTGCAACAGATTGTCGCTTTCTGCCGCGAGGCGCTCGAGGAAGATTACGTTCCGGTGCTGCTCGGTTATTCGCTCGGTAAAGCGCAGGAAATTCTTTGCTCGATTTCCGAGGCCGGACTTACTCCGATGTTGCACGGCGCGGTCCATCGGATGACGCGCATCTACGAGCAATTCGGCCAATCGTTTTGCAAATACCTGCGCTACGACGCCAACGACGTCGCCGGCAAAGTTCTCATCTGCCCGCCGAGCGCGAATCGATCGCGCATGCTCGAGAAAATTCCGCGCAAACGGGTCGCGATGATTAGTGGCTGGGCGGTCGATCCGAACTCGGTCTATCGCTACCAGGTCGACGCGGCCTTTCCGCTGACGGATCACGCTGATTACGACGATCTGATTCGCTATGTCGAGTTGGTAAAACCGGAACGCGTGCTGACGCTGCATGGATTCGCCGCGGAATTCGCGCGCGACCTGCGGGATCGCGGAATCGATGCCTGGTCGTTGACGCAACAAAATCAGCTGGAGCTCACGCTGGGGACGTTTCGCAGGAGCGCGCAGAAAGAGGCAATCCAAAAATCGGCATCGAACATGGAATCGGAATTCCATCGGTTTGCCGAACTGGGCGAAGCGATTGCGGCGACGCCCGCGAAACTCGCGAAAGTGCGGTTGCTGGCAGATTACCTCCGCTCGCTCGACCAGAGGCAGCTCCCGGTTGCTGCCACCTTTTTGACCGGCAAAGCTTTCGCGCAGAGCGATCCGCGGACTTTGCAGGTTGGTTGGGCGGTGATTTATCGCGCGCTAGTGGCAGCCACGAAAATGACGGAAGCGGAATTTCGCGGAATCGCGAGCAGTCACGGCGATGCCGGTAAAACCGCATTCGAAGCGCTTGATGGAAGGACTGCGCCGGAGTCGTTCACGATCCTGGAAGCGCGCGGATTGCTCGACCGCCTGCAATTCGCGCGCGGGCCAGTCGCTAAAGCTCAGTTGCTGCAGGAGCGACTCGCAAAACTTTCGGCGCGCGAAGGTCAATACCTCGTCAAAATTCTAACCGGCGATCTCCGCATCGGTCTGCGCGAAGGGCTCGTCGAGGAAGCGATAGCCAGTGCCTTCGAGTGCTCACTCGATGACGTGAAAGAAGCGAACATGCTCCTCGGCGACATTGGAATGACGGCGTCACTGGCGTCGACCAGGCAGCTGGATCGCGTCGAGCTAAAATTATTCCGTCCCATCAAATGCATGCTGGCGAGTTCGGAACCAACCGCGGAAGCGATTTGGGCGCGCTTCGCGAACGAGAGCGGAACCGCGACGGCCTTGGTCGAGGACAAGTTCGATGGAATTCGCGCGCAACTGCATCGCAATGCCGAAAAAGCCGAAATTTTCTCGCGCGATCTGCGCCGAATCACCGACCAATTTCCGGACGTCGCCGCGGCTGCGCAAAATCTGACGGACGAGGTGATTCTCGACGGCGAGATCATCGCCTTGGCGGAGAATCGGAAGCTCACCTTCTTCGATTTGCAGAAACGACTCGGTCGCAAGCTCGAAGCCGACGATTTGTTTGCGCACGGGGCGGCCGACGTTCCGGTCGTCTTTGTCGCGTTCGATCTACTTCTCGTTAATGGAAAATCTCTGCTCAAGAAACCGCTGCGGGAACGACGCGAATCGCTCCGGCAATTGCAACTCCCGGCCGGGTTTCAGGTGGCCGAGGTCGCGGCCGCAAAATCAGCGGAAGCGATCGAGGCCGAATTTCAGAAGGCGCGAAGCCGATTCAACGAAGGGCTGATGGTGAAAGATGCGGAGAGCCTGTACTCGCCGGGCCGACGCGGGATGTTCTGGTTCAAGCTCAAGAAAGAATTGGCAACGCTCGATGTAGTCGTGGTGGCTGCGGAACTCGGCCACGGAAAACGGAATCACGTCCTGAGCGATTACACGTTTGCGGTGCGCGAAGATGCCACCGGCGAGTTGTTGCCCATCGGCAAGGCGTATAGCGGTTTAACCGATGTCGAGATCGCCGATCTGACCGAGCATTTTAAACGCAATACGCTCATCGAGCGCGGTCGTTACCGCGAAGTGAAGCCTGATATTGTGCTTGAGATCGCTTTCGATTCCATCCAGCCAAGCAGTCGACACGCCAGCGGACTCGCGCTGCGGTTCCCGCGCATCAAGGCCATCCGGCGCGACAAGACTATCGATACGATCGATACCCTCAGCTATGCGCAGGAACTCGCGGCGCAATTCGTCGGCGGCAAAGGCGTCAGCTGATTACTCGGCCGGAGTCGGAGTCGCTGTCGGCGAGGTGTCGCTTTCTTCTTCCAAGCCGCGCTTCTTTTCACGCTTGCGCTGCTTTTTTCCGCGGACATCCTCATCAGTCGCTGCGTCGGCTGGCGTTGGTGAAACCGTCGCCGACTCGCTCACGGCGGTGGGGCGATTGCGCATTCCGCGCGGGCCGCGGGGCTCATCCATGGCGGGAGCGGACGAAGGCTCGGCTACGACCGAAGCGACCGGACGAGGAGTCGCGGTTGGCCGTGGTGTCGCCGACGGCGTTGGAATTGGCGTTGAATTTCCCGACGCATTCAGCTGCGATGTAGCTTCGGATTCGCCGCGCGCCGGTGTTTGGCTGGCAGCTTCCGCTCCGAATTTACGCTGCTGCTTTTCCGCCTTGCGTTCGACTTTCAGATCGTGACGTGACGCGCCAGTTTCGCGCGCATTCAACGGCGAACCGTTGGAGCGGGATGGAGTTGTTTCAGCAACTGGCGATGATTCCGCAGCCGCTGACGGCGTCGCGCTCGGACGCGGCGTGAATCTTGGGGCAAGCGACGGCCGTGGCGTTGCGCTTGGGGACGGGGCGGCGGTGGCGCTAGGTTTCACAGTGGCGGTTGCCGTCGCACGCGGGGTCGCGGTGGGTTTGGCTGATTCTTCTGGCGCCGCGGAAGGCGCGGGTGTCGCGGTCGCACTCCGCACTGGCGAGGCGGTTGGGCTCGCTGATGGAGTCGCGGTAGATCGGGCGATGCCAAGTGGTGTCATCGCCGGTTTCGGCGTTGCCGCTGGCATGCTCGCAGCGACTGTCGCGGTGGCAGAAGGCGCGGAACGAGTCGGTTCCGCGGTCGCAGCAACACTTGCCGATGTCTCAGGCGATGTAGCGGGCGCGACCGCAGGTTTGATGAAAGGCGGAGCAGGTTCCTGCGACGGAGGCGGAGCTTCTGCCCGCACCTTGCGACGCGCTTCCTGCGCTCCGTTTTTATCCGCAATGGCGTCCCAGCCGCGTTCAATAAAGACCTGTTTTATTCTCTGTTTCACGATCGGTGGCGGAGCGACTGCCTCGGCGCGCACGATCACTGGCGCCGGGAACGAAATCACTTCGCCGCGCACGACCGCCCGCGGATCATTCGATTGAATATCCGATTCGCGCTCGATCCGAAGGCGCTCGATCGGCTGCTGACTTTGCGCGCGCAGCTCATCGTAATTCGGCCCCTGATTGATAATGGTCGTGTTGTTGTAGGTAATGTTGGTGACGTTGGTCGTCTGGTTAACGATTGTTAGATTCCGCTCCTGTGGAACAACTACGCGTTCGAGGCGCGGCTGGCCGATTTGGTTGCTCTGGACGAAAGCGTAATTCTCCGGCCCGATATCGTAGTAACTGTCCGCCCATTTGTGGATCCCGGTGCTGCGATCGAATCGCGCTTCGGGTGGCAGCGGCGCCCAGCCGACATATTCATTGCTCGTCCGCCATGAGACCCAGGCTGGCGCCCATTCGTCACCCGGCACCCAGACCCAGCCGATGTTCCGAAGCCGCGCCCAGCGTCCGTAGTGATAAGTCGCCCATCCGAAAGACTCTTCGGAGACCCAGGTCCAACCGGCATCGGTGTAGACCCAGCGACCATCCGTGTAGGGACGCCACGAGCGCGAACTTTGCGCCTGGCGCGGCTGCCAGACATAACCATAATCGTCCGTCTCCATCCAATCGCCGTGCGACTCCAGCCGGTTATAGAACATGTCGTACGAACCACCGGCGCGAGTTGGACGCGTGGTCCTGTTTTCCGCGGTGTTACGCGACGATGGCGGTTGACGGTTGGTCGTGGTCGACGTGGAACGACTCACCGGTGCGGGCGTGGCGGTGGCGCGCTGCTTATCAGCCAGTGTCTGCTCACGCGCATTCAAGTCTGCTTCGCGTTGCGCGATATCCTGCTGCTTCCGTTCTTCCGCCAATTTCTGCTCGACCTGGCGATTAATTTCGGCGCGGCGTTCCTCTTCTGTTTGCTGCTTTTGACAGGCGCCGAGCGCCAGGACGGCGGCGAGACCGAGGACGAGAATGCTTTTCATAATTGGTTTAGACAACTTCCTACGACGGTTATTCGAAACGCGCCACCAGCCAGTCCCTCGGAGTGTCGTCAGAGAGTCGGATTCGGCGTCGGCGTTCCCGAATTTTTGGGCGGAAGTAAGGGTTTCACAACCACCGTCTCGATCTTCCCGCGACGCAATTTTTGGATATTGGCGTGGATCGCCACCAACGCCATGGCTCCCACGATAATAGCCATCAGCACCAAACCCATTTTGGGCGCGCGGCTTGGCGGAACCCGGTCGCTCATTGATTCAGCATAAACTAATCACGCGTCGATCTGAAGCTGCGCGATACGGTCCATCACGCGTTGACTTAGGCGCGTGTAAAGCTGCTTATCTTTGGGCTCGAGGTCCGCTTCGGAGAAATACATCGGCTCGCCCACGACGACAGTAATGGGACGTAAATGCAAGCTCCCGCCGCGCGGCCATGCTGCATGCGCACCGAAGATCCGCATCGGAACGACGGGCGCTAATGTCTTGGCGATGATGAATCCGACGCCCGGTTGAGCGGGCTGTAGATTCCCGTCCTCGGTGCGCGCGCCTTCCGGAAAAACAAGGATACCGTGTCCTGCTTTCAAGGTGCGAATCAACGCTTTTAGCGCACTGCGATCGCCTCCATCCTGGTCCACCGGAATGACGTTCAATTTCGGCAGCAGCCAACCGAGCACGGGAACTTTCAGGAGCGTGTTGCGTGCGAGGAAAAAAATCGCGCGGTTTACCGCAGTCCCCGCGAGCGGAGGATCAAGATAGCTTTGGTGATTCGATGCCAGAATCACGGGACCGGTTTGCAGCATCCTTTCCCGATGAAGAATGCGGACACGGAAGAGCAACTTCCCCAGCAAACGCGCCAGGGTGTAACCGACCCAGTAGTAGGGATTCACGTTGTCCGCGCGCTAGGCCAGCGCGACATTTTCAAACCCTTTAGCTTTGAGCGACCTGATGATTTCGCGGACGACCTCATCGATTGAAAGCGACGAGCTGTCGATCACGTCCGCATCGTCCGAAACCACGAGCGGTGAATCGCGACGCGAAGAATCGGCCCGGTCGCGCGCTGCGATTTGATCGCGTTGACCCTGCGCCTCTCTCCGCTGCGCCCGGACGGCCGGTGACGCATCGATATAAAACTTAAACGGCGTGTTGCGAAAAACGACGGAACCGATGTCGCGTCCCTCCATCACCACATCATGATCGAGCGCGTAGGCGCGCATCTGTTCTACCAGGCGTTCGCGAATGCGCGGGACGCTGCTCACAGCCGAGACGGCTTCATTCACGGCGTCGTCACGCAGAAACGAAGTCGGGTCCGCGCCATCGATAAAAATTCGCGATTCTCCCTTGGCCAAGTCGCAGCGCAGTTCCACGCGATCGATCAATGCGGCGATCTTTTCGGCATCGTTAGTCGGCACATTTTGCTGGAGCACAAACCATGTGGCCGCGCGGTACATCGCGCCGGAATTGACGTAGGCGAACCCAATTTGGCGCGCCAGTTCACGGGCAACGCTGCTCTTGCCCGATGCCGCGGGACCGTCGATCGCGATGACGCGGTGGGCGCCGGGCATCCGGCTATTCCTCGTCCACGCGGGCGAGCGAGAGTGATCCGATCACCGGCGTCGAGCTTCGCGTCCGTTTGGGATTAGTGAATGCTTCCAGCTGATCCTCGAAAGTCGGATACGAAGTGCGAATGCAATCTGCGTTCTCGACGATCGTTTCCCCGTCAGCGAGCAAACCGGCGATCGTGAATGCCATCGCAATCCGGTGGTCGCCAAAACTCGGGACGCGCGCGCCGCGCAAACCGCCGCGGCCGTGTATTTCCAAACCATCGTTCAGTTCAATGACCTGTGCTCCCATCGCGCGCAGGTTGTGTGCGATCGCGGCAATACGATCCGTTTCTTTCACCCGCAGCTCCTGCGCATGACGAATAATGGTTGGACCATTCGCCAGCGCACCTGCCACGGCCAGAACCGGCAGCTCATCGATTAATTGCGGGATCTCGTTGCCTTGAATGACGGTCCCGCGCAGTGGAGCGCCCGTCACTTCAACGACGCCGAAGGGTTCGAGTTGATCGACGTCGTCAATCGCTTCGCGGACCTGCGCGCCCATGCGGATCAGGACGCCGAGCACCGCGGTGCGCGTCGGATTGAGCCCCACTTTTCTGACGAGCAGGTGCCCGCCGTTCTGGCAGGCAGCTGCGACAAGCCAGAATGCGGCCGAGGAAATGTCTCCCGGGATCGCGTAATCGCGCGATTCCGGTGTCTGATCCCCAAAAACGCTGACTGGTCCATCGGTGCTGGCGGAAGTGCGAACCAGAAAATAATTTAACATCAACTCGGTGTGATCGCGCGAACGCGACGGCTCTTCGATCGTTGTTTTGCCGCGCGCGAAAAGCCCGGCCAGCATGAGCGCGGACTTCACCTGCGCACTCGCGACCGAGCTGTGGTGTTTCACCCCGCGGAGCGACCCGCCGCGAATGCGCAGCGGCGGCGTTTCATCCGGGCCTTCGGCGACGATGTCCGCGCCCATCTGTCGCAGCGGTTCGATGATGCGACCCATCGGACGTTTCGATAAGGAAGCATCGCCCACAAGGCGGCTCTCAAATGTCTGCCCGGCAAGCAGTCCCGCCAGCAATCGCATGGTCGTTCCGGAGTTCCCGCAATCGATCTCCGCGGCGGGCGGAGTGAGCACGCGTTTCTTTCCGTGCACGACCAGCACGGTCGGCTCGGGCTGCTCGATTTTAATACCGAGAGCGCGCATCGCATTCACCGTGCGCATGCAATCATCGCTCGGCAGAAATCCGCTCAAGGTGCACACTCCATTCGAGAGCGCAGCGATGATCACTGCGCGATGAGAAATACTTTTATCACCGGGAACGGTGATCTCTGTCTCGATACGCGGGGCGCGTTTTACTCGCAGTTCCATAAAGAAAAATTCAACAAATCAAGAGGCTCCGCTCGTCGCGGAGAGGAGCATCCGATATCGGTCTGGGTTGTCCAGCCGCGGGCGGTCTCCTCGCGCAAATTAGACTGCGTTACGGGACGAGAAAAATCTTCCCGGTGTACGGATCTTTAACTTCCGTGCCCGGCGGGAAACCGCGAACATCAACGTATCCCTGGTTCGGGGCATAGGGGCTCGTCACGAAGCCCGCTTTGTTCGGAACTGGAATGCCAGTCGGCAAATCTCCCTTGGAAGGCTTGGTGGGCGTCGCCGGGACATCGCTCTGCGTCGTCGTTTCGGTGGTGGATGATTCGACTGGCGGCGGAGGCGGGGGCTGATTGGGATTAAACGGCTGTGCCTGCGCCGGGGATAGCTCCGCCGGCTGCTGCGTCGGGTAACGGGCAGGACGACGGGCCTGGCGAGGGGGCTCATCGATATCGCATGAGACCAGGGCAAAAGCGGAGAATATCGAAAGCGACAACAAAACTTTCATAAGCTTAGGGTTCCGACGCGGCACGCCTCCTTCTAATTCAACGCGCGCTGCGTGACAACGGGTATTTCCAACTTCGAATCCGCAGAAGATTTACAGATTAGCCGGTGTTATCCTACGAATCTAAAGGAACGCATGACACCGAAGCCGGAGGCAGAAATTCTAGTGGTCGATGATGACGCGGTCAGCCGCCGGCTTCTCCTGCGCATTCTCTCGGCCGCGGGATATCGCTGCCGGGAAGCGTCCAACGGCCGCGACGCCATCTCCGAGCTGAAGGAGAACCCGCCAGCACTATTAATTTTGGATTTCGACATGCCGGGTATGGATGGCGCAGAAGTTCTGCGGCAACTGCGCGGCCAACTCGATCCGCAGGTCGCGCAAACGCCCACGATCATGCTGACCGGTCACGGCAGCGAGGAAAGCGAAGTGCTCTGCCTACAGGCTGGTGCCGATGACTTCGTCGCGAAGCCAATTCACCCGGACGTTTTGCGGGCACGCATCGAGACGCAATTACGTCTGCGATTGATGCGGACGCAGGTGGAGGAACAGAATCACGAACTCGAAGCGTGGCGCGTAAATCTGGAGCGGGATCTGGCAGCGGCGCGTTTAACGCAGCAGTCCTTGATCCCGCAAAAACCGATCACCATTCCAGGATGGGATGTCGCGGCGTTTTACCAGCCGGTTATTCAGGTCGGCGGCGACATTTATGGATGGCTGCCCATGCGCGACGGCCGAGTTTTATTTTGGATCGCCGATGCGACCGGACACGGCGCCTCCGCCGCGCTGCTGACGACGCTGGCGAAATTATTATTCCATCACAGCAGCGGCGAATACTCTGACCCCGCTCACATCATGGGCGCGGTGGATCGCGACTTCCGCGGCATTTTCGGCGCGCGATCGTTTATGACTGCGATGTGCGTCGCGCTCGATCCGGCCAGCGGGAAAGCGACGGTAGTCGGGGCCGGTCATCCACCACTGTTGATCGCGCGAAAGAACGGAACGGTTGAACAATTCGCCTCTTCCGCGCCACCGCTGGGAGTTCTGGCGAACAGCGAGTTCAACGGTGAAAGTCTCGATCTCGGCGAAGGCGATGCGTTCGTGCTCTACACCGATGGAATTTATGGGCGCGCCGATGGCGCCGCTTCACGTCTTTCGCACTGCACTATTGCGGAGCATATCGATCCCACCGCGACTTCCGCCGAGCGTCTCTTGAATTGCCTGCTGGCGACGGTGGACGAACGGGAAACGGGCGAGCCGGCAGCTGACGACATCGCCGCAATTGCCGTGCGCCGGCGCAACGGGGCGTGACCTCAGGCGAAATTTAGTGTTGCCCTCTAGAGGGCGAAGGACTAATCAGCGGACATGCCGAAAACCAAATCCGCCAAAACTCCTTCCAAACGCAAGCCTAACGCTGCGTTTATGAAACCCGTCCAGCCAGATGAAAAGCTTTCCCTCGTGGTTGGGTCCAAACCAATACCACGCTCCGAGCTCACGAAAAAACTCTGGGACTACATCAAGAAAAATGGATGTCAGGACAAGAAAAAGCGAACCATGATCAATGCCGACGATGCGCTGAAGCCAGTCTTTAATGGCAAAAGCCAGGTCAGCATGTTCGAGATGACAAAGCTCGTCTCGGGTCACCTGAAGTAATCCAACTTTTCGCAGCAAAAGCCCGGTGCATCAGCGCCGGGCTTTTTTTGTACTTATTTCACGCCGCCAGCATTTGCACCGCGGGCTGGGGTGCGAGAGAGTCACCCATTGTGAAATCCCTCCTCCTCGCCTTTATCTGCGCCTCCATTCTGGCAACCTCGGCCCGCGCGGAGCTCAACTGGCTAACCGATCCCAAGGCCGCCCAAGCCGAAGCCAAGCAGGCCAACAAACTTGTGATGCTCGACTTCACGGGGTCCGACTGGTGCGGCTGGTGCATCCGATTGAAGAAAGAGGTTTTTTCCAAGCCGGAGTTCCAGGAATACGCCAACAAGAATCTCGTCCTCGTTGAGATCGACTTTCCGAAAGGAAAAGCGCAGGCGAAGGAACTCGTCCAGCAGAACATGCAATTGGCTTCCCGGTATAGCGTCCAAGGTTTCCCGACGCTGATCGTGCTCGACGCGAACGGTAAAAAAGTTGGCGAGCTTGGTTACGTCGAGGGCGGGCCGACCGCATTCATCGACGAGCTCGAGAAACTTCGGAAAGGTTAAGAGACGTGAGAGGCAGCGAGTGCGCGCTGCAAGACATCGGCTAAATCGCGACGCGTGAACGGTTTTGGCAGGGCACCGCGGAAACCGAACGTCAGGAATTCCGAAAGCGCCGCTTCGTCAGAGTAACCGCTGCAGATAATCGCCGTCACGTTGGGATCGATATTTCTGAGTCGCTCAATCGTGGCGACACCACCCATGCCACCGCGAATGGTGGCATCGAGAATTACCGCCTGGAAATTTTCGCCGCGGCGCATCGCGTATTCGTAAGCACGGATGGCCTCGCGTCCATCGGGCACCGCCAGCACCTGATAGCCCAGCGTGCTCAACAATTGAGAAGTCAGATCGCGAATTCCTTCTTCGTCATCCATCACCAAGATGCGTTGATCGTTTGAATGATACTGACCCGGCGATTTCGGCTCTTGCGCCTGACTAGCCGTTAGCTCCGTAGCAGGCAGGTAAATGGTGAACGTCGCGCCGTCCGGCGAACTCTTTTCGAGGTGCAGTAATCCGCCATGTTTTTTAACGATCGAATAACTGATCGCAAGGCCGAGGCCGCTGCTCGTCGGTTTCGTCGTGAAATAGGGATCGAAAATCTTGATCGCAAGATCGTCGCGCACACCCGGTCCATCATCGATCACACGAATGCGCAGATAACGTCCGGCCGGCAGCCCCGTGGCGTCTTCGTTATGAAATTCAATATTGCGCGCCGCGATGCGCACCGTCCCGCCGTTGGGCATCGCTTCGCGCGCGTTGAGCAGCAGCGCGTTGATGACCTGCTCGATTTGCGCGCGATCTACTTCCGCCTTCCAGAGATCATTCGGAATATCGATTTCGGGACGCAGGTTCGATCCGTGCAGCGCGAACTCGGATGCTTTCTTTAACAGCCCCGAAGTCGCGACCACTTTTTTAAGCGGCGCGCCGCCCTTCGAGAAGGTCAGGAGTTGACTCGACAAATGCGCCGCGTGCTGAGCCGCCGTCCCGGCTTTGGCAAGATAGCCAAGAAGAGTTTGCGCGGCTTGTCCCGCTTCGAGCTGGGCCAGCCCGATGTTGCCCGAAATTACCGTCAGGATGTTATTAAGGTCATGCGCAATGCCGCCCGCAAGGGTCCCGAGCGATTCCAGCTTGCTGGTTGTGAGACGCTCACCTTCCGCACGTTTGCGTTCCGAAACATCGCGGAAGAAAACCGAGACGCCTCCGCCGCTGGGATAGGCGTGCACTTCCAGCCAGCTGCGACCCGCTTTGTCCGAAGCTTCAAATTCAATCGCCTTCTGCTCCGTGACGACGCGGCGATAATTTTGCTCGAAAAGTGTGTTCCGCAGCTCCGGCAATTTCTCCCAGATGTTTTCGCCAACCAACTCTTCGCGAGAACGGCTGAGCAGCGTTTCTGCTTCCGGATTCAGGAACGTGAATTGCCACGCGTGATTCACCGCGAAGAAAGCGTCCGTCGTGTTCTCGAGAATCTCGGTCATCCGCCGCGCCGACTCGACTAACGCCACGCGCGCCTGGTTGCGTTCAGCGAGTTCCGCGATCTGCCGTTCGGCCACCGACAAACGGACATCGAGAAGGCCTAGATCGAGCGGTTTGGTAAGGTAATCGTTCGCGCCAGCGTCGAGCGCCTGTTGCAGATCCGCCGTGTCCCCGCGAGCGGTGACGAGAAGGATGAAATATTCGTCGCCGGCCGGCTGCGCGCGGAGTTGCCGGCAAAGATCGAGTCCGCTTTTCCCCGGCAACATCCAGTCGAGGATCAGGAACGGGAAATGTTCGGCACGCATGGCCTCTTCCGCCTGCTCAACGCTTCCTACGCCCACCACTTCGTGGCCACGCCGCTCGATCAGCTTCCGCATCATGCGGCGGCTATCCTGCTGATCTTCAACTAACAAAATTTTCATTGGCGGGAAAACTTCCTTACCTCGCTGCGCCCTGACTTGTGTGTCGAGGAAGGCAGTGTTGGATCACACCTTGTTCAGCATGTTCATTGCCAAATAAGCCGGGAGACGCAGCTGTTCTAAATGCCGATATAGCCACTACAATTTCCGTCTTTTTTACAACGTCGCTTCGAGTTTTGATGTCGGTTGCGTCGTTAATCCCCTCTGCTAAATGTTCGGCCATACGCCCACTCCTTGATCTCAAAAAAATTTCCCTCCATCCATTCCGTCCTCACCGCCTTCGCCAGCATCGCGATCGCTTCCGCCGCCTTTGGTCAGTCTACTTCTGAACCGGCGCCCGCCGCGGCACCGCCAAAAGCTAAACTTTCCGCGCCAGCTGAACCGCGCATAACATTTAGTTCCGTCCATGTTGACGGTCCCTACATCGCCCTCACTTTTGACGACGGTCCCCATGCCACCCTCACCCCCAAGCTGCTCGACCTGCTGGCAGCTCATCACATCAAGGCGACATTTTTTGTCCTGGGAGAATGTGTCCAGCAAAACCCGGACGTTCTAAAACGCGCGGCTCGGGAAGGCCACGAAATCGCCAACCACAGTTGGTCGCATCCAAACCTGGGTAAAATGTCCGACGAGGCGGTGCGCTCGCAATTGAAGCGGACGGACGACGAATTGCACGAGATTCTCGGCACGAGACCCACCCTCATGCGGCCGCCGTACGGATCGATTACCGCACGGCAAAAGCGCTGGATTCACGACGAGTTCGGTTACCAGATCATTCTCTGGGACGTCGATCCACTCGATTGGAAACGCCCCGGTCCGAGTGTGGTCACGAGTCGAATCCTAAAGGAAACACGCCCTGGCTCGATCGTCCTCGCCCACGACATTCATCCGGGAACGATCGAAGCGATGCCCGCAACCCTGGATCAGCTCGAAGCGAAAGGATTTAAGTTCGCCACGGTGACCGCGCTTTTGAATATGGCGACACCAGAACCGCCCAAGCCCGTTGCGACACCGCGACCCGCTGCCAGCGAAATGCCCGCTCCTTCCAGCGCGCCGCAGTAACTACTTTTTCGCATTCGCGTCGGTCTTCTGGACGACGCGTTGTTCAAGCTCGCGCTTGGCGATCACGAAATGGTTATTGTCGCCATACTGACGCCAGGGTCCGGTCGGCACGTCGCCGGTTTCGACGAACTGCCAGTCGGTGACGTCGGTTGGCTGCAACCCCAGATAATCGCGCACTGCAGGAGATACATCGAGACCAGCGCCGCGGTTTAGATTCGGCTTCGGGCGTTCGCTCTGGAACACATATTGAAAGTGGTCGGTCCGAAATGGGCCGCAATCTTCCCACTGTGCGAAGCAAACGCGATTCCCTTTCCGAATGGCGAGCCAACGATCCTTGCAGACCGATTTGCCGGGTTCCGTATAGAGGCGCTTAAACCACGGGATCACCAGTGGTGCCTCAGGTTTGAACTGGCCATGAGTCACGTCGTTGTACGGAAGGGCGCAGTAAAACGGATTCTGCCGCGGGGTAAAGGCGACCGGCATTGTGCCCTTGGAATTATCGATCGATCTCCGCGCGGATAAGTCGGGGCTATCGAAACCACCATATTTCTCCGTCCAGTTCGCATCCCAGGAACTCTTCGTATTCGGCACTGGATTATTCGCTCCAGCCTGCTCGCCGATCCAGAAAACCGTCGTTACGATCCCCGCCTTCCAAGGATAACGCGTCGTTGTGCTCGTCCGGGATGACGTTGGGACAAAGACCTGCGGCTCCACTTTCAGCAGCGCCCGCTCGCGCAACTTCATCGCGTACTTCGCGAAATCTCCGGCGCTTTCGTACGGAGATTGCCCGCTGGCAGCCATGGCAGCGGCGAGGAGGAGAGAAATTGTCGCTAAAGGCCTGTTCATCTGCGAATTGCCGGGAGTTGCTTGTATCCGAATTAGGAGCCCCCCGCAAGCGATTCTCCCTTGGGAACGCTGCCCGGGCCCAGCGCATTCTAAGCACTATCTACGCCAGTTATTCTCGGCTCAGCACGGTGTCGTGTTTGAAATGCCGGTCATCGGTCTCCGGGAAATCGAGCGTAAAATGCAGGCCTCGGCTCTCGCGACGACTTAAGGCCGAGTCAACGATTAGTGCCGCCACGGTCGCAAGATTTCGTAATTCGAGCAGGTCGACCGAGATCCTGAAATTCCAATAAAATTCATGGATCTCCCGTTGCAGATTCCCCAAACGCGCGCGCGCACGTTGCAATCGCTTGTCCGTTCGCACGATCCCCACGTAATCCCACATCAGTCGCCGGATCTCGTCCCAGTTGTGATAAATCACGACCAGTTCATCCACATTCTGGACGTTACCTGATTCCCATTCCGGCAACATAATATCGCGAGACTCCCTCGGTCCCTTCAGCTGATCGGCGATTGTCGCGCACGCCCGGTGCGCGACCACCAGGCCTTCGAGGAGTGAATTACTGGCCAGCCGGTTCGCGCCGTGAAGACCTGTGCAACCCACCTCGCCGATCGCATACAGACCGCGCAAAGTCGTCGCGCCGTTCACATCGGTCTTAATTCCGCCGCATTGATAATGTGCGGCCGGCACCACCGGGATCGCCTGCCTGGTGATATCGATGCCAAACCGAAGGCAAGTTTCGCAGATGTTCGGAAATCGCTCGCGCAGAAAGTCCGCGGATTGATGGGTGATATCGAGATAAACACATTGCGATCCCGACCGCTTGATCTCGGCGTCGATCGCGCGCGCCACAATATCGCGCGGGGCGAGAGAGGCGCGTGGATGGTAGCGCGGCATGAAGTCCTCGCCCCGCGCATTCCGTAGAATTCCCCCTTCACCTCGCACCGCTTCGGAAATCAGAAACGTCTTCGCCCGCGGATCGAAGAGACAGGTCGGATGGAATTGGATGAATTCCATATTGGCGATCGCCGCGCCCGCGCGCCACGCGATCGCCACGCCGTCTCCCGTCGCGATGTCAGGATTCGTGGTGTACAAATAAACTTTGCCGCAACCGCCAGTCGCCAGCACCACCCGGTCACTGCGCAGCGTCTCGACCTCACTTTTGTCCTCGTCGAGCACGTAGATGCCGACGCAACGATTCTCGCCCGCTGTTCCCAGCTTCGCGCTCGTGATCAGATCGACGGCGGAATGATTCTCCAAGAGCTCAACGTTGGAGCGGTGCCCGAGTTCCGTCAGAAGTGTGTTCTCAATTTCGCGCCCGGTGACATCCTGCACATGCAGCACGCGTCGCTTCGAATGTCCGCCCTCCCGCCCGAGATCCAGCTCGCGATGGCCCGAGACTTCGCGTTCGTCGAATTGCAAACCAAGGTCGATCAACTCGCGGATGCGCGCCGGCCCTTCGCTCACAATTTCGCGGACGACCGCTTCGTCGCACAGGCCCGCCCCCGCCTCCAGCGTGTCGCGCACATGCAGTGCGAAGGTGTCTTCGTCGCTGATCACGCATGCAATTCCGCCCTGCGCCCAGGCCGTGCTCGTGTCAGAACTTCGCCGCTTGGTGACCACGGCCACCGAGCCAAGCTTCGAAGCCTTGAGCGCAAACGTCAGCCCGGCGATTCCGCTGCCGACCACCACGAAATCGTATTCCTTCACGCGAGCCGGATGTTATCGATCAATCGCGTTTTCCCGATGAAAACCGCCAGCGCCAGCGTCGCCTCTGGCCTGATTTCTTCGATCGGTTGCAGCGAATGCGTGTCCACGACCTCCACGTAATCGATTTTCGCGTGAATTGCCGCCCTGACTATTTTTCGCACCGTCGCGAGCACGTTCGCCGCTTTCGTTTCGCCCGCGGCCACAAGATCACGCGCCGCCAGACACGCTTGCCGCAGCACGGCCGCGTCCGCGCGTTCCACAGCATT
>JBBQHM010000036.1:0-19919 GCA_038323965.1 Chthoniobacterales bacterium | reverse complement strand
TCTTTTCCTCGATTCGTTCTCAGCGCATTACCGGCCAGTCCAGAACATCTCTTTCATGTTCGACTACTTTTTCTGGAATACCGAGACCTGCGGGTATCATCTAACGAATATCATGCTCCATGTCGGAAGCGGCCTTGTGCTCTTCCGCCTGCTTCTTCTCATTGTCCCTGGCCTGTGCCGGAGCGTTAGAGAGACCAATTATATCGCTTTGTCGGTCGCGACGTTATGGATGGTGCACCCGGTCCACAGCGCCGCGGTCGATTACATTTCCGGCCGCGCCGATAGCCTGGCATTCTTTTTTGCGGGCGCGGCGTGGTTACTAGTTTTATCGGCACAAAAGTCCAACCGGACCTGGCGAAAAGCCATTACGTTCACAGCGGCCGCCGCCGTCGCGATGCTGGCGTTGTGCTCGCGTGAGACAGCCTGCATCTGGGTGGTTATTTTTGCGGTTCATCAGATATTTTTCTCAGCTGCCCTGTCAAGGCGGGCGAAGCTCTCGGTCTGTACGAGCTGTGTGGTATTGATCGTCAGTTACATCGCGCTGCGACACCTGCCCTCGGCGAGGCCATCGAACGGTCCGTCGGAAGGTTGGAGCGCGCCGACGCGGGTAGTGTTGATGTTCCGCGCCTTGGGCGATTACGCACGTTTGATGATGTTTCCTGCCAACCTCCACATGGAGCGAACAGTTGTTAATCCCGGCGTTTATATGACGAGCGATAGCTGGGAGAAAGCGGCTACGATTGAATATATTTCGATCACCGGCCTGCTGGCGCTGGCCGGATTCACGGTGGGGATATTGCGTAAAGGGAAGGCACGGATGCTCCGTCTCTTTGGTGTCGTTTGGTTCGTGGCAGGATTTCTACCGATATCGAATCTGGTCGATCTAAACGCCACGGTCGCCGAGCACTGGCTCTATCTACCGAGTGTCGGACTGCTGCTTTTCATGGCGGGATGCGTCATCGATTTCCCGTTCCGGCTGCGAGCGGTCGCTTATGCCATGGGGTTGATCGCATTAGTGGGATTTAGCGTTCGTAGCTTCGTGCGGAGCAGTGACTGGGTGACGCCGGAGACATTCTATCGCAGGACGCTGGCAGCGGGCGGTTCCAGTACACGGGTGCAGGTCAACCTGGCACAGATCTATGCCGGTCGCGGTGAGTACGCGAAAGCCGAAGCTATCTTTCGTGCGGCACTCAGGATCCTTCCGGACTATCCGATCGCCCGGAATAATCTGGCACATGTTCTCTACGAGCAGGGCAAGACCGCGGAAGCCGAAGCTATTTTTAGTGCGACGAGTAATGATGCGTCCAAGACGCGCAACGATTACCCACGCACTTGGATCGCGGTCTTGAATCTCGCGCATTTGCGGCACAAGGCGCAGGCCGACGCAGAAGCAATCGCGCTGATCGAAAGGGCGCGAACTGAATATCCCGATATCTGGGAGCTGGTAAGTTTTGAATCGGAGATCCTGCGTGAAACCAACGCGAGTTCGGCCGCGATCGAGTTAGTAGAAAAATTTGCGCGTGATAACTGGTGGCATCATGGCGCCGCACTCGCGGCGGGACGGCTGTACGCTGATCAAAACGACTCCGGCCGTGCCGCGGAAGCATTAACTCGCGCCTCCCGCCTCGATATCCACGACGTGGTAGCGCTTAATCTCGCTGCTCAAATTCGCCTGCGACAAAATCGATACGACGAAGCTCGCGCACTTCAGGCCAAGGCAGTCGCGCGACAGCCGTATGAGCCGAGCCAGTACGCCATGCTCTCGGGCATTCTCGAAAGAATGGGGCGCACCGATGAAGCGCGGGCGGCAATCGCGGAAGTGTCGCGTTTGAAATCGATCGCAAGTGCAGAACCGGCCGCGAACTAGCCACCAGCGCGTGCGTTGACTTGCCGGTATGATGTTTTAGCATCGGCTGCGAATGGCCGCCCGCATTCTTCGAGACAAAGATGCGCGGCTTAGCTGGCTGAAGAATCGCCGTTGCGGTGTGCTCGGCTTCGGCGCACAAGGCCAGGCGCACGCGATGAATTTGCGCGATAGCGGGATGGACGTGGTCGTAGGACTCCGACCTAAAAGTAAGTCCCGGGCGAGCGCGAAAAGTGCCGGGCTGCGCCTCGTCGACGCCGCGGCGTTGACCGAAAGCACCGATGTTATTTTCATGGCCGTGCCGGACACGGTGATGCCCGCGGCGTTTCACAAATTCGTCGCACCAAAACTTCGCGCCGGACAAACCCTCCTGTTCGCCCACGGTTTCGCGATTTATTACAAAACGATCGTTCCTTCCAAAAATGTGGACGTGATTCTGGTGGCGCCGAAAGGCCTCGGGCCGATGGTGCGCCGCGAGTTTGTCGCGGGCCGGGGCGCACCGGGGCTGGTGGCAGTGCACCAAAACGCAACCGGCGCTGCTCGTAAGACTGCGCTGGCGTGGGCGAAAGCGATCGGCTGCACGCGTGCCGGAGTTATCGAAACCACATTTCGCGAAGAGACAGAGACAGATTTATTCGGCGAACAGGCGGTCCTTTGCGGTGGCACCGCAGCGTTAATCAACGCGGGATTCGAGACCCTGGTGGAGGCGGGTTACACGCCGGAACTGGCCTATTTTGAATGTCTGCACGAACTGAAGTTTATCGTCGATATGATTCACGAGCGTGGAATCGCGGCGATGCGGGAACGCATCTCCGAGACGGCGGCGTGGGGCGATCTCACCGTCGGTTCAAGGATTATCGATGCGAGCGTCAAACGACGGATGCAGGGGGCATTACAAGCAATTCAATCAGGAAAATTTGCGGATGGTCTTATCCGCGAGATTGAAAACGGACGCCGCGAACTGCGCCGGAAAGTCGCGCGCGGGCGGAAACATGAAATCGAGCGAGTGGGTCGTCGGCTGCGCGGTCTGATGAGCTGGGATCGGAAATAAGTGATCCGGCCTGCGCCGCTTGGGGCGGCGCATTTCGCACCGACAATCTTCAGCGATTAGTTCGCTGTGCTGTCTTTATTTCCGATCGTATACAGCGCGTGCGAGGTGGTCGCGATTGGACAGCGAATCTGCTCACAGGGGATCGGCATTCCATAGCCGGTGACCCAGGTGTAGCACTTCACATGTTTTTTCATGACGCGAACTGTCTTCTTCGCAGGCGTCACGACGTTCTTGCTGGGATCGGCGAGGGCCGAACCGCAGAACGCGAGGAAGAGCACAGCTGCTCCGCCCCGTCCCAACCAACCTCGCAGGCTTGCTGCCCTGCATGTCGTTGTCATGGCGCCGATTGTCTGCCTCGGAGTCTCGCATGGCAATCTTATTAAGCGCTCACTCTTGCCAGAGAAAATGCTCGAGCCGGATGCGATCGAGCTGGTTCTTGGCTTCGCTGCTGCGCGAGCCGCCAGAGGATGCGAGTCTCTGATAAACCGATACCACTGAATCCCATTTTGCAGTCTCCTCGAGAAGGCGCGCAGCGTCGAAGCCGGCTTTGTAATACCAGAAAAATTCAATCGGTTTATCGCCAGGCGGGATGTCGATAATCCGGTAAAGCGTGGCGAGCGCGGCATCGCGGTCATCCTGTTTTTCCAGGCAAACGGCTTGCTTGTACAACGCTTGATTCCGCCAGTGCGGAGCGCTTTCCGCATCGGCAGCAAGTTTCGCATAGCAGTCGATGGCGCGCGCGTAATTCGCACGATCCCTCGCTCCCAGTTCGAGATAAATGTCGCCTTTGCCGCACAACGCCTCGCGTTTTTCTGCGATGCGCGCGTCGTTCTTCAGGACTTCGTCATAAAGCACAAGCGCTTCATCGAGCTTACCGAGGCGGCGCTCGATGGCGGCCTGCTGATTGCGCGCCGCCCATTTGAAGCTGCTATCCGAGCGAACGACCTGGCCCAATAGCGCCAGCGAGCGATCGACGGCATTCGGTTCGAAACTGGCGCTCGCACACTGTGCCGCGAAAAAGAGTGCTTTATCCGCTAGCGGCGACTTCGGATTCTGTTGCGCCAGTAACTCGAATTGCGTCTGGGCGTTCGCAAAATCCTGCCGGCGAAAATAGGTTTCGGCGAGCTTCATTCGCACGTCGGCCGCGAACGCTGAAGTTGCGTGATCCCGCAAAAAAGCAGTCGCCAAGGCAATCACCTTTTCATCGGCATCGACTGCGATATCCTGGATCCACAGGTCGAGGTAGGCGGCACGTTCGCGAGCGACCTCCGTCGGTCGTGAATGCAGCGCGAAATCCAGGCTGGCGCGCGCTTCTTTTATTCGGGGCGGGGTGGAATGATACGCGAGTTCCGCCAGCGCGACGAGGGCCTCGGAAGTGCGAGGATTCTCCGGGAAATCGTGGACGAATTTGCGGAGCGCTTCTTCCGCATGCGCATCCTTGCGATTGGCCAGCGCGAGTCCTTCCTCCAACGCTAAATCCTCCCGCGCCGGCGCGGTCAGATTTCCGGCGTGGCTCTGGACCTGCGCGTCATCCCCAACTTGGAGCCAAGCGAGCGAGGCATTGAGCGCAGAGGTCTGGGCGAGCGGGCCGTTGCCAATGTTCGCGCGATCGAACGCGGCCGCCGCGGCCTTGGCATCGCCGGCAAACTCATGCGCGCGGCCGGCAATAAAGTCGATTCGCGCCGCCACATCGGCGGCGGGACGCAACGATCGCGCGATGCTTAAAACTTCGAGCGCGCGATTGAAGTTGCGGTCAGCCATCAACAACTTCGCGAATTCCATAAACGCAGGAATCGCCTCGATCGGAGGTCGTTCCGTCCGCGACATCTCGTCGAGGTCTCGCAAAGCGCGTTCTCGTCTCCCACCCCGTAGTTCCAAGCGCGCGACATACCACTGCGACAAGGCGCGGCGCGGCTGCATCGCGTCGTGCGCCCAGCGTTCCAGCTCACCGCGTCCCGGCTTTTTCTCGAGAGTATAAAGCTGGTCGAGCTTCGCGAAAATTTCCGGAAGCGCCGGATCGTTCGCATGGTGCTCGATGTAATCCTCGAGAAAGTCATCACCCGTTTCCGGCGTCCGCTGCGCGAGGTGCGCATCAGCCAGGGCCAGCAGCGCGGCAATGATCACGGCGTGTGGCGTTCCATCGATGCGCCCCAGCAATGGTTGCAGAACACCGATTGCGCGATCGGGGCGGCCGGATGCGAGCTCGAATCGCCCTCGCAAAAAGCGGCGCTCCCGTTTTTCGGCAAGGCGGGTGGGCTCCGCTTGCTCCAGTATTCGGTGCGCGTTCGCAAGTTCTCCCCGGATCATCAAGAGTTCCGCAGAGCGAAGCCGTGACCTGGTTGCGAACTCCGGGTCCGCGAAGAGCTGAGCATAACTCTTTAACGCGTCGCCGATGTTGCCGCGCGCGCGCAGCATTTCGGCCTCGCCAAAAACCGAGGCTGCCCAGTAGCGGCCGGGCGTTTGCGAAACTTCGCGATATTGCGCAGCGGCTTCGTCGATTCGGCCGAGCGCGGCGAATGTCTGCGCTCGAAAAAACTTTCCCGCGATGGAATTGCGGAGCGCTGGCTGTTCGAGCAATTGCAGCGCTTCGGTAAACCGTTGCGAGCTGACCAACGCCTCCACCAGCTTTTCGGAAAGCGCCGTCTGCTCAGGATCATTCGACGCCTGTGCCAGCGCTCCCTTCAGTGGAGCAATGGCGGCTTCGGGGACGCCGTCCGCCAGCGTCCGAATCGCAACTTCCAGCGGCTCACCCCCTGCGCACGAGAGCGCACAGATTGTGCCGATAAATCCCAGGATGAATGCCAGCTTCATCCGTTTAATAGAGTCTGCAGATAAGTTCCCGTGTAGCTCTCTCGGCACGCCGCAACTTTTTCAGGCGAACCCGCCACCATGATTCGGCCACCGTTCTCGCCCCCGTCTGGACCGAGATCGATAACCCAGTCGGCGCATTTAACCATTTCGAGATTGTGTTCGATCACCAGCAGCGTGTTTCCCGCATCGCGCAATTTCATCAGCACTCGAAGCAGCCGGTCGATATCTGCAAAATGTAATCCCGTGGTCGGCTCGTCGAGGATGTAAATCGTACGGCCGGTCGCTTTCTTGGCGAGTTCAGTAGCCAGCTTGATGCGTTGCGCTTCACCGCCGGACAACGTCGTGCCCGCCTGCCCGAGCCGCACGTAACCGAGTCCGACGTCGAGCAACGCTTCGAGTTTGTCCGAAACCGTAGGAACGCTCCGGAAAAATCTGGCAGCTTCGTCAACAGTCATGCGCAGGACGTCGGCGATGTTTTTGCCCTTAAAGGTGATCTCGAGGGTTTCGCGATTGTAGCGCGCGCCGCCGCACACTTCGCACTCCACGTAAACGTCGGGCAGAAAGTGCATTTCGATTTTGATCAGTCCGCCGCCCTCGCAATTTTCGCAGCGCCCCCCTTTGACATTGAAACTGAAACGACCCGCATCGTATCCGCGAATCCGCGATGCCGGCAGCTGTGAGAAAAGCTCCCGAATTGGTGTAAATGCTCCCGTATAAGTGATCGGGTTGGACCGCGGCGTCCGACCGATCGCAGTCTGGTCAATAACGATCGCCTTATCGAGTTGCTCGAGCCCGTGCAGCGCGCGGTACGCTCCGGGTTTTTCCTTGGATTTGTAAAAATGCCGGAAGAGCGCCCTGCGCAAAATGTCGTCAACCAAAGTCGACTTCCCGCTTCCGGAAACGCCGGTGACACAGGTGAAACATCCGAGCGGAACGGCGAATGTAACATTCTTAAGATTATTTTCCGTGGCACCGCTGAGCGTTAGCCAACCCGAACCGTCTACGTTGCGATCGTCATTCTTCGCGGGTTGAACTCGATTTCTCGGCACCGCGATTTTCGCTCGCCCCGAAAGATAGTCGGCCGTGGGCGACGACTTCGCCGGCAGAATTTCGGCGAGCGTTCCCTGCGCTACGATTTCGCCGCCGCGGGGACCGGCGCCCGGCCCGAGATCAATGATGTGATCTGCGGAGCGAATCGTCTCCTCATCGTGCTCCACCACAATCACGGAATTTCCCAAATCACGCAGCCGCCGAAGCGTTCCGAGGAGCCGGGCATTGTCGCGCTGATGCAGGCCGATGCTTGGCTCATCCAGCACGTAAAGGACGCCCGCGAGTCCCGAACCAATCTGTGTCGCCAGCCGGATGCGCTGCGCTTCACCGCCCGAAAGCGTGCCGCTTTCGCGATTCAAAGTCAGATAACTCAGCCCGACTTCGTTCAGGAATTCCAATCGCGAGCGAATCTCGCGCACCACTTCGTGCACGATGAACTTCTGTTGTTCGTTGAGTTGAAGTTTCTCGATAAACTCCGCAGCCGCGCCAATCGTGAGCTGGCTGAATTGATGAATATTAAGTTCGCGATTCGACTCAATCGTGACGGCCAAAATCTCCGGCTTCAAGCGCGCGCCCTGACATGTTTTGCATGGCTCGCGATTCATAAACGACCGAATGCGATTACGCGTCAGCTCGCTGTCGGTCTCCTGGTAGAGCCGCTGCATTTGCGGCACTAATCCCTCGAATGGCTTCGCGATCTTCTCGCTCTTTCCCACTTTCAACGCGATCGCTTGATCCCCGGTGCCAAAATAAAGCGCTTTCTTGAATTCTTCCGCCAAATCCGAGAACGGCAGCTTTTCGTCCACGTCGAAATATTTCACCAACGCCTTCTCCAGTGACCGGTAATACGCCTGGATCGCTTTGTTGCCGCGACGCCACGGCCGGATCGCCCCATCTGCCAGACTGCGCGTCTGATCGGAAATCATAAGCTCCGGATCGACCACGAGCTCCGTGCCAAGTCCGTGACATGTCGGACATGCGCCGAGGTGGCTGTTAAATGAAAAATGTTTCGGCGTAAGTTCGCCTAACGAGAAACCGGTGTCGGCGTCCGAGTAATCGGTCGAATATGCGATCGAGTCCCATTCCGATTCCGCCTCGGTTTGGCGCAACAGCACGAGCCGGTTCCCACCCCACTGCAAGGCCGTCTCGACCGAGTCCGCGAGGCGGACGCGAATGCCGTTGCGAATCACCAGTCGATCGACGACCGCTTCGATCGAGTGACGTTGCGCTTTCTTGAGCCGGATCGGTTCCGGCCGGCTCAGCTCGATGATCTCGCCATCCACCCGAACACGCACAAATCCTTCCCGCTTCAATTTCTCGATTACGTCGCGGAATTCGCCGGTGTGATTCTGCACAATCGGCGCCAGCACGATGATCTTTGTCTCCGCCTCGAATGCCATGATCTGATCGACGATCTGTGACGGTGTTTGCCGGATGAGCGGCTTGCCGGTCGCGGGATCGTGAGGTTGTCCGACCGATGAAAAAAGGACGCGCAGATAATCGTAAATCTCGGTGGTCGTCGCGATGGTGGAACGTGGATTTGCACCTGCGCTCCGCTGCTCGATCGCGATCGCGGGCGAGAGCCCCTCGATGAAATCGACGTCCGGCTTTTCCATCCGGTCAAGGAATTGACGCGCGTAGGCTGAAAGGCTCTCGACGTATCGGCGTTGCCCTTCCGCATAGAGCGTGTCGAAGGCGAGCGAGGACTTGCCGGAGCCGCTCAAGCCGGTGATCACGACAAGCTGCTCCCGCGGAATCTCGACGTTGAGATTCTTCAAATTGTGCTGGCGCGCACCGGTGATCTTGATACTTTGCGCAGGCATCGTGACGGCAAATGCCGAACCGATTAGTCAAGCACTACCAGCCTAGTTTCTCCAGCGAAAAGACCCCTCCATGACCGAATCTAACCGAACCGTTTCGCAGGAAGACCTCACGCAGCTGCAGGCCAAATTCAGCGAGATTAAGCATTCTATTAACAACGCGCTCGCGGTCATGATGGCGCTCTCGGAAATGTCGCAGCGCCGGCCAGATTACGCTGAAAAACTCGCTACCACTGTCCTCGCGAAAGCGCCCCAGATCGTGACGAATTTGCAGGAATTCACCCAGGCGTTGAACGAAAAGGCGGGCGCACGGCCGGAAGGTTTTCCGGGCGGAGTTTAGCGGCGTCCTCGTCGGCCGCTCGATATGAGCGTTGCTGCCAAACGCATCCTCATCGTCGACGACGAGAGCGATGTGATCGACCTCCTCAAGCGCGCCATTATGAAAAGTGGCGGCTTTGACGTTTCCATCGCTCATGACGGGGCGTCCGGTCTGGAAAAAGCGCGGGCGGAGTTACCGTCGCTTGTCATTCTCGACCTCATGCTTCCCAAAATGCCGGGGCTTGAGGTCTGTAAGATCCTCAAGACGGATAAAGCGACGAGCCATATTCCGATCCTGATGCTCACCGCGCGCGCGGAGGAAATTGATCGCATTGTCGGCCTCGAATTTGGCGCGGACGATTATGTCACGAAGCCCTTCAGTCCGCGGGAAGTCATGCTGCGGATCCAGGCGATTCTTCGCCGCGGCAGCGCTGGACTTCCGGTCGGGTCCAATCTGGTGGCCGGCCCGATTGTCATCGAACCAGATACGCATCGAGCTCGCGTCGGTGGAAAGTCCCTCGATCTCACCGCGATCGAATTCAAGCTTCTCAGCACGCTGATTCTTCGCCGCGGCCGACTACAGTCGCGCGATCGCTTGTTAAACGACGTCTGGGGTTACGAAAGTATTATCGATACACGGACAGTAGACACTCACGTGCGGCGTCTGCGCGAAAAACTTGGGAAGACGGGTGATTGGATCGAGACGGTGCGCGGATTTGGTTATCGGTTTCGAGGCGAATAGCGGACGATGTGGGTGACGATTCTGCTTCTCGGATGCGGAGGTTTGGCGCTGCTCAGTATTTTTGTCTGGCGTCGGTGGGTCGTCCCGTGGCGCGGCATTGAGGAGCTGATCGCTGACGTTCGCGCATTGCGATTGCCGCGCACTTATCTCATTGAGGGAACTGTCGAAGCGAAGCGCGCGGCGCTGGCGTTGGAAGATATTTATCGAAGGCAGGTCGCGCTCACCACGAGTAACGAGCAGCACGAGTTCAGCGTGCTGACGATTCTAGGTGCCATGCGCGACGGACTTATGGCTGTCGATCATGCTGGCGCGGTCCGCCTTACCAATCCCGCGCTCGGTGAATTCTTCGCGAACGCTCAGTCGTCACGAAGTCTGGTGGAGATCGTGCGAAATGCAGAGATCGAACAACTGGCGTCCAACGCCCTTCGCACCGGCGTGGCGGAAACGAAAACGGTTACGCTCCTTTCAACTTCGCGTCAGGTGAGCGTGAGCGCGCTGCCGACCAGGAACAGCGACCGTGAAGTGAACGGCGCCGTGATTCTTTTCCGCGACGTCACTCGTGAAAAGCAGCTCGACGACATGCGGCGTGACTTCGTCGCAAACGTTTCGCATGAGCTTCGAACGCCGCTTTCGATTCTGGGCGGATATCTCGAAACGCTGCGGGATGAGCCCGATCTCTCGCCCGACGAATCGAAGCGAATCCTCGAGGTGATGGATCGCCATTCACGGCGTCTACATTTTCTGGTCGAAGATCTGCTCAGTCTCGCTCAGCTGGAAGCCGCGGAACCGCACCTTGATTTCAAGGATGTCGACCTCGCGCCATTCCTCGAGATCGTCGTGGGCGACTGGACAAAACGGCTGGCGGCGAAGCAAATCTCCATCTCGCTCGAGGTCGAGCCGCTGCTAAAACCGGTGCGTGCGGATGAGCTTCGGCTGCAGGAGATGATTTATAACTTGCTCGATAATGCGGTGAAATATTCGGACGTCGGCGGCGCGATTCGTATTGCCGCCACGACTGCCGGCAACTACGCGAAGGTAATTGTGAGCGACGATGGCGTGGGTATTCCGGACGCGGACATCGCGCGTATTTTTGAGCGTTTCTATCGGGTAGATAAATCGCGCAGTCGCGATGTCGGCGGTACGGGTCTCGGCCTTTCCATTGTGAAACACATCGCGCAGCTGCACGGCGGCCGCGTTGAGGTGCAGAGCGCGCCCGGTAAGGGAACGACGATGAATCTCTTCGTTCCGGTCGCGAAAAACGTGGACGCCAATTAGTTCACAGAAACGTCACGTGCACGCCACGCAGTTGTAACGATCGCGTTCCAGCTTCTCCGCATCGCTACCAAAGTGATGCCCAACCAACCTCAAGGAGAAACTGATGTTTAGAAAAACTTACTTCGCCGCTGCCGTCACAATGGCACTACTGACCGCTCCGCTCGCCACCCGTGCGCAGGATGCGGGTGCGCTGCTGGACTTGCTTGTTAAAAAGAAATTGATCACCGACCAGGAGGCTGAGGAAGTTCGTGCCGACCTGACCAAGGACGCAGCTTCCACCGCTGCTGGAAAAATGAAATTGTCGGCGCCGCTCACCGAGTTCGAAATCTACGGTGATGCTCGCATGCGTTACGAATATCGCGGCGGTCGCACCGCGGGAGATACGCCGGTTGGGCGCCCGGCGCCGGGCGTGGCCGGACTGCGCGACTGGCAGGAACGCGAGCGCGAACGTTATCGTCTCCGGATCGGGTTGCGTGGTCAGCTCGCCGACGATTTCTTCTTTGGAATCCGTCTTGAAACCAGCAGCAACCCTCGCTCGACGAATATTACTTTCGGCGGAGATTCGAGCAGCGGCCCCTTCGCTAAAAATGATGACGGCATAAACGTCGGGCAGGCCTATATCGGATACAAAGGGTTCCGCGATATCACTTTGACTGCGGGCAGAATGCCGAATCCGCTCGTAACCACACTAATGGTCTGGGATGGCGATATTAACCCGGAAGGTCTTGCCGAGCAGTATAAGCATTCATTCAACTTCACATTTGGTGGAGGCTCTTCCTCGGAAGCTGCCGCGGCTTCCTATAGTAAGGATGGGAAGAACGTAGCTGCGGTACCGGCCGCATCAGAACCCTGGAAGTTGAAGATCGATGTCTTCGCGAATTTCGGGCAGTTCGTCTACGACGATGCCAACCCGGAAAATCCTCTGGGCAGCCGTGGTTTCACCAATGGGCTGAGAACACCGAATACCGACGCCTGGCTCCTAGCCTGGCAGGTGGGAGCGAAGTTTAATTTCCCGAAAAACTTCTATTTCCAGGTCGCCCCAGTGCTTTATAACTACACCGGCGCTGGCGATACCTTCAACGCCTTCTACCAGGGAGGCAGCGATACGACCACGAACAAAAACTCACTGGCGCAGAATCAGACCGGCATCAATAGCCTTATGGTTCTCGAAGTACCGGCGGAGTTCGGATTCAAGGTAAAGGAGATACCGGTTCGTATCTTTAGTGACTTCGCGGTGAACTTTGAAGCCAACGAACGCGCGGCGGCTGCGGGTCATCCTGACAAAGGAGATCAGCGCTATGCTTATCAGATCGGCGCTGCCATTGGTCAGTTGAAGGTGAAGCATGACTGGCAGCTCCAGGCTTACTGGATGCACAGCGAGCAATACGCCCTTGATCCCAATCTGGTGGACTCGGACTTTTGGGACAGCCGCGTGAATATGGAAGGCGTCGTGGTGCAGTTTGGCTACGCCCTCAGTGACGCCGTGACGGCGAATCTCTCCTGGGGATACGCCAGCCGCGCCGATACTTCACTCGGCACCGGCGGCACCGGCGACATCGGGATCAATCCATTGGCGCGCTATCAGATCTTTCAGGCTGATCTGAACGTGAAGTTTTAACTCAGTAACCACCGACACCACATATGAAAATCAGACATCTAATCTTCGCGGCGACCATCGTCGTCTCAGCATCATCGACATACGCCGATCGTTTGGTCCTTAAAGGTTCCGACACCCTTGGCGCCAAGCTGGTTCCGCAGTTAGCGGAAGCCTTTAAAGCGCAGAATCCCGGAACGACCTTCGACATCGCGGCGGAAGGTTCGACCACCGGCATTGCGGCACTGACCGACGGCACGGCGCAGATCGGGATGTCGAGTCGGCGAGCCAAGCCGGCGGAAGTATCCGCGGCCTCGGGGAAAGGCGTGAACATGAAGCCGACCGTCGTGGCCTACGACGGGATCGCGGTCATCGTGAACTCCGCGAATCCGGTCAAGGCACTCACGAAGAGACAAGTGGAGCAGATCTTCACGGGCGAAGTCTCAGACTGGAGCGCAATTGGCGGTTCTGCGGGTAAAATATCCGTTTATACGCGTAACACCGCGTCGGGGACCTACTCGGATTTCAAGGAGCTTGCGATGAAGAAACGCGATTACGCTCCCGGTTCGCAGAAAATGGCGGGGAACGAACAAATCGCGTCCGAAGTCGGTAAAAATGCAAACGGCGTCGGTTACGTCGGGCTTGCTTACACCAAGGCTGCCGGACTCAAAGTCATGTCGATCGACGGCGTGACACCATCGGTGCAAAACGTACTCGGAAAAACGTATCCCTACGCGCGTCCCACCTTCTTCTATACGAACGGGGAACCGAGTGGCCTCGCGAAGCAGTTTGTGGATTTCACGATCGGCGCCGCTGGCCAAAAGATTGTGGCCCAGGTCGGCTTCGTCCCGATCAAATAGGGCAACGCCTTTTCCAGGTTAGGCAGTAGGAGAGCTCGCTGGGACTACCCGGCGGGCTCTCATTTTTACAGGCTCTAACGGGCGCGGGCTGACGCCGGCGTTTCTGCATCCCCAGCGCCTGATCCGCCGAACGAAAAGGATAGCACGGCGAAGACCTGGAGTGCGGGCGCGTGCTCCAAGCATCCGAGAAGCGGAGATAGATCGAGCCGCGCCGATTTTGTCGGGCGATACGCGAGGGTGGGACCGACCGCGAGACCTTTGGTGGAACGCATCGCGCCCGCGGATTCGCCCCCGCTTCGATACTGCATTTCCACCCCGACCTCGAGTTTTTCATCCGGCAGAATCACCGGAATTTCCACGCTCTGGGCAAAGCCTGCGCTGGTGGATTCCCGGCCGCCGAACTCGCGATCGACAAAGATATTCATCGCCCACTCGATGAGGTGCGGGAAATCATGGGAGATGAGGAGCGCGATTTCGCCCGAGTCGGAAGAGGCGGCATCGAGACCAAATCGATACTCTGCGGAAATCGCAGGATTGAGCGGAAGCTTGTTCCAATTTGCCAGCGCGTATCTGCCTTCGAGCGTGAAACTGCGTTCCGCGGTTTCTCCTTCGAAGTGTCCTGTCTGATTCTGGATGCCAACGGTGAACCGCCCCGGCAATCCCATTTCCACCTCTTGGGTAAACAGGTGTGCCGGCGCACCCCGACGGAATGCTGAGCCGGTGTAGCCAGCCTCCAGCTCAAAATTATAGGGCGAAAGCACGTAGGATTTGGTCAGGGTAGAGATGCGGCCATGCGACAAGTCCGGAGGGGCGCCGTAGGCACTTAAAATCTCATCGGCATCGGCCGCGACGACTACTTCCTGGCGTTCGCTTTCCTGCGCGCCGAGATGCGTCAAAGCGAGGAGGGATAAAAAGAGGCGAATGGATAACCGGCTCATGGTTGCTGCGACAACATAGCCTGGACGGAAAAATATGAGGGCCTCGTCACGAGCCGCAGGGTAGAGCAGAAAGCAGAGGGAGTTCTTGGACGCAAGGAAGACTCCAAACCTGTAACGGCTTCGTTAAAGAACGGGATCCGCAGTGGAATTTTGGAACCTGAAAAGCATGGAGGCTGTGTCTGTACTACGAGGTGTCGAAGACTCGTCAGTAGATGACGAAATTGTAAGTAGGAAGCTTTCCGAACCACACTAGCGTTGCCGTTGATGTCGGAAGATCGTCTCTTGTGGTTGGCGCGCGTGATCGGGTTGGCCGGCCTTGGTTTGTTAATTTTCAGCAGCGTGGGCGGGGTGGTGATGTCTTCCCGCTTCACCGCGAAAGTGGGCCGGAAGTTCGCCTGGTTAAAAGGCAATCGCATCTTCCGTTACCATCGCCTCTTCGCTCTGATTGGCGCCGCGTTGTTCCTGCTCCACCCGGTTCCGACGCTCTTCGCGTCAAGGACAACCGGTGGATTGAATCTCCGGCAAATGCTGGTGCCCTTTTCCGCGCAGCAACAAGCCTTCTATACGGGACTCGGCAGCCTCGCGTTTTATGTCCTCGCAATCGTCGCGGTCTCTTCGCTCCTGATCAAATGGATGAAGTTTTCCTACTGGCGCGTACTCCATTACGGGACGTATCTCCTGCTCGCGCTCGGTCTGGCGCACGGGCTGTTCATTTCGGCGGAATATAAGCCGGGCGAGCTCTTCGATTTCAAAGAGCCCGAGAAGCTGCTTCTGCTGGCGATGACTGCGGTCGTGCTCTGTTTCCCGGCCTGGCGCTTGTTCATCAAGTATCGTCGCGCGAATGCCATCGCCCTCGATGGACCGAAATTGTAAAGCGACCGCGTGGCGGAGCGTCGTGCTCGCGCTGGCCCTCAGAGTGGCGGATTTCGCGCAGGCGCAAGGAGGTTCCTCGCAACCTTCGGCGACCGCGCAGCCGGACACGGCGCCCGCCCTTTCTGCCTCTCCCGCGCAAAATCCCTTCACCGGTTCCTATCAAGCGACCTTTGGCGTCTCGGTCCTCGGCGATCCGAAGCCGTCCCTCGGCCATCGGCTCAACCTTTCCTACGCGCCGTCGTTCGGCGGTTCTTTCGATACGCGACTGGAGTATTACGTCGATGGCTCTTACAACAGCGATCCGCCGGGAGAGCTGCGGCATAATATCAACGAACCGAAGTTCGAAGGGCAGTTGATGTATAACCGGCCGATCGCGGCGGGATTCGGGCTGAGCGCCGGTTTGCTCTACCACCACAACTTCAAGTTCCCCGACGAGTATGGCTGGGCGATCGCGGGATTAACCTACACGCTGCCGATTGGCAAGAATCTCACGCTCATGACTGCTGCTCTCGGCGAGAAGAAACTCGATGGCGTCCGCCCCTTCTACGATCTCTCGGGGACGCTTGAGTACCGCTTCGCGCCGGCGTGGAACGTGCAGCTAAGCTATCACCGCTACGAAAACGTCGGCCAATTCGATCCCGAGCCGACGCAGAAGCAGGAATACGAGATCGGCGTGAACGTCGCGGTGACAAAACGGCAAATAGTTGGCATCTCCTACTTCCGACACATCCAGTTCGGCGCGCCGAACGACCAGTTTTCGTTCGTGAAAATGAAATACGGCGTCAGTTTCTGAGTGGGCGATGGAATTGATCCACACTCAGACCGACAAAAGGATTGCCATGACCGAGGCTCAAGCCGCATCACGCAGTGCGGTGACGTTTAGCGCCGAGCGCAGCGCCGATGTCCGCTTCGCGCTTTGGCTGACTTACATCACGCTCGGATGGATGACGATCGAGGGCGCGGCCTCGTTGCTTCTCGGCTGGGCATCCCGAAGCTTGCTGCTCGAAGCGTTTGGCATCGACAGCGTGGTGGAGTTGTTCAGCGCCGCGGTTCTTTTGTGGAGGCTGAAGGTGGAGGCGAGCGGCCATGCGGACGAGTACCGGGTGGAGGCGGTGGAACGCCGCGCGGCCCGCTGGGTCGGCTACTCGCTCTACGCCTTGGTTGTCTATGTGCTTTGCACCTCTGCCTACGGATTGTTTTTGGTGAAACGCGTCACGGACACGCATGAAAGCGCGTGGGGAATCGTCATTGGCTTGATAGCGAAGATCGGGATGCCAATCCTTGCTGGCTATAAGTTTAAAGTAGCAGCGCGCTTGAACTCGCGAGCCTTGCGCGCCGATGCCATGGAAGCGATCACCTGCGGCTATCTGTCGATTGTCTTGATGGTGGGACTGGCAGCGACGCGGCTCTTCGGCTGGTGGTGGCTCGATAGCGTGGCCGCACTCGCGCTCATTCCGTTCCTCATCAAAGAAGGTCGTGCGGCGATTCGGGGGGAATGTAACTGCTGCTGAGACATTGCTCAGAAGGGGACTTGTTCTCGAGTATCTCACGCTCGGGTGGAACGTCGTCGGAACCGTCATCGTATTTGTTGCGGCTTTCGCCGCGCATTCGGTCGCACTGGCCGGGTTCGGCCTCGATTCGCTGGTTGAGATTGGCGCTTCGACCGTGGTCATCTGGCAGTTGCGCGGCATTCACGACAAGCTGGCACTTCGGCTGATCTCTATCTCGTTCTTCGCTCTCACGACTTACATTCTTGGCCAGTCTGCCCAAACCTATTTGCTGTGGGTGCATCCGAGCACGTCGCCTTTGGGCATCGTCTAAGATGTGACGGCCTCGTCACAAGAATGTAACGATCCGACCTTTGCCGGCGGCGGGGTTGTTCGCGTACGATTTACGCAAACAGATGCCGGCTACACTCGAAGCTCCTCCACCCATGCCGACCTTAGGCATTGGTGGAAAAAATCCCGACCGCCGAAAGGTCAGGACGGCGTGGATCTCCGATGTGCATCTTGGCACTCGCGGGAGCAACGCCGCCATGCTCCTCGATTTCCTGCGAGAGTACGAATGCGAGACGCTCTACGTCGTGGGCGATCTCGTCGACATCTGGGCGATGCGTCGTGGCGTCTACTGGCCACAGCTGCACAATGATGTCATCCAAAAAATTCTGCGCAAAGCCAGGAAGGGCACGCGCGTGATTTATATCCCGGGAAATCATGACGAGAAGGTCGCGCAGTTCCTCGGCCGCTTTGGCGACATCACGATCCAGAAACACGCCGTTCACCGCACCGCGGATGGACGGCGCATCCTCGTCATTCACGGTCACGAGCTGGACACCGTGGTGCAGAATGTGAAGTGGCTTGCCTTCGCCGGAGACGTTGGCTACACCTTCCTGCTCTCGCTGAATCCACTCGTAAATTTCATCCGTCGGCATTTCGGCCTCGGCTACTGGTCCTTGAGCGCTGCGGTCAAACTACGCGTCAAAGATGCGGTGAGCTTCATCGGAAAGTTCGAGGAAGCTGTCGTCAAATACGCAGCGAAATTCCGCGTCGATGCCGTCCTCTGCGGACACATCCATAGCGCGTCCGTCCGGCAGATCGGGAAGGTCACCTACTACAACTGCGGCGACTGGGTCGAGAGTTGCTCCGCCCTCATTGAAAACGCCGCGGGCGCGATCGAGATCGTCCATCATCGGCCGCGGAACGCCTTCCGTCGGACCGTCCTGCGGTCGCCAGCTTTCTCGGAGTTGAACGCATGAAAAGGAAACGCATGAAACACGAAACCTCGCCGGTCCGGCACCTCCAGCTCGAGTTACTCGCGCTCCGCCGCGAACTGCGCACCACGTCCCGCGCCTATATTTCGCGACTCGAAAGCGAGCTGCGCTCCGCCAGCGAGGCTTTAAAATCCTACGCGCCAACGGAAGAGCTTTCGCGAGAGCAACTGCACCGCGTTCGCGATTTCTCCATGATGGTGCGCAAACGCCGGCTCAAGCCTGACAAGGGCCGGCGCAAGGATTTGCGGAAAATCGATTGCTTGATTTCAGAGTTGCATCCGCTGGTCGCGAATGAGGCTAAGTAAGCTCATCGCCGCGTTCCTCGCACTGCACTCCAGCGCCTTCGCGGCGCCGGAGTTGGTCGTGAGCGTGCCGGACCAAACGCTGGCGTTACTGGAACGCGGCAAGCTCATTTCACAATTCGCAGTATCGACTTCCAAGTTCGGCGTAGGCGATTCTGTGGGGAGCTATCGCACGCCTCTCGGCACGCTCTTTGTCTCGGGCAAATTCGGGGATCACCTCTCGGCCGGAGGAGCGATCAAGAGTCGCATTCCGACAGGCGAACTGATCGCTGTGAATGCGCCCGGTCGTGATGCAATCGTTTCGCGCGTGATCTGGTTGCGCGGTTTGGAAACCCAGAATGGTGCCGCGCACGAACGCTGCATTTATATCCATGGCACGCCCGAGGAACGGCGGATCGGCCAGCCCGCAAGTTACGGGTGTATCCGCATGAAATCGCGCGATGTCATCGCGCTTTATGACCGCGTGCATATCGGCACACACGTGACTGTTACCCAAAAACGAATTGCGGAATTTCTTCCGCCCGAGGAGCCGAGCCTGCTTGCGCGCGCGGATTAACGAATGCCAAAGCGAATCCTGTTCATCTGTGTCCACAACAGTGCGCGCAGTCAGATGGCCGCAGCGTTAATGAACCTTCGTTGCAGCGAGCTTTATCGCGCCGAAAGCGCCGGACTCGAGCCGGGAACGCTCAACCGGCTGGCGGTGGAAGCACTGCGCGAGACGGGAATTGATATCTCGCAAAGTGAAACGCGCGCCGTCTTCGATGTCTGGAAATCGGGCGCGCTCTTTGAATACGTCATCACCGTTTGCAGTGAAGGTGAAGCGGAAGGCTGCCCGGTATTTCCCGGCCCGGCAAAACGATTGCACTGGCCTTTTCGCGACCCATCGAAGTTAACAGGGACGCACGAAGAAAAGATGAAGGAAACACGGGAGATTCTAAAGACGATCGACGAAGCAGTGAAAGACTTCTGTTCTCAGCATTGCCATCTCCCAGTATGATCCGACGCCTTGGGGCCGAGGTGTTCGGTACTTTCGCTCTCGTCTTCGCTGGCACCGGCGCCATTGTCATCGATCAGGTGACCAACGGTGGCGTCTCGCACGTCGGCGTCGGACTTACCTTCGGCTTGATCGTGCTCGCGATGATCTACACGCTGGGCGACGTTTCCGGAGCGCATCTCAATCCGGCGGTGACGATCGGTTTTTGGATCGCGCGTCGTTTCGACGCTGTGGACGTGCTGCCCTACATCGCGAGTCAATGCCTCGGCGCTTTGGCCGCGAGTAGCGTTTTGCGTTTTCTTTTCACCGCCAACGCAACTCTGGGCGCAACCCTTCCAGCCGCCGGCGCCCTGCAATCCTTCGTCCTGGAGTTGATCCTTAGCGCTATCCTGATGTTTGTAATTCTGGGCGTCTCCACCGGGGGCAAAGAAAAAGGTATTACGGCCGGGATTGTCGTCGCGTCCGTCATCGCGCTCGAGGCGCTTTTCGCGGGACCGATCTCAGGGGCATCGATGAATCCCGCGCGTTCGCTCGCTCCTTCTCTCATTTCGGGACATCTGGAAGCATTGTGGGTTTATCTGACTGCACCGGTGCTTGGCGCGATTTTCGGCGTCTTTGGCTGCAGACTTGTGCAGGCAAAGGGCTGCTGTACGACAG
>JBBQHM010000035.1:0-20066 GCA_038323965.1 Chthoniobacterales bacterium | reverse complement strand
AATCCGCAGGACATGAAGAATCCGCTGCGAATTCCCGGCGCTCTTTTCGGGCCCGGCACGGAGTTGAGCGATCTTTGGTTGCCGATCAGGATCAACGGCGATGTCGCGGTCATGAAAGGCATCATGAAAGAGATGCTGGCGCCAGAGCGGAAAAATCCGGGCTCGGTTTTCGATCACGAGTTCAACGCGAACTGCACGGTCGGTTACGAAAATTTCATCGAGAATCTGGAGGCCGCGAGCTGGGACGACATTCTGGTGAGCAGCGGCGTCACGCGCGAAATGATCCGCGCCGCAGCGGAGATTGCGATGCAGTCGAAACGCATCATCTGCTGCTGGGCGATGGGATTGACGCAGCACAAAAATGCCGTCGGCACGATCCAGGAGATCATGAATTTCATGTTCCTCGGCGGACACATCGGACGCGTCGGCGCGGGGCCGTGTCCGGTGCGCGGCCACTCGAATGTGCAGGGCGATCGCACGATGGGGATTTGGGAGCGGATGAACGACGAGTTCATGTCGAAGCTCGGACAGGAATTCAATTTCGCGCCGCCGACGAAGCACGGGGTCGACACAGTCGAAGCGATCAAGATGATGTATCGCGGCGAAATTCGCGCGTTCATCGCTTTGGGCGGCAACTTTCTTTCGGCGTCGCCTGACACCGAATACACGGCGGCGGCGCTGCAGAAGTGTCGGCTGACCGCGCAGGTCTCGACGAAGCTGAATCGCTCGCATCTGATCACCGGCGAGATCGCGCTGATTCTGCCGTGTCTCGGTCGTTCGGAGATCGATCGCCAGAGTGGCGGAGAGCAGTTCGTGACGGTGGAAGATTCGATGGGAATCGTGAATCCATCACGCGGCGTCGTGGAGCCGGCGAGCGATCAGTTAAAGAGCGAACATGCGATCGTCGCGGGCATGGCGCGCGCGACGTTGGATGGAAAAAGCAACGTCGATTGGGAAGGGTTGACCAGCGATTACAATCGAATTCGCGATCACATCGAGCGTGTCATCCCGGGATTCGAACGCTTCAACGAACGCATCGCGGAAAATGTGTTCTACCTGCCGAACGAAGCGCGCGATCACCGCAAATTTAACAATGGAATCGGGAAAGCTCTTTTCACGGTGCACCCTATTCCTCGCAACGAGATGGAGCCGGGGCGCTATATCCTGATGACGATTCGGTCGCACGATCAGTTCAACACGCACATCTACGGGCTCGATGATCGTTACCGCGGGATTTACAACGGCCGCCGGGTAATTTTCATGAATCCAGACGACGTCAAAGAAGCCGGTCTGGAGCAGGGACAGCTGGTGGACCTAACGAGTTATTTCGGCGAAGACGAGCGGCGTTACGCGAGACATTTTCAGGTGGCGCCCTACCCGATCGCGCGCGGTTGCACGGCGATTTATTACCCGGAAGGAAATGTTCTTGTTCCAATCAACAGCGTCGCAGATCGCGCGAATACGCCGACGAGCAAGTTCATCGTGATCAGCATTGCGCCGTCACCCGATGTCGAAGTCGGCGTGCGCGAAATCCGGGCGGCTGCAGCTGAGCGCGCGATCTGAAGGTCATTCTGAGCGAAGCGCAGCGGAGTCGAAGAACCCCGCGGCGTTAAGCGAATCTTTTGCCACGGGGTCCCTCGACTTCGCTCGGGATGACGGCAGCGATCAGTCGAGCGCAACGCGCGCCACGTGTGAGTAGATGTTAAATGTCGGCGGGCGCAGGAAGCCGATGAGTGTCTGGCCGGATTCACGCGCGAAATTGATCGCGAGGCTGGATGGCGCCGAGACCGACGCAACGATCGCGATTCGCGCCGCGAGCGCCTTTTGCACGATCTCAAGCGACGAGCGTCCGCTCACCATCAGGACGTGATTCGATAACGGCAACGAGTCGTTGAGCAGCGCGCGACCGATGACTTTGTCGACCGCGTTATGGCGACCAATATCTTCGCGAAGAATCATGTGATCACTTGCGAGATCGAAAATGGCCGCAGCGTGAATCCCTCCCGTACGATCGAAATTTCCCTGCGCGCTTCGAAGCCGATCAGGCAGTTGCAGCAAAGTCGCGAGTGGTAACCGAATCGGCGTCGACGTTGCAATCGGCGGAAAATGCTGGTGAATCGCCGCGATGCTCGTCTTCCCACATAGCCCGCAGCTGCTCGAGATCGTGCCGTGGCGCTGGAGCGAATGCAGCTGAATGTTCGCCTCGGAAACCAGTGAGACGTTCATGACGTTGCCAAGCGAACCGGGCAAAATGCAGTGACGCAGCTCGCGCAGGTCACGCGCTGAACGAATCAAGTTTTCCGCTAACAAAAATCCGGCGGTAAGTTCTTCATCATGCCCCGGCGTGCGCATGGTCACGGCGAGCGAATTTTTACCAAGTCGAATCTCCAGCGGTTCTTCGACTGTCACTTCGTCGGTCACGCACTCCAGCGTTCCATCCGGCTTGCGCCGGATGATTGTTCCGGCACCGATCGCTTTCATTTTCGGAAGCTCCGGTGATATTCTTCGGCGTGGAAATCCTGCATCTCTACATTTCGCCGGAGCACAATTACTTTGGGCACAAAGGTCGCGAACCCGCTGAGCATCCCACGCTGGAGGTGGAGCAGATTGAGTGCGTGGCAGGCCATGGGATTCGCGGTGATCGCTTCTTTGACTATCGCGATTCTTACAAAGGTCAGATCACTTTTTTTGCCGAGGAAATTTATCACGCGCTTTGTGACGCGCTGAACGTTCACGACGCAGGGCCGGCGGTGCTACGGCGGAATGTCATCACGCGCGGTGTCGATTTGAATACGCTGATCGGCACGGAGTTCGAAATGCAGGGCGTGCGATTTCACGGCACGGAAGAGTGTCGTCCCTGTTTCTGGATGGAGCAGGCTTTCGCGCCGGGCGCCGAGAAATTCATGAAAGGAAATGGCGGCTTGCGCGCCCGAATACTTTCAGATGGCGAACTGCGCGTAACCTCGGCGGTGGCGATCCACTAAATGTCGCTAACCGCTGTCCTTTTGTGCGGCGGTCAATCGCGGCGCATGGGTCGCGACAAGGCGACGATGGATTGGCGTGGGCGTCCGCTCTGGCAGGTCCAGCTGGAAAAGCTCCGCGAGTTAGTGCCGGACAAGGTTTTATTGTCCGCACGCGAAGATCGTGAATGGCGACCCGCCGATGTTGATCTCGTCACCGATGCCGCTCCTTCGCGTGGTCCGTTGAGCGGCCTTGCCGCCGCGCTGGCGATCTCCTCAAGCGACCACTTGCTCGCCCTCGCAATCGATCTTCCGCACCTGAGTGCGAGTCAGCTGCAATGGATTGCCGAAATGGCCGCGCCGGAAGTGGGCGCCGCGCCGCTCATTGACGATCTCATCGAACCGCTGGCTGCGGTTTACCCGCGCGAGAGCGCTCAGTTTTTTCGCGATGCGCTCGACACGCGGGAATATTTTTCGCTGCAGCCGCTCATCCGTGAGCTCGCTGATGCCGGCAGGATGCGACTGATCAACGTCGCTTCATCCGATCGCGAGTTGTATAAGAACGTCAACACGCCGGAAGATTTGATGCACCCACCGCTATGAACACAACTTCGCGTTCCTGGTTTTCCATCCTGTTCGTGGGGATCGTCTCCGGCCTTCTCGCAGGCATCGCGATGCTCGCTTCGATGGCATTGCTTCGGTACGCGTTCGGCTGGCCGACTCCGACCGAGCTGATTTTCGACCGCTTATTCCCGCTGCTGACGGTGAAATTTTTCATCGGCTCGCTCGTAAAAGCAGGTGGATATACGCCGCTAAAATTGCAAGGCGTGTACGGCGCGATCGCCGGCCACCTTGCCGTCGCATCGCTTGGCGGCGTGATCTACACGTGGTTTGTCGGTCGATCGAATCGCAACGGGTTGCGACTCATCGTTCCGGGGGTGATCGCCGCGACGTTGCTCGTCGCCGCGCTACTCTGGCCGACGCTGCTCACGAACTATCGCGGGTATCCGCCGGCTTTCGCGCGCGTCATCAGCGTCGTGGAAATGTTCATCACTTTCAGCGTTTGCGGATTCGGCATCATGTTTTTCTGCGGACTGCTCACGCGCCCACGGACTGATTCCAACACTGCGGACACGTCAGCTGGGCGACGGCGTTTCCTCGCGATCGGCATTGGCGCTGCTTTCGCAGTGCTCCTGGGCGGCTTGCTGCGCCGCTTTTTCCAGCTTGGCACTTTTTCCTATGACGGACGGCAATACGGCGGACCGGGCGTCCAAAAGATCACGCCCATCCGTCCGAACGACGAATTTTATCAGGTCTCGAAGAATCTGGTCGACCCGGTGGTCGATCGCGACGCGTGGCGACTTGAAATTATGGGCAAGGTCGAGACACCGCGCACTTATACATTTGCCGAGATCGCGGCGATGCCAGCGGTCGAGCAGGAGACGACGTTGCTCTGTATTTCGTATGGTATCGGCAGTGGACTTTGCTCCAACGCGATGTGGAAAGGGGTGCCGTTGCCGACACTTCTCGCGCAGGTAAAACCGAAACCGAATGTCACGCGCGTGCTCTTTCACGCGGCGGATGGGTATTACGAAACGTTTCGTTTCGACAAGGCAACAGAGGAGACAACGCTGGTCGCCTACGAGATGAACGGTGAGCCGCTTCCGCAGCGTCACGGCTATCCGTTGCGCATGATTGTGCCGGGGCTTTACGGCGAGAAAAATCCAAAATGGCTGACACGCATCGAGCTGCTCGATGATTCGGATCCGCGGATTAAGAACAATCGCGACGCCGGTTTTTACAAAGAACAAGGCTGGGCGCGCGAAGGCGACGAAGTCCCAACGCATTCGCGCATCGATGCGCCGCAGGTCGCGGGCGATCATTTCGCGGAGCCGTTCCTCATCGGAAAAATGGCAGAGCTGCGCGGAATGGCATTCGGCGGCGATCGCGGAATCAACAAGGTCGAGGTCAGCACGGATGATGGCGAGACGTGGGAGGAGGCCGAGATTCACCAGCCCGGGACGAAGATTTCATGGAGCCTCTGGCGTTACGAATGGATGCCCGATGAAGAGGGCGAATCGGTGTTGCTGGTGCGCGCCACGGATGGCGATGGCGAGCTGCAAATAAGCGAATTCCGCGATCAGGTGCCCGACGGCGCGACGGGATTGCATCGTGTGCGCGCCGATGTGAAAAAAGCATGAAGGTGATGTTCTTCGTGCGGGTGCGCGATTTCACCGGATGCGAACAGGCGGAGATTGAATTGAAGCGTCCGGTAGCTGCCGACGGACTTTGGGAACTGCTCGAAGCGAAGTTCCCGGGCATCGCGAAATTCCGATCCTCCACCAGATTAGCGCGCAATTTTGCCTACGCTCGCGACGATCAGTCTTTCTCTAATGAGGACGAGGTCGCGCTGCTTTCGCCAGTCTCGGGCGGATGATGAAGGACGTGCGCGTCACCGTTGAGATTCACGACGGCGCAATACCGCCGCTGCCGGGCGTTACGCGCGACGACTGTGGCGCAGTTGTCGATTTTCAGGGCGTGGTGCGTCGCGACGAACACGGTGAGTCGATCGCCGGACTTCACTATGAAGCGTATCGACCGATGGCCGAGCGGGAGCTCGAACGCATCGCCCGAGAGCTCCTAACGAAATTTCCGTGTCGCGAAATTAACGTCGCGCACCGGCTCGGTTTTGTGCCGGTCGGTGAGGCTTCGATTTCCGTGCAGATCGCGTCAGCTCATCGCGGCGAAGCGATAAAATTTCTTGAAGAGTTCATGAATCGGATGAAGCAGGATGTTCCGATTTGGAAACGAACGTCACAGTCCAGCGCGCAACCGAGCTGATCCTCTCGCGCGCGGCGCCGCTGAGTACGGAACGCGTTGGATTGTCCGAGGCGCGCGGCCGGATTTTGCGCGAGTCGGCGTTGGCGGATGAAGATTCGCCGCGGTTCGACTGCTCCGCGGTGGATGGCTACGCGCTGCGTCGTGCGGACGCCGAGAGAGTGCTTCCGATCGCCGCTGAAATTCAGGCCGGAGCGGAGCGTGTCGACGATCTAAGGTCAGGCCAGTGCGCTCGAATCTTCACCGGTGCGCAGGTGCCGCGAGGCGCCGATTACGTCGCGATGCAGGAGGACGTGGAGGTCAACGACGGGGCGATTCGAATCACCTCCATCTCGGACGAATCATGCATCCGTCCGCGCGGAGAAAACTCGCGACGCGGCGCTGTGGTGGTTCCGGTCGGTGGCGAACTCGCAGCCGCTGAACTTTCCGCGCTGGCGAGTTGCGGTATCACGCGTCCGCTGGTCACGCGGCGCGCGCGAGTGGTGCATTTGGTCACGGGAAACGAATTGATCGATCCCTCCGAAACGCCGACCGGAACTCAGTTGCGCGACAGCAATTCGACATTGGTTTCCGCGTTTGTCGCGACATGCGGAGCGGAGCTTGTTCATCACGCATGGTTGCCGGATTCGCTCGATCTAGCGCATGCGATGATGAAATCGTTAAATCCGGAATGCGATCTACTGCTCGTTTCCGGCGGCGCCAGCGTTGGCGATTACGATTTTGCGCGGCCGATGCTGGAGGGAGCGGGATTCGTTCGAGAGTTTCAAAATGTGAATCTCCGGCCCGGTAAACCGCTCGCGCTTTTCGTGCGCGACAAGTCACTGGCCTTTGCGATCCCAGGAAATCCAGTTTCGCACTGGGTAATCATGCAGTTGTTCTTCGCTCCTCTTTTTAAGGCCTGGAGCGGAATCGACTCGAAGAATCGAAAACTCACCGGGCGGATGGCGAAAGATTTTTCAACGAAACCGAATCGGCGCGAAACGCATTTGCCTGCGCACGCCAGCCTCGATGACAGCGAGTTTTGTTTGCGACCGCTGCAATTTGCGAGCTCGGGCGACATTGGGTCGGTCGTTGGGGCGAACGCATTGATTGAAATTCCAGCCGGTTCGAGTGGCTTTTCGACCGCCGACCATGTCAGCTTCCGGCTCTGCCAACGATGAAGCGCTCGCGCCTTTCACATCTTAATAAATCTGGCGACGCGAAGATGGTGAACGTCGCGCACAAGCCCGACCAATTACGTCGCGCCGTCGCCGAAGGTTTCGTCCGATGCGCGGCGGCGACGATAAAAATCCTGAAAGATCAGGCGATGCCGAAAGGCGACGTCTTCAGTGTCGCGCGCATCGCAGCGATCCAGGCGGCGAAGAATACGTCGTCGCTGATTCCGCTGTGTCACCCGCTGCCGATCCACGGCATCGAAGTCGACCTGAAACTCGAGCGCGACGGCGTGCGGATTCGCGCGGCCGTTGAGACCATCGGGAAAACCGGCGTCGAAATGGAAGCGTTGAGCGCGGTCGCGGTCGGGGCCTTGACGATTTACGACATGTGCAAAGCGGTCGACAAAGAGATGGTCATCGAGGAAGTGCGTCTCCTGGAAAAAACTAAGAAGTGAAAGTTGCTCGCATCACGTTAAGCGACCGAGCGGCTAATGGAGTTTATGCCGACGAGAGCGGACCTGAGATCGAGCGCGTCGTGCAAGAGTTATTCGCGGAGCAGCTGACGTGGGTACGCGCGATTCTTCCGGATGAACGCGACCAGATCGAAGCGGCGCTGCGCAAATTCGCTGACGACGAAAAGTGTCCGCTGATCATCACAACCGGCGGTACCGGTCCGGCCGCGCGCGACGTTACGCCCGAAGCGACTCAGGCAGTTCTCGAGAAAGAGCTTCCGGGGTTCGGTGAAATTATGCGCATGCGCAGCTACGATAAAATCCCGACTGCCATTCTCTCACGCGCAACTGCCGGAATTCGCGGCCAGAGTTTGATCATCAATTTGCCTGGTCGACCGCGCGCCATCGGCGAATGCCTACCTCTTCTGGGCGCGGCCATGGCGGAGGCGATCGACCACTTAACTGAACAACGACCGGCGTTGCGCGAAACGTAGTCCGCTTACTTTGTCCGGCGCGTTCCGCCGCAGAACGAGCGCTTGAAAGCTGCGTCCCAGCATTTCGGGATGGAGCAAGGTTTGAAGCGCGCGCCGGCTTTTCGCGCCGGCGTTCGTCAGGTCATCACCGCAAAGTCCGCTCACGATCCCGGTGAGAAAATGATGCTGATCGCAAAATCCTGCGACTTCTAATCCAGATCGCTGCGCCGCGTTAGCGAGAGTCGTCCAATCGATATGGGCGGTAATGTCGGCTTCACCAATGTGAGCGAACGGTGAATCTAGCTGCTGATGCGTCGCTCGCATTTGCAACGTGCCGCTCGAACGATGCGCGGCGAGGCGGTCACTTCGGCTCAAACCATAATCCATCACCACGACGTATCCGCGAGTCAGTCTCGCTGAAATTGCCTGGATGGATGTGACGGAATCCAGTGCGACCTCTGTCGTAAATCCGGCAGGCGCGATCGGGTATGCCTTCATCGCCATTTCCAGAGCGCGATCGGAGATTGCCCCGTCACAATAAGCGAACAATTCGCCAGCAATAGCGACGCAACGCTCCAGCCATTCGGTGCCATCAGAAACCAACAGGCGAACCGGCAGCGCATCGAAAAGCTCATTCGAAAAATGAACGCCGGTAAATGGATCGACGGTATCAATCGATGAAGTCCACGAAATCTTCGACGCGTAAACCGAGAGCGATCTTTGCTGCATCTCCTGCAGTCGTGGGTGCGGTTCAACGATGGCGTAGCGCAATTTTTGAAAAAATTCCGGGAGGCGACCTCGGGCATATTCGAGAACATCGCGCGCGAAGACGCCATCGTTGGCGCCTTGCTCGACGATGGTGAAGTCGGCGGGACAATCGAGCTTTTCCCACATCTCGGCGAACTGCGCGGCGAGCAAACGACCGAAGGTAGCGCCGACGCTGACATTGGTAAAAAAGTCGCCGCCGCGTCCGATATTGGCACGGCCGGAAGCGTAGTAGCCGTGCTCCGGATGATAGAGCGCAAGCTCCATGAAACGGGCGAAAGTCATCGGCCCATCCGCTCCAATTTCAGCGCGGATCACTTCGATAAGTTCTGGAACCCCCGTCATGGTTTTTCTTTTGGCGTTTGGAGATTGGGCGGAATTGCGCCTAATTCCTCTGCTTCGTCGAAATGCCAGTTTCCTTTCTCACGCCGTCGCCCAGTTATCGCGGCTGGCGACCATGGTATCAACGCCCGCAATTCTATATTCCGGCGATCGTTGTCGCCGTCGTCGCGATCGCGTCCTTCATCTATTTCTCCTCGCTGGCGGCGGGGCTGAAGGAAGAGGCGGCGAGTTTTGATCTCCGCAAAATGGAGCAGATGGAATCGGCGAGCGTGATTCTCGATCGGAACGGAAAGATCTTTGGGCAGATTTATGTCGAGAATCGCGAGACGGTTCCGTACGACCAATTGCCGCGCGATCTGATCAACGCGGTCGTTGCGGTCGAAGACAGTAAATTTTATCAACACGGTGGCTACGATCTGTCAGGTATTGTTCGTGCGACCCTGAAAAATCTCGCGTCTGGTCATGTGCGACAGGGAGCGAGCACGATTACGCAGCAGCTGGCGCGCAACAGTTTTGCGCTGAAGGAGCGGACGTTTCGCCGAAAACTTCTGGAGGTGTTTCTCGCGCAGCGAATTGAGGAGGCGTTCGGGAAACAGAAGATCATGGAGCTCTATTTGAACCGCATCTACTTTGGGGGCGGGCTGTATGGAGCGGAGGCGGCGTCGCGCGGTTACTTTGGGAAATCGGCGCGGGATATCACGCTGGCAGAAGCAGCCACGCTGGCCGGCTTGATCAAGAGTCCAAATCGACTTTCGCCCTGGAGCGACAAAAACGTGTCGCGCGACGCTCGAAACGTCGCGTTGGGTCGGATGCGCGATAACGGATTTATCACGGCCGATCGAGCATCGGCCGCGAAAGCGGAGGAAGTCGTGGTGGGCAACCGCCAGAGCGCACAGGGGCAGACATACGCGGTGGATTATATCCGGCAGAAAGTGATCGATGCGGTCGGTTGGGACCGCGCGATGAGCGAAGGCTATCGCATCAAGACGACGCTCGATGTGGATCTGCAAACGGCGGCCGAGAAATCATTGCGCGCGAGTCTCGACCGGACGGAAGGACATTCCGGGTATGAGCACCAGACTTACGCGCAGTATGCGGCGACGTTTAAAAAAGGAAAAGCAGGGCCGACGCCGGAGTATCTACAGGGCGCGGTGATCGCGATTGATAACGCCGATGGCGGTGTGCTCGTGCTGGTGGGCGGGCGCGATTTCGAGCACAACCAATATGACCGTGCGTTGCAGGCGCGGCGTCCGGCTGGCACTGCGATGACACCTTTTGTCTACGCGGCAGCTTTTGAAAAGGGAATGTATGCGGGATCGATGGTGGAGGATTCCGCGCTCGATAATCGTGCGGTAATGATCGGTGGAACGACAGGAATCCTGGGCGAATGGGGACCGGAAAGCGCGGAGAATCGTTATGAAGGACCGATCACGGCGCGGGAAGCTTTAGCAAAGTCGAAGAATGGAGCGGCGATCCGCGTCGGGATGAACGCCGGCGTGGAGGCAGTCCTGCAGCTGTGTAAGAACGCCGGGATGAAATCACCGTTGCGTCCGTACCCCGCGACGTTTCTCGGGAGTAGTGAAGTGACGTTAAGCGAGCTCGCTCTGGCCTATACGACTTTCCCTAATGGCGGTTGGCGGCCTAACGAGTTTCATATTCTGGAAAGAATCGAGGATAAGGAGGGGAAGGTGGTCTGGGAAACCGAGCACGACACCACCCGGCGAACGGTGATGAAACCGCAGACGGCCTTCGAGGTGCATTCGTGTCTGGTCGACGCGCTGGAGATTGGAACAGGTCGAGCGGCCTTGGATAAATTTGGATTAAACAAGATTCCGGCCGCAGGGAAAACGGGGACGGCCTACGATTTCACCGACGTGATTTTTGCCGGTTACACGAATCAAATGACCTGTGCAGTCTGGGCGGGGTTCGATAAGCCGCAGAAGATTTTTCGTGGCGCTTTCTCCAGCGATATCGCCTTACCGGTGTGGGTCGATGTAATGAATGCAGCGACCGCACATTATCCGGCGAAGGAGATTTCCCAGCCCTCAGGTCTGCAGAAGGTGAAGGTTTGTGCAAAGTCGGGCCTGCTCGCCAACGATCAATGTATCGAGGCGAAAACCGCTTACGACGAGTGGGCGACGGCGGCGCAGAAACCGGGCGAATCCTGCAACATCCATGGCGAGCGGCGTGGTCGCATTGCCAAGGAATTACCGCTTGGCGATTGGCCGCGCGCGGCGCTCGCAGTCGATACCACGCAAGTGTCAGCCATCAGTGTGCGCGGGCCAACGCTGCTGGCCGACAAGGATCCGTACAATTCCCCGAAGGCGACAGTCCGGCCAAAGGTAACGGCAACGCCGACTCCGATTCCCGTGGCCGTTGTTGGAGGAGCATCCCCGATTCCTGCTGACGAAGAGATGCCGGATCCGACCAAGCCGGTGATGAAAGCGGAAGCGGTGCAACCAACGCCGGACGAAACAGGTTTTCGCACTCGACCGGCGCAGACCGTTGCGCCGGTCGAGCGTCCCGTCCGGCGTGCACGTCCGCTTGGTCCAGTAACTTCCTCCGATCAAACCCCGGTGGAAGTACGTCGCGCAGTTCCGATTCTGGCAACACCCACGCCGGTGCCAGTAAGACGCGCGCAAACGCCTCCGCCGGAAGAAGACGAATAACGTCTGGACTAAACTCCGGCGGCTTCGGAGTAGATGGATTCCAGGACGCGGATCTGCTCGCGCTGATCGAATTTCACAATCACCGCACCGCGCGCCGATCGCGACATTTGAGCAAGTCGGCCGGGCTCTGTCGCGGCGTTGATCAGAGCGCGCGCCAGCGACGCGTGATCGCCTTCGGGCACAAGAACGCCGCTCACCTTGTCTTCGATCGCTTCCGGGATGCCGCCATGTCTCGTCGCAAAAATCGGCAGACCCATTGCCATCGCTTCGAGCATTGAATTGGGCACGCCTTCCTGATTCCCGTCGGATCCGGTTTCGCTGGGATGCAGAAACAGATGCGATTTACCAAGCAGATCGCGCAGCTCAGGTTGCGAGAGAAACCCGGCGAAAGTCACGGCGTCATTGACGCGCAATTCACGTGCGAGCGTTTCAAGTTCACGCAATAACGGCCCGTCGCCGACGATGGTTAAGCGCGCGCGAGGGAAAGTTTCCCGGAAGATAGCGAATGCGCGCAACGTGGTGGCGAGGCCCTTTTTCCGAACGAGACGCCCGGATTGAATCAGCCGCCATTCGCCGTCGGCCGGCCCTGCGCGTTCGACAAACGGAAATTCCTCCAGCGGAATCCCTGTCCGCTGAATTCGAATCTTGTGGATATCGCAACCCAACTCCGCCACCGCGCGCTGGAGTGATTCGCTGCGCACGAGCACAAGCCGCGCTGCGTCAAGCATGGCGCGTGTTCGGTCTCGGTATTTCGGTTTTTCCATGTCGACAAGAACGTCGGCGCCATGGAAGGAGACGATGCTCGGACGCGCCCACGCGCGCATGAGCGGAAGAAGTTGAAGCGCGATATGTCCGAAATAGACGTGCAGCAATTTTGCTTCCTGCTGATTCAGCATGCGCATGAGCGTGGCGGTCTCGGCGCGCGAGATTTGCCAGGGAGCGCTGAGAAGTTTGCGATACCAGAATCGCCGGATGAAGTGCGTGCGCGGTTTTTTAAGTTCGAAAACCGGCTCGAATGGAAAATGATTCTCGCGCTTGCGCGTGATGACAATCGGCCGCCAATGCTCCAGCGTGGTGATCTGGCGGTAGATGTGCAGCATCTCCGGCTTGAGAAACGTCGCGCAAAAACAGGCGACGACCGGCCGCTCGGGAGACTCCGCCACGCGTCGCGCCGGCGTTTACCAGCGCCAACCGAGCAGGATGACCCCGGAGTATTCCGGCTGCTCACGCTGACGCCGAAAAGCCGTGGAAGTGTAAGGCGCCGGCATCACCGTCTCTTCCGGTGGTCCGTAGTATTTTGCCGGCGCAAGTGGGTTCACCATCTGGAGCGGATTACCGCGCGTGGCGCGAGGCAACGCGCCCGTCGCGACTGGCGGCTGCGCGACTTCCGCCGGCCGCCGCTGGATCGCGCGGACCGGCGCCGACTGAGCGTTATACGATTGTGCGGAAGCGGTTGCGGCGCAGGCCGCGATAAAAATCAAACTTAGCAGAGTCTTCATATTGGTTTCCTTGATCGGCGTGCAGGCTTGCTGCTTCTCGCCGCTGCCGCCATACTTACCACCTGATGGACTACCTTGGGAAGGCCGGACGTGTGCTCGACATGGAAATTTTCGAGCTGCAACGGTTGCGCGACCGGCTCGATGCCAGCTTTTCGCGAGCGGTCGAGGTAATCAAAGAGGCGGTCGACGCCCGGGGAAAGGTAGTCGTGCTCGGGGTCGGTAAGTCGGGAAATATCGGTGCCAAAATCGCGGCCACGCTGACGAGTACTGGGTCGCCAGCTGTTGTCCTTGACTCACTGAATGCCTTACACGGCGATCTCGGCATGGTAGCCGACGGCGACGTCGTCCTGGCCCTTAGCGCGAGCGGCGAGACCGAGGAATTGCTCCGCATCCTTCCAGCGATCGCGCGCTTCAAGGTTAAGATCATCGCCGTTTGCGGCAGCGCGGTCTCGACCCTGGCGCAAAATGCGCACGTCGTGCTGGACGTAAACATCGAGCAGGAAGCATGTCCGCTGAATCTCGCGCCGACCTCGAGCACGACCGTGATGCTCGCCCTCGGAGATGCTCTTGCGATGGTGCTGCTCGAAGCGCGCGGTTTTCAGAAGGAAGATTTCGCGAAGTTTCATCCCGGCGGAATGGTCGGGCGCAGCCTGCTTATGCGGGTGCATCAGGTCATGCGTCCGCGCGATGCGCTCGCTGTCGTCACCGAGCAGTCGCCCATCCGCGAAGTATTGAAATCGATGAGCGCGGTGCGCGCTGGCGCCGCCGTGATCGCGGATTCCGACGGCAAACTTCTGGGCATTTTTACGCATGGCGATTTCGCGCGCCATTTCCAAACAGACTCCAAAGTGGGCGAGAGATTCGTGGCCGATCTGATGACGATCAATCCCGTCACCGTCCACAAAGACAAATTAGCGGTCGAAGTTCTTAACCTTCTCGAACGTCATCGCATCGACGATCTCGTCGTCGTGGATGATGCCAATATTCCGGTGGGAATCGTCGACTCGCAGGACCTGACGCGCTTGAAGTTGCTGTAAACCGGTCATCCCGAGCGAAGCCGAGGGACCCCGTCGCGAAAGGTGCTACTAACGCCACGGGGTCCCTCGACTGCGCTCCGCTTCGCTCGGGATGACAGCGTTGCGGGGGCGGTTCACCGAACCGCCCGGCTGGGGGCGAACGGTTGCTATTGCGCGCGGCACGTTCACCGCCGGGCGATTGAGGTCAATCGCCCCTACCTTCTGGCGACGGAGTTGCGCATACGTTTCCCAAATGGGAAGCTCGCCTCCCTATGGCCGCAGCGAACGACCTCCGCAAAGGACAAGCGATTAAATACAACGGCAACACTGCCATCGTGCTCGATGTGCAACATCGCACGCCCGGGAATCTGCGAGCGTTTGTCCAGGCTATCATTCGTTATATCAACACCGGTAAGAGCGCCGATGTACGCTTTGGGTCGACCGACAAGGTGGAGATGGTGGATATCCACCGGACCTCCGTCGAGTTCAGCTACAAGGACGGCAATGGGTATCACTTCATGGATCCTGAGACGTACGACACCGTGACTCTGAACGACGATCTTCTTGGCGATGCCAAGGATTACCTCGTGGAAAATATGCACGTGCAGGTCCTTTACGCCGAAGGCAAGCCGGTGCAGGTAGAGTTGCCCTCTTCGGTTAATCTAAAAATCACCGAGTCAGCGGAAGGTTTGCGCGGCGATAGCTCCGGCAACGTGACGAAGCCGGCGACGCTGGAGACCGGGAAAATGATCAACGTCCCGCTTTTCATCAAGCAGGGCGAAACGGTCAAGATCGATACGCGCACCGGCGCCTACATGGGCAGGGCGTAGAGATTTTGGACGTCGCAGCTTTCAAAGTCGCAGGATTGTGAACTAGGCTGCGCGACGTGCCGCCGCCTCGTCGAAGAAGAATTTCGCGCCGGAGCGATCGGCCGCAGTCGCGCCGCGTGAAGATCGCGCCTTTCGTGGTGCCGACCACGCGGCCGCGTCCTGCGCCTGAGCCAATGACGGTGCCGACGCGGTGGGTGAAGAACATCATTGCCGTCTTCCTGCTGCCGTGGTGTGCCATCCTTACCCAGACGTTCTTCACTGCCTTCACGAGGGCTACGGTCGATCAGCGACTTTGGGCGGGCGCGGAGTTCTGGTTCTTCTCCCTCGGAGTCGTGCTGTGGTTGATCGCTTTCTTCGGATTATCGAAACCAACCATCGTCTACGTCTTCGGCCATGAGCTCACGCACGCGGTCTGGGTTTGGCTGATGGGAGGACGGGTTAGTAAGTTCAAGGTTAGTAGCGAAGGCGGCCACATCGTGACTGATCGCACTAATTTCTGGATCGCCCTGGCTCCCTACTTTTTCCCGCTCTACAGCATACTTGCTCTCATGGTCTACGGCGCAGCGAGTCTGGTGACCGACGTGCAGCCGTATGGACGCCTACTCTACGCCACCATTGGAGTCACATGGACGTTCCATCTCACTTTCACCTGCTGGATGATTCCCAAGAATCAGACCGATCTAAGCGATCACGGGACATTTTTCTCGTTAGTGTTTATCTATCTGATGAATCTTGCGCTGCTAGCTGTGATGCTCGTCCTGGCATCACCGCAGATCAGCTTTGCCGCGTTCACCCACGATCTCCTGGTAAACACCCGCGCATTCGCAGAATGGATCGGCGACTTCCTCAATGCCTTCACGCGCGGCGCGCACGACGCTCCTACTATCAATCAGTAACGAGCACCGCGAACGGAAGATCCTTTAAAACGTCGCTTAAAATTAGCGTTCCGGAGTTACTCGGTAGATCCCGTCCCGTAAAAACATCGCGCATTCGCGCGGGAGCTTCGGTAGCAACCAGCGTTGTATCCTTCCACGCATCGCCCACCGCAGGGGAGCCGAGGCGCGAAGAAAGTCTGGTTCCGATAACGAACATCCTGGTGCCAGCGAATTCTCTGGAAAAAGCAATGCAGGAATTGGAGTGCGTTCCATTGGCGCTGAGTGGCACATAATCAGCGCGCTGGAAAAACGCAGATCGTTCACGCCTTAGCTTTAACAAGGTGCGAATCAGCCAGAGTTTGATGCGTCCATCCGTCCATGTTCGTAAAAGATCGGCGGGGGAAATGCCCTCCAGCGAGCCCAACCATTGTGATCGATGCACGTAATTGACCGTTCGCCGGTTATCAGGATCGACCAGGCTATCATCCCAAATTTCAGTGCCCTGATAGATGTCGGGAACACCGGGCGAAGTTAGTTTTAAGAGCGTTTGAGTTAACGAGTTCATCGCGCCCAGGCGCGCAATCTCTTCGACCACCGGAGTAAATGTGGTGATGAATTTATTGCGCGATCCTGGTTCGAGAATGCGCGTGACGAAGTCACTCATAGCCCCGTCCCATTGCTCGTTAGGCTGGATCCAGCTCGTATTCTGCTTTGCTTCGTTCAACGCCTTCGCCATGTAGGCCCTGATGCGCGCGACATAGTCTTCGCTAAGGGTAGTAACAGCCTTACCCGCGTCGTCCAGCGGCCACGTGCCGAGCAGGGTCTGGTAGAGAAGATACTCTTCGTTAAGATCCGGGGCTTCCGCGTCGTCGAGGCGCTGTTTCCATTTACGGTTGGCTACCCGCCAGCGCCCGAGGGAGCGACGCCACACCTCCGGGATCTCCGAGATGGCGAGCATGCGCGCGCGAACATCCTCGCTCCGCTTGGTATCGTGGGTGGAAGTAGCGAGCAGGGTCGCTGGCCAATCCCGGCCGCGCGCGGAATTGCGCTCGTGAAATCCTGAGACGCCAATCCCGAAATGCTGCGGCTCCCCACCCACTTCGTTCAAGCCAGCGAGGCGGTTGTAAAGGTAGAACGCGGTGTCCTCGAGACCCTTTGCCATGATCGGCCCGGTGAACTGCTGAAATTTCAGAACGAAACTGACATGGGCGTCATGTTCGTCACCTGTCAGATCTTCCGGAAACTGAAAAAGGAGGAGGTCGCGCAGGAAATTAAAGACCGACTCTTCGACCGCTGGATTTCTGCGTTTGGCTGCAACGATCGCTCGTTCGATGACGTGGCGATCCTCGTCCGCGACGGGGACACCCGGCGAAAGGTAGGTTCGGTAGACCGGGAAACAGGCGATCGTTTCCCGGACCGCACGAGAAAGTGCTTCCAAGGTGAAGTCGCGGAAACGCCGCGTTCGTTCCGACAAACGGTCCACCGCATTGCCGAGGACGTTCACTTCATTCGCGAGCGCGATCCGCATCACCAGTCTCTTCTTTGCATAAACGAGATGCCCGAAATGCACCGAGTGGCCGATGAAACGCTTGTAGGCGTTCGTCATCGCCGCCTCGGCCGATTCATCGACCAGCATCTCGGCGAGGTCCCGTCCGAAATCGTAACCGGTGGTGCCGTGGACCGCCCAGTCGGCCCGCAGTGTCTCCGAGCCAGTCAGGATTTTCTCTCCCAGCATGTAGATGGCACGACCATCTTGCGGCATCGAAAGTTTGAGCGCGTCCGCGCAGCGGGCCTGCAGTTTTTTGAAGTAATCGAACGGTAAAAACAATCCGTCCGGGTGATCGATCCGCAGACCAGTGACCGAGCCATTCGCCACCAGTTCGAGCAGGAGTTGATGCGCAGCGTCGAATACCTCGGGCAGTTCCATCCGAATCGCCGCGAGATCGTTGACGTCGAAGAAGCGGCGGTAATTAATTTCCTCAGCCGCGACGCGCCAGAAGGCGAGCCGATACGATTGCGCGTTTAGAAGTTCATCGAGCTTATCAAAGCTATGTGCGTCGCCGGGTATGCCATTGATCTGGGAGACAGCCTGGTCGATCGCGCGCTGCACTGGTGGCGCCTCGAGGCAGCGGCGTTCGAGACGGCGTTTGATAATTTCTTTCTCTCGCGCCCGCTCCTGGATTTTCTGCGGATCGGTCTCGTTGCGACGCGGCAGATAATCCAGCGCGGTGATGATGCTCTGGAATTCCGGATAGAAGTCTTCGTCCCGAAAGGCGTCGAGATTGGCGAGGGCAACTTCGAGGACGATGCGATAAGTGCCCGGCGCGATCGGAAAAACGTGCTCGAAGTAATGGAGGGTGAACACTCCGCTCGCGAACTGGACCTTTAGCTCGCCCCGCTCCAGCACTGCGCCGTATTGATCACCAAGGACAGGCAGCAGGATCTTGTCGTGCAGATCTGTTTTGAGCGGACGCCATTCGATATCGAAATAAGGCGCATGCAGCGAACTAGGGCCGTTCTCGAGCACATCCTGCCACCAGAGATTTGCCGGCTCGACGATACCCATGTGGTTAGGTACGAAATCAAGAATCTGACCCATGCCATGCGCATGCAGTTCAGCGACAAAAGCGTCGTATTCCTCGCGTGAACCAATCGCCGCGTTCAGCTTGTTATGATCGGTGATGTCGTAACCGTGGAGACTATCGGCGCGCGCCTGGAAATAGGGCGAGGCGTAGACGTCGCTGATGCCGAGCGCGTGCAGATACGGCACGATTTTGCGCGCATCATTGAAGGTGAAATTCTTGTTGAACTGCAACCGATAAGTCGCCGTCGGAATCCGCGGGTGATCAGGCATGGAAACGAGACCTGCAAGGTAGCACAGAGGCGAGACTAGCGGAGCCGGCGGCTTTGCCGCGCGCTGGTCGCGCCTCGCTTCTCGCCAAAATGGCGGGAAGCGTTTAGCAGCTTACGGATGAGTGACAGCGACGCGCTCCTCGAGATCGCGCACGTCCTGTTTATCGACATCGTCCCGCCTCGCACTAGCTTTTTCCTGCCCACGAGCGAATTATTGCCGGGTGCAATTGCGCCCGTAGCTCAGAGGCCCGTTCGCGAAGTCCTCCAAGTCTTTCCGCTATTCTTCTTGCTGCGAATATGTTCACTCCCTACAAAGGCCTAGTCGGCCCCGACTAAGCTTTGGGCCTACTCCAAGTGCCTTCCAAAACATCAACCTTAGGATAACAAAAAATGAAACTGCAAACAAAAACCGGACTGACGGCAGGTGTTGTGGCTCTTGCTGTATTTTGCGGATCCCAAACCTCTAAGGCCGGCGTGGTCGTTACAAACACCGCAGCCAACCCGGTTCCGATAACCGCGCCAAGCTCGATTCCCGTTAAAGCTGCCGACAATCCTGCGTTTCAGCCGTATCAATTCCAGGACGAGACGGGTGGTGTAATCAGTCCGAATGGTTATTATAAAACCGTATCCTTCGATGTGCCGGCGGGGAAGCGGCTCGTCATCGAATTTGTCAGCATCCTGGTCTATCTGGATTCCGGCGACAACTTACAGGAAGCAGTCGTCACCGTGAGTAAGCCCGGGGGCGGCGTGATCACGCATTCCCTCACGCGCACTGTCACGGGTCCTTCCAATGGCTGCGCGGCCTGCGGAACCTTCACCGTCACGCAGCCGCTGCGGCTTTACTGTGAGGCTGGTGTAGGCGCGCTCAAGGTTCAAACTCAGCGCGTAAACTCGAGCGGTCTTTACAAAACGGCTTTCAGTGTTTCGGGTTATCTAGTCGATCTTCCGTAGCGCCCAGCCGCACGAGTATCACAGTCCCTCGAGCCTACTGCTACGGGGGATGTAAGTGCTGCCAAGCCCGATGTGGATTAAGAGCTTGGCATAACTTGTCAGATAATGTGCTAAATCGTGCGGCTCACTACGTCATCGCGCCGCTGTCGCCAGACTTTTGCGGAGCTTACATCCGCTCGGGCACCTTGATGCCGAGTAAGTCGAGACCCCGCTGAAGGACGCGCGCCGTTAATTCGCAGACCGCCAGTCGCGAGGTGCGCGCCGGCTCTGATGATTTGAGAACGGGGCAGGCTTCGTAGAAGGAGTGGAAGTGATTGGCCAACTCAAACAAGTAGGTCGCGAGAATATTTGGGCGGAAATCGTTCACGACCTGCGGCACAATCTCGGCG
>JBBQHM010000034.1:0-20418 GCA_038323965.1 Chthoniobacterales bacterium | reverse complement strand
GACGCTGAGGGTAAGATCTGCGGGATTACTGTTGAGCACGCACAGAAGAGAGTGGAGGACATTCCACACGTTTCCTTCGAGCAGGTCGCCGTCTAATCAGGCGATGCAGCCAACCGCTGGCCGGCGTACTACCTCGCTTTGCTTTATGAAAACACCTCCACCGCAGGCCACGCGCGCTCTCGCCAGCGGTGGCTGATCTTGTTCTCGTTAGACCTCATGTCCGGCCAGCGTCGGTAGGATCGCGTTGATTGAGATGAAGTCTTTCAAGCGCGTGGGCTGGTTCCATGTTCCAACGTCCGTCGCCGGCTTTTTAATGGCGGCGGTGGCCGTGGTGTTCCTCGTCACCGTGTTCATGGCGGTGGATCGGCACTCGCATTCGGTGAGCGACACGTGCTACGGACTGTTTCCGTTTTTCGTTTGCACATTTCTACTTTACGACTGGATCGCGGGCCGGATGAGTTAGGGAGCGCGGCAAGTAGGTGAACTTTCGCACTCTCGTCCGAAAGCCGAGCGCATATCTACCGATCGCGATGTCGATGATCGCGCTCGGCGTCGTCTTAGTGCACAGCGCGATCTTCGGCGCGGCGCGCGCGGCTGATGAGGGGACATTAGCGCATCTTTTTCAGCTCCCGCTGGTGGCGCAGCTTCCGGTGGTGGCGTTCTTCGCGATCAAATGGCTTACGCGCGCGCCGAAGCCGGCGTTGATCGTGCTGGCGGGGCAAACCTGCGCCGGATTGGCCGCGCTCGCGCCGGTCTACTTCCTCGGTTTATAGCTACGACGCGAAGTAAAGTCATCAAATCCGGAGGCATTCTCTGGGCGAGCGAAACGCGTTGCCAGCGGGGCGATTCTGCCTAAACTCCGGCGCTTTCCGACGGCTATGAACATACTCGCATTTTCCATCCTCACTTCGGGCGTTAAACTTTCGATGGTCTGCGCGGCGGTCGGCCTCGCCTTTGCCTTCGCCCTCATCGCCCTGATCCTGCGACGGTCGCCCGGAAACGAGCGGATGCAGGAAATCGCGGGCGCGGTGCAGGAAGGAGCGAAAGCTTACCTGAATCGGCAGGTGATCACGATCAGCGCGATCGCGGTGGTGATTTTTTTCCTGCTCTTCAAATTTAAGGATCATCCGACGAGCTACGGATTTCTCATTGGTGCCTTCTGCTCCCTGGTTGCGGGATATATCGGAATGCGCATCGCGGTGCTGGCGAACACGCGCACGACGCAGGCGGCGACGACTTCACGAACGGCGGCGCTGCGGGTGGCCTTCAACGGCGGCGCGGTCACTGGTTTGCTCGTGGTCGGCCTGGCGCTGTTGTCAGTTGGAATTTTCTACACGCTCGCGGTGCATCGCATCGGAGCTGAGAACGCGGTGCATAGCCTGGTTGGTCTCGCCCTGGGCGCGAGTCTCATCAGTGTTTTCGCCCGTCTCGGCGGCGGTATTTATACCAAGGCAGCCGACGTTGGCGCCGATCTGGTCGGCAAAATTGAGGCCGGGCTTGATGAAGACGATCCGCGTAACCCGGCGACGATCGCGGATAACGTCGGTGATAACGTGGGCGATTGCGCCGGAATGGCAGCGGACGTTTTCGAGACCTACGCGGTAAGTTTGATCGGCGCGATTCTCGTCGCCGCGCTGACCCTGGCCGGCAACTCCGCCGCGATCGTTTATCCGTTTGTGCTCGGCGGAATCTCGGTGCTCGGCGCGATGGTCGGTATTCTTTTCGTCAATGTCTCCGGCGGCAAACCGGCCGCCACCCTGATGGGCGCGGTCGGAATGAGCGCGATCGTCTCGGCGGCTCTCTTCTGGCCCGCCACGCACCAGCTTTTCCCGAACGGCCTTACCATCGCGGGCATCGCGCGCTCGGCTAACGACATTTATTTCGCATCGCTGGTCGGCCTGGTCATGACGGCGATCGTGGTGGCGATTACCAATTACTACACGTCGACGAAATACGCGCCGGTCCGCAAGATCGCGCGGGCATCGGAAACCGGTCACGCGACGAACATCATCGCCGGCCTCGCGATCGGTCAGCATGCCACCGCGCTACCGGTGGGATGCATCGGGCTCGCGATCCTTTTCAGCTTTCATTTCGCCGGCCTTTACGGCATCGCGATCGCGGTCATGTCGATGCTTTCGATGGCGGGAATCATCATCTCGCTCGATGCGTTCGGTCCGATCACGGACAACGCCGGCGGCATCGCGGTGATGAGCAATTTGCCGAAGGAAGTGCGCGACACGACCGATGAACTCGACGCGGTCGGAAACACGATGAAAGCGGTGACCAAGGGTTACGCGATTGCATCGGCCGGTCTGGCCGCGCTCGTGCTCTTCGGTTCGTACGTAGAGGAATTAAAGGCGCATTTCGCGGCGACGCATCGTGCTTACTCCTTTCAATTCTCCCTGACGGAACCGAAGATCATCATCGGCTTGTTCATTGGCGGTTTGCTGCCGTTCCTGTTCACGGCATTCAGCATGGATGCGGTCGGCAAAGCGGCGGGCGCGGTGGTGCGTGAAGTGCGCCGGCAATTGAAGGCGAAGCCGGGAATCCTGCGCGGGGAAGACAAACCGGATTACGGCACGTGCGTCGATATCGTCACGAAAGCCGCGCTGCGCGAGATGATCATTCCGGCGTTGCTGCCGGTCGTGGTGGTGGTTTTGGTCGCGATGATTCCGCAACTTGGGCCGGTGGTGCTGGGTGGCGTTCTGGTCGGAACGATTGTCACGGGATTGTTCGTGGCGATCGCGATGACCTCGAGCGGCGGCGCATGGGACAACGCGAAGAAATTTATCGAGGAAGGAAATTTCGGCGGCAAAGGTTCGCCGGCGCATGCCGCGGCCGTGACCGGCGATACGGTGGGTGATCCTTACAAAGACACGGCGGGGCCCGCGATCAATCCGATGATCAAGGTCGTGAACATTGTCGCGATCCTGATTATCCCGATTTTCTTTTGAACCGCGGCGCTGTCCGGCGTCGCGCACACAACGACGGTCATCCCGAGCGGAGCCGAGGGACCCCGTCGCATTCAGGGTGGCCAATCACCCTTGGATCACAGAATCTTCAGGTAATCGCCTTTTGATCGCATTCCCGCCGCCACGGGATCCCTCGACTTCGCTCGGGATGACTCGCTAATCGGAGGGCGGCCTCCGTGCCGTTTATTTCCCCGAGGACACGACGGAGCGCGTCCCTCCGTAAGTATTCGCCGTCGTTGTGGCGCGGGCCATGTCACAAGCGGCTCTACAACGTTTGCGGCGTCTGATATAAAGGAGCATGGCCGATTCGCATGATTTTCAGATCGTCTCCGCTGCCCAGACATTAGCCAAGCCGTCGGGGAAGCCTGATCCAGGCGCGACGCCGTTCAAGGTGGTGGTCGACCCGAAGGTGCGGACCGACCTCCGCCGCGCGCTGGTGGAGCTGATCGATTTCCACGACGAGGTGCTGGCCGAACATTTCTCGGAGGGAAAACTCGCGCTCGATTCCTACAAGGAATACGTGGAGCTCTTCGCCCGCAGCCTGAAGGAGACGATGGAAAGCCGCGAAGGCGTTTCGTATTTGTTGCGCGCAGTCGGTTTCGACGTGCCGCCGGAACAGATCAATCTGCATCCGGATTTGCGCTGGAAAAAAGGTCCGGCGCCGTTCGGGGCGGGTCTGGTCTAATTGCCGCCGTTCAGGATCGGCGCGATAAGTTCGCGTTCTTCCGGACGAAGCTGAGCAGCTTGAATCCCGGAGGCGATCTGTTTCGCTTCTTCCAATTTGTCGTTGGCCTGTAACACCGCGGCGTAAACAGCCTGCCAGGCCGGCTCGGTCCGCGACCACTGGATTTCCGGCGCCCCCTTTGGACCAACGAACTGGGTCAGCGCAGGAGTAGCTTCCTGCTTGCGCAAGTGACCCAGCGCGGCCGCAATCCTAAAGGCGAGCCGATCAGGATACTTCGCGACGAGTTGCTTTGCCTTCGCCAGGTTTCCCGGCACGTCGTTGCCGGTCAGGAGGTTCAAATAAATAAACTGGCCCTGAGCGTTCGGATCTTCACCGCGAAGCATGACCATTTTTTCCGCCGCCATTCGCTGCGCACGGGTATCGCCGGCGCGGATCGCGATCGATTGTAATGAGCTATAGGCATACGAGGCGTGCTCGGGAAAACGCGCCAGCTGCTGGAGCGCTTTTTCCGCGGCGTCGGGAGCCGTGCTTTTTTCTGCGAACCCGGCAATGAAGCGCAGCTTGAGCGGATCGCTCGCGGCGAGACCAATCGCCCGGTCCCAAAGCACCTGGGCATCCAGCGGGGCGTTACGGCCCTGGGCTGAGCGCGCCTTGAAGCACTCGATGACGACGGGATCGAAACTGACATCAGGCCGACTCAGCAGGTTTTCGACTTCAGCCCAATTCCCCAGAATTGCGAGCGCGTCGAGCCGGGCCAGCATCAACCGGTCGTCGTGGAGCGCAGACTCAAGCGTGACCAGCGCGAGCGCGCGCTGCGCCTGAAGATGAAGATTCAGCCAGCGCGCAACCGCGACGATGGATGTCGCGTCGCCCTGTCCCCACTTTGAAGTGATTTCATCGTAAATTTGCTCCGCCTGCTCCGGATGAAGGCGAAGTCGAAGATCGGCGGCGTAGAGAACGTCGGTCACGTCCGGCGGAAGCGAAGTGAGGAGGTCGACCGCGCGCTGCTGCTCCTCGGGGTTGAGCTCGGTCGAATTTGCCAGCGATTCGATGGACGCTTTTTTGTAATCACCGGAGCGGGCCGCGAGTTTCCACAGGATCGAGCGCGCCTCGGCGCGTGCGGGAGCGTCCGGAGAGAGAGAGAGAAGTTCTGCCAGTCGAAATTGCGATTGGTCGGTGGTCGGCTCGCGTTTCGCCGCAATGCGCGCGAATTGCACAGCCTTTACGTTATCGCCGGATTTCTGGGCGTAGCGCGAAGCAAGGTCGAGGGTCGGCTCGTCCGGATTTCGTTTCAGTAACTCATCTACCATTTTTTCGCCGGCCGTGATCCGGCCTTGCAGCAGCAAAAACGCGGCATAATCGCGCCGGTCCAGATCCGTGACCTGCGGCGAACGCATGACGGCTTCCCAGAGATCAAGCGCTTCGGCGCGTCCACCCCTGGTGGCAAGACGCGCGCCGCCGGAAAGAGCCTTGTAATCGAGGGGATCGAGCTGAAGAGCAGCGGAATATTTGCGCGCGGCATCATTTATTTTTCCCTGCTGGATGAGTCGCTCGCCAGCGGCAGCGAGCTGATCGGCGCGCCAGGTTTTTAGCCAATGATAGACCGGCTTAACCGCCGCGATTACGGCGATAACAATGACAAGAATGGTGATCCACCTGATTACCCGCGGACGACGTCCACTGCGCCGCGAACCTCGTTTTTTACCTTCGGAAATAGAATCGGTCATGGCTTCTGATAATCGAAGATGGATTGCATCACGACGACTGCAAGATCTGTGGGCGGTGCCTCCCTCTCGCTGATAATACTGCACGCGACGATCTCCGTGGCTGACCGGCGTTTCCCCTCGAGCTGCATTCCGGCAGGCGCCGCGGCCGCACCAAGCGCTTCACCCGCAGAGTAATCGAGTGGCACAGCTTCGCCATTCCGCCACACACCCCAAAGCTCGAGTGCGTGCACATTGCCGCGGCGAAACCGAAACGCGTAACAGCGAACACCGCGTCCGCCGAAATCTACCTGCACAGGTTCTGGCAAACTTGTCTGCTGCCAGCCGATGCCGGGCATGCAAATATCGGGACGATGGACAAGGGCGAAACGGTTCCAGGGTGAGGGCTTCCAGAAAAAATGATATCCGTCCGCCCCGAAAGGGAGGTCGGACCGGTCGACGTGAATATACTCGCCGGAGGTCGGGCGCAGTTCATTCCAGATCTCACGCGGGACTGCGATGGTTTTCGATGACGCGCCGGGATTTTGGCGCACCGTGAAAAAGGCAGTGAGCTGCGCGTGGTCTCGCGCCTCCAGCCGGAGTGACATTCCTTTCGCAGCGACGAGACCGACGACCAACCCGACACCTCCGCCGATCATCACTTTCCCAGCGTAACGAGAGGCATTTATCCCGATCCGTCCGGCCAGCACACGCAGTCGCGTAAAGGAAATTTCGGGCGCTGGCGCTGACCGCGCGAGCAGTTTGCCGGCAATGCCAATCGTCACAATCAACGTTGTGATCATGATGTTTCCGATCATGTCGTGGACGGATTCGACCGATGCCACCCCGTGGCGATCAGCGTGCAACGCGAGGAGCAGGGTGCGTCCCAGATTGGTAGCGAAGGCGAGAACTACCGCGATGCCGACAAGCGCAAATCGCCGCGCCGTCGAGAGAATAAACCATTCCCCCATCGCGAGACCAAACATGATCCCGGCCTGCAAGGATCGGATCCCGCTGCACGCCTCGGTGATCCCGACGATTCCGTCCTGCAGCGCGATGGCGCCGCCCGAGGCCTGCGCCTGAATGCTCAGCCAGTGTAAAAGTTCCGTTGTCGCCGAAGCCACCCATTGCATCAGCGTGCTCGTAATGGGCTGCTCCAGCCGGGGCGGCCACGGGACCGCGGTCAGGAAAAAAAGAACCGGGAAAGCCAGGGTCGTGGCAAGTCGTCTTCCACCCGTCGCGGCGAGGAATGTCAGCGTCGCGCCTGCTGTCAGCACACAGATCGTCCAAAGGACTAACTGCTGGTGCCAGACTTGCTCGCGTGAAAACTCGAGGATCCAAACCAGCACCGCGACAGCCGCGGCGAAAACGATTGCGCTCCAAAGCGTCTGCTTAGATTTTCGTTCATCTGGCACGCCCCCAAATGCGAGCAGGCGGCGGACACTAAACGCCGCCACCAGCACCGGCACAATCCAGCCGTAACTATAATTAGGGTTTCCCCGCCAATGCTCCGCGCAGGCCCAGATGGTCCAACCCCAGGCCATCCCCAAGGGCAGACTGCCCAGTAGCCGGTTGCCCATAAGCTCACTGACAGTCGTGGGCTCCCTCGGCGTATGATCCGTCAGCATGGTGTCGGAGAGCATCTGCTAGAATGGGACGGGGCAGGCAAAAAAACTTCATTTGGCATGAAAATAAAAGTTGACCTTGCGACTCAAGTTTGATTTACTGGTCATCACTTACCACAAAAACCATGAAGAAATCATATTTACTAGGTCTATTAGCGAGCGCTTTGGCTTTCACCGCAAACGCAAACATCATTCCAACGCTTTCGGGCATTACACCGAGCGGCAGCGCATTTACTTGGAATTACACCGCGAACGTGACCACCGATCAAACGGTAGTGACTGGTAATTACTTCACGATTTATGACTTCAGCAGCATCAGCCCAACCGTCGTGACGGCTCCGGCTGGCTGGGCCTACACGACTGCACTCGTCGGCGTAACCCCATCGGACCAGTTACCGGTTGACAGCGCATCGCTCTTCAACGTTACGTTCACATACACTGGCACGGCGATTGTCGGACCGTCGAGTCTCGGTACGTTCAGTATCAACTCGAATACCGACCAGCTCCGCTCCGGCTATTTCAGCGGCAACGGAACCCGCAGCTCAGGCCCATTCGCCGGGACAGCTATTAATAACACCGGTATCCTTGCCGTCCCAGTGCCAGAGATGTCCGCGCTCGCGCCTCTCGTAGGGGTTTGCGGTATCGGTGCAATCGGAATGGTAAGTTCGCTTCTCCGCCGCCGGCAGAAGCAGGGCTAACGCTTCATTGTTTTCGAAAAGGCCACCGCGGCATCGCGGTGGCCTTTTTTTGTACATCGGAGCGGCATGGAAGATGTTCTTATCCATGGCCTGTGCCACTTGCCAATAGCGTGCCAGCGCCGAAAGCGCTTGGTTGCATCGACTCTGCATGTAAGAGTCGGCCGCATCCAGCTATGCAACGGAAATCGTCGGCCATGACGAAGGTCAAATTCTGGGGGGTGCGCGGTTCCATCCCCGTCCCGGGCTCGCAGACGCTGCGCTACGGCGGAAATACCACCTGCGTGGAAGTGCGGACGGACGACCAGATTTTTATCCTGGACGCAGGCTCGGGAATTCGTCCCCTCGGCAACGCCCTGGACGCAGAGTTTGGCAGTCATCCGATCAAGCTCTCGCTGCTATTGACGCACCCGCATTGGGACCACATCCAGGGCCTTCCTTTCTTTGCACCCGCCTACGAAGCGAAGAACGAAATCCGCGTTTTCGGCTTCGACGCCACGCACTCTTCCCTCACGGAGACGCTCACCAGTCAGATGTCGTCACCATTTTTTCCAATCAACTTCCAGCAGTTGGCCGGCAAAATCAGCGTCCACCAGCCAGATACGATGGATTTCAAAGTCGGTACCGCCCGCGTCCGCGCAAAATTCCTGCATCATCCCGGAGTCTGCGTTGGATATCGCATCTATAATGGCAATACATCTTTGGCCTTCCTTCCGGACAACGAGCCGCTCGATGCGTTCTTTAATCGATCCGGCGATTACTCCTCTTCCGATGGACGATTAAAAACCGACCCACGAGTCGAGCGCGCCGACCTGGTCGACTTTCTTCGTGGGGTGGATCTGCTGATCCTCGATTCGCAATATACCGATGAGGAATACGCGCAAAGAATCGGATGGGGTCACGGTTCGCTGACCAGTGTGGTCCAACTCGCACTCGATGCCGAAGTGAAGTGCCTGATGTTATTCCACCACGATCCAAATCGTGCTGACGATGAGATCGATCACATGCTTGCGGTCGCCCGCGGCATCGTCGCTCAGGCAGGTGGCAGCCTCAAGGTCGAAGCTGCGGCTGAAGGCACCGAGCTGTCGATTGGTTGATTCAGGTCTCCCCAACTTGCGGTAAGAGCATTTTACCTTAGCTTCCGCGGCTCCCGAGTGCCTCGTGGTGTAATGGTAGCACGAGAGATTCTGGATCTCTTTGTCAAGGTTCGAGTCCTTGCGAGGCAGCCACTTCCCTTCGCGCCATTAGGAGAGATTCGTTTGGTAGAGCGCCAGAGCTGAATACTGTTGGTCAGCCTCAAAGAAAAATTTAACTGATGGCTGACCCTCCATCGATGCGTCGCGTCCCGCCCTTCCTTTTACTTCTCCCCGCCTGCCTCTTGGTTGTCGCGGCCATTGGAGTAGTTGATTTTATCTCAGGCTTCGAAACATCGCTGGCGCTGTTTTATCTCGCGCCCATTGCCGCGATGACGTGGTTTAAAAACATCACGTGGGGAATAGCGATAGCGGCCGCCAGCGTCGCGGCCTGGGTGGCAGCGGATATCATGGCCGGAATTCCGCACGTGCTAACGTGGAACGTCGCCACGGGATTCCTGGCCTACGCCATTTTTGCGACAACCTTGGCTTCCCTGCGAAACGCGTTACTGGAAACACATCTGCGGGTGGAAAGACGCACGGCAGCGCTGAACAGTGAACTCGCCGCGCGCAAAAAACTGGAAAGCGAAATCGTCGCCGTCGCCGAGCGTGAACGCGATCGCGTCGGTCGCGAGTTGCACGATAATCTTTGCCAACATCTCACCGGCACAAGCCTGATCGCGCAAGGTGTAGCCAACGAAATTGCCGCTGGAAATTGCGACGTGTCGAGCGCAGCGCAGCGCGTGGTAGATCTCGTAAATCGCGCGAATAATCTCGCCCGTGAAGTAGCGCGCGGTCTGTTTTCCTTTGAGTTGCAGGACGATGGTCTTGCCTCAGCCGTGTCCAGTCTCGCCCGGGAAGTTTCGCGGCAGAGTAATATCAGGTGCGAGGTGAGCGAGAAGCTCGCGGTTCCTGTCAGCAAAGAAACGGCCACTCATGTCTACTGGATTGTGAACGAGGCTCTGATGAACGCAGTAAGACACGGCTCTGCGCAAAATATTTCGATCGAGTTAACTTCACGCGAGTCTACCTTGAATCTCACCGTCAAGGATGACGGCAAAGGCTTTTCCGTCGACTCAGTCAACGGCGACGGGATTGGCCTGCGAATCATGAAACAACGGGCACAATTGGCGAGTGGCAGTCTGGATGTGACGAGTGGCGTCTCCGGCACTGTGGTTAAGGGTCGACTTCCGCTGGCCTGACGCATGAGCGACAAGCGGAAAATTTACGTTGTCGACGATCATCAGGTCGTCCGTGATGGATTACGCAGTTTGATCAGTCAGCAGAAAGACCTCTCAGTGTCCGGGGAATCTGGGGACGTAGCACAGGCGTTGGCAGATATTAATTTGGCACCTCCGTGCGTCGTGATCGCCGATCTTTCGCTGCGCAACGGATCAGGATTCGAGCTACTGAAAGAGCTTGCCCTGCAGCATCCTGAAATACCGGTTCTCGTTTTGTCGATGCACGATGAAATGACCTATGCCGAACGCGCTCTCCGCGCCGGCGCGCGTGGTTACGTTATGAAAAGCGATAGCTCCCACCAACTACTCATTGCCATCCGGCGCGTCTTGCAGGGCAAGGTGTTTGTGAGCGATAGCGTCATGGCTTCGATCGCGGGCAAACTGGGCAATCCTAAGTCGGCGAGGTCAGCCGTCGAGATATTGAGTGAGCGCGAGCTTCAGGTTTTCGAAGGGATCGGTCAGGGGCTCAGCACCACCGAACTTGCGGAACGTATGAATCTCTCTCCGAAAACCGTCCAAGTTTACTTCGCGCGGGTGAAAGAGAAATTCGGCGTAAGTTCCGCGCGCGAACTCTTGCGGGAAGCTTTCCGCTGGCACGACAACGTCCAGGCGGCCGATAAGCAGACGCTGTAAACCCTACGTTAGACTGCCTTGCCGGCGTTCCGCCGCCGCTGGAAAAAATCTCGCAGGATCGATGCGCATGATTCCGCTAAAACACCGCTCGTAATCTCACAACGATGATTCAACGATTCGTGCTGAAGAAGATTTAAGAGACCGCCGCCCGCGCCACTCCGTTCGTCCGCGCACCCGAAAATTACCCGGCGAACGCGCGCGTGCACCAAAGCGCCGGCGCACATCACGCAGGGTTCTTTGGTGACGTAAAGATCGCAATCAGAAAGCCGCCAGTCACCAACGGCGGCCTCGGCCTGCGTGATTGCGAGCATCTCAGCATGTGCTGTTGCATCTTTTAACCATTCCACCTGGTTCCAGGAACGTGCGATGACCCGGCCATCGCGCACCACGACCGCGCCGACCGGAACTTCGTCGGCGGTACGAGCTTTCTCGGCGAGGCGCAAGGCCTCTTGCATGAATACCTCGTCGTTTGGGCCAGCAATTTCCACTGCGCAACGAACACCAAACGGCAACTTTGCGCGAACGCAGATACGTTCGGTTCACACGACGATGCCGAAGCTATTTTATGAAGAAACTTTTCTGTCTTGCTGCACAAATAACTTGGCCGTCGGCGGCGCCACGCGCAGGATACGGCGATGCGATGCAAGTGGCTCTTCCTCTTCTTCATTGCTGCAATAGCGGCTTCCGCTGAGGCGCAAGAGCAGGAGACGAAGCTGATCGATCGACTGCTTCGTCCCAACATGAAATTGCGGAGTGAGGAGCAGGACAAAAAATTCTCCGGCCGAAGCTTGTCAGAATCGAAACACGCCAGCGTGCGCGACTTTTATTTTCGTGATCACGCACTCGCTAAAAACTTCACTGGCAGTCGCCAAGTGGCCACGTCCAATGCGAACACATCCAGTTTTCGTCCCGCACGGTCGACCGCCTTTATTGAATCGCGGAACAAATTGGCGGACTCGACGTTTCCGACGAATCGTTCGCGCCTCAATTCGCTCGCTTACAATACGAAAAAGGAGAGCAAGCAGCGCGAATTTCACACCGCAAAATTCGAGGCGCGTGGAAAAAGCCAGAAGGCGCTCAGTGCGCAAAGCCACCCGATGACAATCGACGAAGTGCGCGATCTTCTGAACAAGAACAAATAGTCGGTTGTCGTGACGCGTGGCTGTTCCTAAGCTCACCGCGATGGATCCCTCCGAGACGTTCGCGCAATTAAAGGTGGGCGCAGCGCAGATCGTCAGCGAGGCCGAGTTAATCGCCAAGCTCGCTCTCAATCGCCCGCTGCGCGTGAAACTTGGGGTCGATCCCACCAGTCCGGACATTCATCTGGGACATACCATTGCGCTTCACAAACTCCGGCAGTTCCAGGAACTTGGGCACACCGCGGTCCTGATCGTTGGAGATTTCACTGCCATGGTTGGGGACCCGAGCGGACGCTCGAGGACCCGGCCGCAATTGACCCGCGAGGAGGTCCTCGCGAATGCGGAGACGTATCGCGCACAGGCATTCAAGGTTGTCGATTCCGACCGGACGGAAGTCGTCTTCAATGGCGAGTGGTTCCGGAAGATGACATACGAGGATGTGCTGCGTCTCAATAGCCGGGTGACGCTCCAGCAGATGTTGCAGCGCGAAGATTTTCATAATCGGATGAGCAGTGCGCACGCAATTCACGCGCATGAGATTCAATATCCCATGATGCAGGCGTGGGATTCGGTAATGGTGCGGGCGGATGTGGAACTCGGCGGCACTGATCAATTGTTTAATAATCTGCTGGGCCGCGATTTGCAGAAGCAGGAGGGACAGGCTCCGCAGGTTGTTTTACTGACCCCGATCCTGGAAGGGCTCGACGGCACGAAGAAAATGAGCAAATCGCTCGCGAATTACATTGGGGTAGCGGAGCCGCCGCAGGAAATGTTCGGCAAGCTGATGAGCATCTCGGACGGATTAATGCAGCGCTACTATCAACTCCTACTCGGCCGTGAGGTTGCGCCGGATCATCATCCGCTCGATGCCAAAAAGCAGCTGGCGCAGGAGATCACCGCGACCTATCACTCACGGGCGGAGGCGCAGCGCGTGCTGGATGAATGGAACGCGCGATTCACCGAGCGGCGGCTTTCTGACGTTGAGCTCCCGCATTTTCCAGCGAGTACTGGCGATATCGTCGCGCTTGTGGTCGAGGCGTTCGCGCTATGTGGAATCGTGAGATCGAAGAGCGATGCTCGGCGACTAGTGAGCCAGGGAAGCGTGCAGCTCGACGGAGAAAAGATTTCGGATCCGAAACTGCAGGTCACACTCAATGAGGGAAGTGTGCTGCGACTCGACAAGACTCGCGCCGTTCGCATTTCCAACAAGTAAACAAAGCGGGCCCGCAACTTTCGTCGCGAGCCCGCCTGTGGAATGAAGATTGGACTTAAGCCGTCGCCGTCTCAAGCATCGGCATGATCGGAACGCGTTCGACGTATTGCGCGGCCACTCCTTCAAAGTGGGAGCGCACGCTGCGCAATTCGGAATTTACAAACGCATCCACAAAATGGAGCTGGCGGTCGAGCCATGAGAAGAACCTATTCTTGATATCGTAATGAACGGCCAGCGTCACTTCGGTGCAGCCAGCACGAACTTCATTAAAGGCGACGATCCCGAGAAGATCGATATTTCCGCCCACTGACTCGAAGGCGAATTCTTCAGGTGTGGACTGGTCACTTGTCATCAGGACAGTGTGCGCCTCGAAGCCAATCGGGCCGCGGAAACTGAAGTCGACGGTTTTCGACGAAGTAACGGTCGCTTTGGTCACCATCAAAAATTGACGACGATACGAATGGATGCTCGCCAAGCGCGCTTTGCACTCAGAGAGGGACTGGTTCATGTGAAGTGTTTTTTGAAGGAGCATAGGTGTGTGAGGTTTTCTACTCCTGTCTTTAGCAACGCAGATGCCATCAGGTGTTTACGAGGGAAGCGTCATAGTCGGCACTCATAAATGTGTAAATAATTCGAACAGTTGTGTCACTGGCGATTACACCAAGTTTCTAAAAGTTCGTTTCGTTAGACATCCGCGATTTCGGTCAAATCCGAAGCAATGGGCGCTTAAACCCAATTCGTCTCTAACATTCCGACGAGGGCGGCATTTTCTCCGCGCCACTTTCAGGCGTTCACCGCCACTTTCAACCGCTCCGATGCCGGGACGGAGGAGCCTTGTCGTCTATGCCGCTCGACTACTTCTACGCGTAATTGCCAACGCCATTGCCTCGAAAATCAATCGACCATCGCCGCTGCCAAGTCGGACGTCGCTAGCTCGATCAGGATGCGGCATCAGCCCGAAAACATTGCGCTCCGGATTGCAGATACCCGCAATGCTTTCCATCGACCCATTGGGATTGGAATCGGCATAGCGAAGGATCACTTGTCGATTCCGATTTAGTTCCTCGAGGGTTTCAGGCTCCGCAAAGTAACGCCCTTCTCCATGTGCGATAGGCAACCGCAATATCGTTCCCTGCGGAAGGCCGAGGGTGAATGGTGAGTCGCTCACTTCCACCCGGCAGCTCGCCATCTCACAGATAAATCGTTGGTCACGATTTCGCACGAGCGCGCCGGGCAGTAAACCAGCTTCGCAGAGGACTTGGAAGCCGTTGCACGTTCCCATGATCAACATCCCCTCGCGCGCCGCTTGCGTGACCGCGGTCATGATCGGCGAAAACCGCGCGATCGCGCCGCACCGGAGATAGTCGCCGTAGGAAAAACCACCCGGTAAAACAACGGCGTCGAATCCCTGCAACGAAGTTTGCTTGTGCCAAACGTATTCTCCGCGCAATCCCTCGATCGAATTCACCGCGCGCAGACAATCCTGATCGCAGTTCGAACCAGGAAACTGAATAACGGCGAACTTCATCGAAGTTTCCGAATGCGCTGCTCTTCGTGATAATCATTCACCACCAGGCAGGCGTGAATCACCCCAGGAATCCAGCCGAGGAGCGTCAGCAGAAGGCTCAGTAGAAAACTGCCGATGCGACCGGTCATCAAGACCGCAACCGGTGGCAGGACGACACAAAAAAAATAGCGGAGTGTTTTCATGGAGTAGACGCAACCTCAAGTCGGTAATCTTCGATCACAGGATTCGAAAGCAGATCCCGGCAAAGCTGGTGCAATCGTTCTTCGACCTCCTTGCCGCCGGCGCCGATCTCAAGCTCCAGATATTTTCCGATGCGCACGCTTTCGACTTCGGCCATTCCGAGATGACGCATCGCATCACGCACGGCCGCCCCTTGCGGATCAAGCACAGCTGCCTTGGGAGTCACGAACACCTTGGCTTTCATGAGAGCAATATTGACGCGACGTCGTCGGCAACAAGCTGATTATCTCTGCGCTTCAACTTGTTTTAACAATCCGCCCCGCCTTATCGTCGTCGCATGAAATCTTTTGCCGGCATTTTCCTGTTGATCGCTTCGTTCGTTGCTTCTGCGCCGGCACGCCCCGTGGCGCTGGTGGGCGGGAGACTAATCGACGGCTTCGGCGGGCCGCCGCTGGCGAACAGCGTCATTCTGCTGGAAGGCGAACGCATCACCGCTGTCGGCGCGGTGGGTTCAATCACCATGCCGCCGGATGCCGAGATTATATCTACGGAAGGAATGACGGTGCTACCCGGCCTCTGGGATTGCCATGTCCACACGATGCTGCTCGGGCATAGCGATTACGAACATTGGGACAAAACTTACCTCGATCGACTCACCTCGGAGATCATGCCGGCCGCCGCTCACCAGCTCCTCATGGCTGGAATCACGAGCGCACGCGATCTCGGCGCACCTTTAAAAGATAGCATCGCCGTCCGCGACAAGATCAATCGCGGCGAGATTCCCGGCCCCACTCTTTACGTCGCGGGACCGTTCCTCCAGCACGAACCCTATCCCGGAACAGAGGCGTTTCGCTGGGGCATCAAAGGTGCAGCAGACGCGCGCGCGAAGGTGAAACAGATTGCCGATGCGGGCGTGAACATCGTCAAGTTGATCGATCAGGACTTGATGACGATGGAAGAAGTACAGGCCGTCGTGAGCGAGGCGCACGCGCGCAAACTGCCTGTCGTCGCACATGCCCATCGACCAGACGAAATTCGACGCGGTCTTGCCGCCGGCGTGGACGACTTCGAGCACACCGGCCTCGCCGCGTCGCCGGAATATCCAGCTGACATTCGAGCTGGGATTGCAGAGCGCACGGCAAAGATGAGCCTCGGTCCCCTCTACTGGTGCCCCACCATTGAAGGTTTCCTGAATTACGATGACCTCATCAAAAATCCCGAACAACTGGATGATCCCGCCGCGGAACTCGACGTCCCGAGAGACATCATGGAAGACATCAAGCAGTCACTCCGTCATCCTGGTCAGCTCAGTTACTATCAAATTACGCCGATGCGTGCGCTGACCGTGGATAAGAAATTTCACCAACTGCAGGAGAGCGGCGTGGTGCTTTTAATCGGGACCGACAGCGGCATCCCGATGAAATTTCACAACAGCTCTACCTGGCGAGAGCTGGATGCGTGGGTCAATAAACTCGGGGTCGATCCGATGACCGCAATTCGCGCCGCGACTTATTGGCCAGCCGTGATGATGAAAGTCGATAAAGATTACGGTTCAATCACCGAGGGCAAGTTCGCCGATATTATTGCCGTGAAAGGCGACGCGCTGCGTTACATCGATCTGCTGCAACGCGTCGATCTCGTGATCAAGCACGGCAAGCGCTACAAGTAACCGATGCCTGGGCTTGCGACGATTCGCGGCGCACTTCCTTTGCCTTTTTGTCGTCGCGCAAACCGAGGAACACAGGCTGACGCAGTTTCGCGTCGCGCGTCCATTCCGCGAACTTTACCTGGCACACAAGAACAGGATCCGCCCAGGTGCATTTCCGCATCGCGCCCGGTGTAATGCCCTGGACCCATTTACCGCCCTGCTGCGAAGGTAAATCGGCGAAGGGGCACGTGTCGCGGCTGATTTTATGCAACGCCTTATGCACGGCAGCCAGCGTGCGCGCATTAAAACCGGTTCCCACTTTGCCGGCGAACTGGAGATTTTTTCCCTCGTAGTAGCCGACTAGCACCGCGCCGAAGTTTTTTCGCGAACCAGCCGGCGGCGTGTATCCGCCGATGACGAATTCCTGCTCGTTCACGCACTTCAACTTGATCCACGCCCCGCTGCGCCGGCCCGGTTCATAAATGGAGTCGCGCTGCTTTCCGATGATCCCTTCCAACCCGCGCCGTTTTACTTCCACCAGCAGCTTCTCCGCGCTGCCGCCGATCTCACCAGAAAATCGGACGGCGTCCTCTGCGTTTCGAACAACTTCTTCGAGTAGTTGTTTTCGTTCCTGCAAAGGCAACCCGCTCGTCGAGCGGCCATCAAGTTGGAGCAGATCGAACGCGTAAAAATAGAGCGGCGCCGCTTTTCCTCCCATCTCACGCGCCTGCAGGAGTTGAAACGATGAGCGACCCTTCTCATCAAGCGCGACCACTTCGCCATCGATGGCGCATTCGTCAGCGTCGAGCTCGGAAAGCGCGGTCGCGATTTCCGGAAACCTCGCATTGAGGTCATTTCCGTTTCGCGAAATTAACTTCACCCCGTTTTTTGATTTCAGCGCCAGCGCGCGGATACCATCGAACTTCAGTTCGTAGAGCCAATCGCCGCCGGTGGGCGGACTCTCCAATAGCTTTGGCTTCATCGACTCGATAAAGCGTAGTTTCGCTTTCGGCAGGTCGGCCAGCGCTTTGCGCGCTTGTCGCGGCGCAGATTTCTTTTTCACCGGCGTCGTCTTTACGCGCGACCTAATTCGATCGCGCAGGGAAGAGCTCTTATCGGATGAATCTCGATTCGAGTGCCACGTGGCGTTCCGCTCTTGCGCGATCTTTACCATTGCCCGCCCGGTTACGACTGATTCGTCATCCCGCTTTTTTGAAATAGGTTTCGCGTCTTTCCCGCTTTTCAGCAAAAGCCATTGCGGCTTACCGGCATCCATCCGCGTGCGAATCAATGCCCACTCCCCTTTCGCTTTCTTGCCATCGAGCACGATGTGCATCCGCCCGGATTTCAACGCTTCCATCGGGTTCTCGCCGAAGACGTAATAGTCGCCGCGGTCCCATAACATCACGGTCCCGCCGCCATACTGGCCTGCCGGAATAATTCCCTCGAAGGTCGCGTATTCGACGGGATGGTCTTCCACTTCAACCGCGAGATGCTTCTCCCCTTTCCCCCACGGAAGTCCCTTGGGGACCGCCCACGATTTTAGAACGCCGTCCATCTCAAGACGGAAATCATAATGGAGTCGCGAGGCATCGTGCTTTTGAATCACGAAACGTGAAGCCCCCTTAACCGCCTTCGGGCGCGGTTTCCCACCGCTCGGCTCCGCCGTAACTGCAAAATCGCGCTTCGCTTTGTATCGGTCTAATCCCATGCCTGTCGCCGAAAAGTTGTCCCTCCTGAATACGAAGACGCCACCGAAATCGCGCGGACTCCGGTGGCGTTTCGAGCAATTATTTAGCGGCGTTTACGGACGCGACTACCTGTCGTGGCCTCCTCGTTGACCATGCTCTCCGCGAGCGTAGTCAGCGATTTATCGGCCGCGTGCTCTTCCAGAAGAGTTTCCTTTAGAAGTTTCGCCGCGCGCGTGTGGCCACCGCGTTCCGCCCAGGTTCGCAAGGTCCCGTAGGTCGCGATCTCGTAATGCTCAACTTTCTGCGCACAGCCGATCAGTGCCGCGTCCATCACGAATTCTTCGGCATCTTCTTCCATCATCTCGGCCGCTTCTTCGATCAGGCCCTTCATCGCCTTGCAGGTTTTACTCTTCGCCGTTTTTCCCAATTCGGCGAAAACGTCCTCGAGCCGCTCAACCTGGCGGCGCGTCACGGCAAGATGCTGCTCGAATGCGTCACGCAGTTCAGGCGTCGATGCTTTCTTCGCCATCTTCGGCAGTGCTTTGAGCAGCTGTTTCTCCGCGCTGTAAATGTCTTTCAGTTCTTCTTCGAGCAGTGTGTTTAACGAATCCAATTTCATAATATTTTCCCTTAGATGTTGCAGAGGCGGAGCCCCTCGCACGCGACGAAATGCCGCGCTGCAAACAAGAAACGCAGCAGCGTGACGCTGTGCGTGTGCCGGACTGCGAAAACGCTTCTAACTACAACGCAGCCGCTTCTTCCGCGGCCGGTGCGGTTATCGGTGATGTGCCAACGGGCTCGCCAACGAGATATCTCGTGAATCGACGAATAACGATATTTTCGCCTAGCTCCGAGATCTTTGTGTTCACAAGCTCCTTGATCGTGACATCAGGATTCTTGATAAACCCCTGCTCCATCAAGCAGACGGTGCTGTAATATTTATCGACCTTCCCCTCGATGATCTTGCCGATGACGTTTTCCGGTTTGCCTTTGACCTGCGCTTCGTAGATCTCGCGTTCGCCCCGGATAACTTCCGCCGGAACTTCATCGCGATTCACAAAGAGCGGATGCGCTGCGGCAATGTGGAGCGTGACGTCTTTCACGAACGCGCGAAAGTTATCATTCTTGGCCACGAAATCCGTTTCGCAATTTACCTCGAGCAACACACCAACTTTTCCCTGTAGATGGATGTAGGAAGCAACAATTCCTTCCTTCGTTGCGCGCGATGACTTCTTATTCGCGCTGGCAATCCCCTTGGTCCGGAGAATTGCCTCGGCCTTCTGCAAATCGCCCGCGGCTTCCGTCAGGGCACGTTTGCAGTCCATCATGCCCGCGTTGGTTTTGTCGCGGAGCTCTTTTACTAATTGAGGATTGATTGACATCGGAATGAAATTGAATGCGCGCGTTAGCTCCGCGCGGAAAAGTTGACTAACTAAGCCGAAACGCCGGCCATCTCGACCTGCTCGCGCGAGCGCGCTTCGCCTGTCGCTGCCACGATCGCGTCCACCAGTTTTTGGAGCATGACGCGAATCGCGCGGATGGCGTCGTCATTGCCCGCGATCGGATAGTCGATGACTTCCGGGTCCGCGTTGGTGTCGACGATCGCAACGATTGGAATATTTAAGCGGCGCGCTTCGTTTACCGCATTCTGCTCGCGTGGGGTATCGATGATCACCATCGCAGTCGGCAACGACCCCATTTCGAGGATGCCATCAAGATTTCGGCGCAGTTTCACTCCTTCGCGATTCAAGGCCGCAAGTTCCTGCTTGCCCATCTTCTTGTACTCAGGCGACTGCTCGATCTCCTCAATGTATTTCAAGCGACCGATGCTTTTACGAATCGTGGTCAGATTCGTGAGGGTGCCGCCGAGCCAACGCTGATTGACGTAGAACTGGCCGCAGGCGACGGCTGCTTCCTTAATCGCTTCCTGCGCCTGCTTCTTGCAACCGACGAACAAAATCTTACCGCCTTTACGAGCGACATCCGCGAGATATTCCGTCGCCTTCTCGAGCTGCTTTACCGTTTCATCGAGGTTGATGATGTAGATCGCGTTGCGCTTCTCGAAAATAAAGGGCCGCATTTTCGGGTTCCAGCGTTTCGTCTGGTGACCGAAGTGAACACCGGCTTCCAGAAGCTCGGGCAATAACTCTGTCGTATTCATCAAATAAAAACGCCGAACCGACGGGAACGGCGGACGGCGAACATGGTATAAGCTAACCGCAAAGGCAAACGGAATTCTCCTCCTACCGCGCTCGCTGGGCGTTTGTTTTCCCGAGGTTATCGACGTAACGGGCCAGTAGCCAGCAAAGGTCGGAAAGCCGGTTCAAATAGC
>JBBQHM010000033.1:0-20427 GCA_038323965.1 Chthoniobacterales bacterium | reverse complement strand
GGCTCCTGCGCAGCGGGCGCGGATGCGAGGTCCCACTTAAATTCCACCCAATCCAAAGGCTTCATGCTCATCGTTCGACGGTTGGTCGTCTCAGAATCATCATTCGGATCGCAGCGCGTGTCAGACACGCGCAACACTCGCACGCGACTAGATCGCCTGCACCTGTTTCAGGGTCTGCTGAAAAGGGTGGTAGAGCTCGCGATGTTGGGTGGTGCCGCGTCTCAGCACCGGCTTGAAGTTCGCAAGATCGGCGATGTTCACAATCATATCGACGCTTTGCACGAATGCGCTCATGGCGTCGTTCGTGGCAAAACGATGGCTGAGAAGCACCACAAAATGCTCGCGCCGCTGGGAGCCGGGCCGACGGATCATTTCACGAAGAATTGGATTCGATGCGAGCGTCGCGCCTTTAAAGTTCTCGTAAATAACGACGACGTTGTAGGCATAAGTACGCAGCTTTAGCAGCACGTCCTCTTCATATAATCCCAGGTGGACTTTGTAGCTCAGGTCGATCAATTGCGGCACAACCAGCTTTTGATATTGCTGATGATCCACGCAGACCAGCGCGGTGTTGTCGCCGATGTCGAAAAACGGGATGTCGTTAATTTCCTGTTCCATAACTAGCGGAAGGCGTTGACGGGCGCATCGAGCCTCAGCCCGGAATCAAGGTCAGCATCGACGCCGCGCGCTTTTTGGATGAGATCGATGCCGCGGCTGACACGACCTTTGCGGGTGGCAAATAATTGCGCGGTATCTTCGGAAATGCATCCGCTCTCGTAGGCCGCGAGAATGGATTGATCGAATGTCATCCATCCAAGCTGCGAACTGGCCTCGATGATTTCGTAGAAGCCTCTATGTTCACCCTCGCCAAGCGCGACGGTCTCCTTGGTGCGCAAATTATTGCCCATGATTTCGGTGAGCAACTGGCGTCCGCCAGTAACCTTGGGAGCGAGTCGCTGACTGACGACGTAGCGCAGCACATCGGAAAGACGCGTCCGAAGTTGCTGTTCTTCACCCAGCGAAAACAAGCCGAGGATACGGTTAATTGACTGGCCGGCATCGACGGTGTGCAGAGTGCTGAGCACAAGGTGCCCCGTTTCCGCAGCCATGAGTGCAACCTCGACGGTGGCGCGATCGCGCATTTCACCCACGAGGATCACTTTCGGAGCCTGACGTAGAGCCGCGCGCAGGCCGTTCGGATAGTTATTAAAATCCTGGCCGAGCTCGCGCTGGTTAAAAGTTGCCTTGAGCGTCGGATGGACGAATTCGATCGGGTCCTCGAGCGTAACGATGTGGACCGGCTGAGTTTCGTTAATCTCGTTGAGCAGCGCCGCCAGCGTAGTGGTTTTGCCGCTTCCGGTGGCTCCGGTAACGAGGACGAGACCGGTTTTTTCGCGCGCGATTTGCTGGATAATGGAAGGCAATCCGAGAGACCGGACGCTTGGGACCTGTCCCTCGAGTCGGCGCATGACAATGGCGAAATTTCCGCGCTGACGGAAAATGTTCACACGAAAGCGGGCTTCTTCATTCAACGAGTAGCTGCAATCGCACGAACCGCCGGTTAGATAATCGTAAATCAAACGCGGATTACCCTGGATCAGGCTGAGCGCAATCTGCTCGGTCTGGAAGGGCGTAAGCGCCTCGATCGGAGGATCGACGAAGACGGGGCGTAATTCGCCGTAGTCTTCCACTTGGAGCGGGTGACCGACGGAAAAGTTAAAATCGGAGATGCCCTCATACGTCTTCAGCATCGCTGTCAGGATCTTGTCGAGATCGGGAAGTCTCATCGCTTAAATTTCTTCAGAGGTATCTTCAGGAGGATTTTTGAGGAATGGCCGAAACTTCTTTTTGTCGATCGACTTGTCGTACGCTTCCTCGGGTGAGATCCGGGCTTCGCGGAGATGCGACATGATCGCGTCGTCCAGCGGTTGGTTGCCCTTTTTTTTACCGACCTGAATCATGCCCGGGATTTGGTGCGTCTTGGCCTCGCGCACGAGGTTTGAGATCGCCATGTCGACCACGAGAATTTCGAGTGCGGCCACGCGTCCCGGTTTGTCGATGCGTTTGAAGAGATTCTGCGCAATCACGCCTTTCAACGATTCGGCAAGGGTGGCGCGAATTTGGTTCTGCTGATTCGTTGGAAAAACGTCAATGATACGATCGACCGCTTTCGCTGCGCTGGAAGTGTGCAGCGTTCCGAAAACAAGGTGACCGGTGGCCGCGGCGGTGAGGGCGAGCTCGATCGTCTCGTGGTCGCGCATTTCTCCCACGAGCAGGATATCCGGGTCCTCGCGCAGGGCTCCGCGCAAGGCGGCGGCGAAGGAACGGGTGTGAATGCCAACCTCGCGATGCTGCACAAGGCAATTCTGGCTGCGGTGAACAAACTCGATCGGATCCTCCACGGTTATGATGTGGTCGTGCCGATGCAGATTCGCGTAGTCCATCATGGCCGCCAGCGTCGTGGATTTGCCCGAACCGGTCGGCCCGGTGACGAGGACAAGGCCTTTCTTGAGCAGAGGAAACTTTTTCAGGACCGACGGAAGCTCGAGGTCATCGACGGTGAGGACGTTTGACGGAATCAGGCGGAACACCGCCGAGATGCCGTATTTCTGCTGGAAAAAGTTCGCGCGATATCGAGCCACTCCCGGCACTTCGTAGCCGAAATCGACATCCGACGTTTCCTCGAAGAGTTTGATTTTACCTTCGGGGGCAATCTCATAGACCATCGACTTCAATTCGTCGTTCTTGAGCGGCGGATAATCGACGCGAACGAGTTCACCATTAATCCGCAGCATCGGCGGATTGTTAGTTGAAAGATGAAGGTCCGAGGCTTTCTGCTCAGACATCAATTTGAAAAATGAATCAATGCGAGCCATGCGGTCGGCCGCAATGAGAAGCTAAATTGGTGCCACGCCGGCGTGTTTCCCTGCGCAGGCCAGGTCGGCTTCGGGGAAATCCGGAGCGGGGCTAGAGCGGTCGCCGCGCCGCGTCCAGGGTCTGTCGCACCTGATCCAGAAGCTTCTCGCGGCTGTACGGCTTCGGGATAAAACCGCGCAAACCCTGCGCCAGCATCGCACCGATTTTGCTTTGCTCGGCAAACCCGCTGCTCAAGACGACGTTCACGTTCGGATTCAGCGCTTTTAATTCTTCGAAAACAGCATCGCCGTCCATGACGGGAAGAAAGAAATCAAGAATGACGAGGCCGATTTGCGCCTTGGCGCTCTGGTAAATTTTCAGTGCCTCGAAACCGTCGCGCGCGACGATGACTTTGTAGCCTTCCTCCGCCAACATCTCGCAGGCGAGATCCGCGATTTCTGCCTCGTCGTCGACGATCATGATGAGCTCTCTGCCGCCCGCCCCGTTATGAATGTGGATGTCGGCCGGAGATCCGTTCTCTTTTGCATTCTCGACCGACGCGGCACTTTCACTTTTGGCCGACGCAGTTTTCGCCTCTTCCGGGCGGACGACACTTAAGGGGGTCGATTTCCTGATGGGTGTTTTTTCTTCCTGACTAGCCCCGGCGGCGCTCCCGCGCATTATGCCTGAGGTCACGCGATCGAACAGCGATTGGGCATTCTTCGCCGCCTGATCGACGCGATCGCTCAGCATCTCAAGATAAGCATGCTGTCCTTTGTGCTGGCGCGCCAGATCCGCGTAACGCGCAATCTGCTGCAGCAGCGAATTAAGCTCGGTTGAAGTGGTTGCGATCCACTTCAAGTCCTCCTGGTTAAGCATAAGCCTCGCCGATGTTATGTCTGATCGGTGTCCGTCGCGCAAGCCCACCACACACACCCGAGGACTGCAAAGCAGGCGATGGCAAAGGAACTGATGGTCAACATTTTCAGCAAGGCTTGTGGCAGGCAGCACGGTTTGTGCCCGTTACGCGGCAGCTCGTCAACGGCAAAATATCTTTATTTCAACCGCAAACCAAAGAGGGCGGCCAGCGCGCGGCGATACGCGCCGCGCTTATTGGGCGGCAACCATTTCAGGCGAAAGTCTGGCGGCTTGATCCAGCGCGCATCCTGAAATTCAGGATCGTCATCGCCGAAATTCAAGCGTGGTCGGTCACCAATCAGCCGCAGGATGTAGTAATGATGGGACTGGCCACGGTACCATTGTTTTCTCATTCCATCGGGCAAGCGGTAACGGAATGGACCGGCGACTTTACCGATCCGGTAGTTCTGCGGCTTCAAGCCGATCTCTTCAAATACTTCGCGCTTTAACGCGTCGCGCGCGGACTCGCCCTGATCGATGCCGCCCTGTGGAAATTGCCATGCCCCCGCAGTGTCGCTGCGTTCGCACACCAGAATGAAACCTTGCCGATCGCTGACGATCGCAGCGACGGCGGGACGAAATACGCGTTGCCGTTTCTTCGGCACTTTGGCGCGCGCGACGCTTATTTCCCGAGCGCTGTCCGGAGTTCACCTTTTGCGTTCTCCACTTCGCGCTCGGACGCGCCGCACATCAGGATGCCGCGAAGCTTCTCGCCCTGGTAATAGCGCGCCTTGAATTTCTTTTTCGCGTAGGTCCCATCGAGGGCCACGCGACTTGGCTGCAGGCTGAAGTCGCCGACGAAATGAAAATGGAGGTCGAACATCTCCGTCCAGAAGTAGGGAACCTGTTCGTAGCGCTGGCGCTTTTTGCCGGTCATATTTGCACCAGCCACCAGGCCTTGTTCGCGTGCATTTTCCCAGTGCGCCTGCCGGCGGACGCCACCCATGATCCGGTCGGGGTAGAAAGCGAGGTCGCCAATCGCGTAGATGCCTTTTTCTTCGGTCTCCAAATATTCGGTAACAGGCGATCCGTGCGGACCCGATAACGGCGTGTTGCGGACAAGATCGAGATTCGGCTCGGCGCCGCAGGCCACGACCGCAAGTCCGGCGGCAACGCGATTACCACTTTTGGTCTGGATGTTGCGCAGGACAGTTTTGCCCTCAAAACCGTTGAGGCTTTCGTTCAGTAACAAAGTGACTCCATGCTTGGCGAAATATCCGGTGAGCCATGTGCCGGTTTCGCGATCCAGATAGCGATTTAGCAAGGACTCGTGGCGATGCATGAGCGTCACTTTCATTTTCATCCCACGCAGGCTGGCCGCGACCTCGCAGGCCAGCAGACCGCCGCCGATGACGATGACCGTCTTCTCGAGATCAGCCATTTCCCGCAGCGCGAGAGCGTCGCGGACGCTGCGCATATAAATCACATTCCCGAGAGCCGTCCCTGCCACCATCGGCCGCGCCGGACGGCTGCCCATCGCGAGACACGCTTTATTAAATTCGATACTTTCGCCATTCCCAAGGACCGCCACGCGACGGTCGATATTCACCTGCGTCACCGTGGTGCCGAGGCGCGCCTCGATCTTGTGCGACTGATACCACTGCTCGTCGAGCGTCGGCATTTTCTTCATCGCGGGATGCTTCTCGCGCAGGAAACTCTTGGAGAGTATCCACCTTTTGTAAGGGTAAAAAGTTTCCGCACCGACGAGTGTCACCGAGCCGCGTTTGTCGTGTTTGCGAATTCCTTCACAAACACTGCTGCCCCCAATGCCCGCTCCAATTATGAGATAGTCGCGCTGAATCATCCGATTGGGGGACGATAAAATTTAAGAGGGACGGCTGGCGAGGTAAAAATGCAAAAGTCGTTAGGTATTCTCTAACCGAGGACCACGCGACAGATAATCACCGAGGCAATAATTCCAGTCAGATCGGCCAATAGCCCCGCTGGAATGGCATGACGCGTCCGTTTTATGCCGACGGAACCGAAGTAAACCGCCGCGACGTAAAAGGTTGTTTCCGTGCTGCCATAAAGCGTCGCCGCGGTCAGACTCACGATATTTTCCGGTCCAAGCCGATGGATGACGTCCGTCAGGAGCGCAAGCGTAGCGCTACCGCTCAGCGGACGCATCAAGGCGAGCGGTAATAAATCGGGCGGGAAGTGCAGCGGTGCCAGGATCGGGGTGAGCGCACGCGTGAGCAGGTCGATGCCGCCGGCACCCTTGAACATTCCAATCGCGACCAGCATCGCCACGAGAAATGGGATGATGCGCAGGATAACGTTGAATCCTTCCTTCGCTCCTTCCACGAATTCCTCGTAAACTTTCACGCCTCGCCCCGCGGCGTAGAGCGGAAAAAAGCTCAGCAGAAAAGGGATCGCAAGAATCGACAGCGCGTTGACACTGCGGACGAAGCCGTTCCCGGCATTCTCCGGCAGCGCCTGGCCGAATAACACTGGCCAGACCAGCCGAACAAAGAGCGCGAGGAAGAAAAGCAGCAGCGCATAAATCGCGATGGTTGCGATTGCACCGGGCTTCCGCGGAGGTTCCGACAATGTTTCAACGTCAAAGCTGGGTGCAACTTCGTTATTCGAAAGCACGGCGCCGTGCGTCTCTGGCTGGTCGACGCGAAACCACGGAAGTTTCTCCAATAATTTCGCGGTGATGATCGCTACGCTGGCCGCGCAGAGCGTCGCCAATAGCGCCGTTCCCACGATCGAAGTCGGTCGCGTTGATCCAGCCGCGGCCAGAATCGCGATTGCCGTTGTTGGAATTAGCTGCACTGATGCGGTGTTGATCGCGAGGAAGGTGCACATCGCATTTGTGGCGGTGCCGGGGTGCGGATTCAGCCTTTCCAAGTCACGCATTGCGCGCAGTCCGAGCGGTGTCGCCGCGTTGCCCAGACCGAGCATATTCGCCGCCATGTTCATCACCATCGCACCCATGGCCGGATGCTCAGCTGGCACGTCCGGAAAAAGCCGTCGCAGCAGCGGTTGAAGAAATCGGGCGATGCGTTGCACCAGGCCGGCGCGTTCCGCGAGCCGCATCAGCCCAAGCCAGAGCGCCATGATGCCGACGAGACCCAGGGCGATCGTCACCGCTGTTTTCGCCCCGTCGAAGGCACCGTCGGTCAGCTCCTTGATATGGTTCGTGGCGCCGCCGATCGCGACGGCGAGGACGATAAGCGCGAGCCAGATGTAATTAAGCACGGCTAGTTTATAGCTCTGGCGGCCGACACCGGCCAGCCGGAACGAATTTTCACCCAGCCTCCGCGTGCGCCAATAAACTTGCCGCGAGTTTCAACGCTTCCGCGCTCGTTCCGCCAAGCATCCGCGCGATTTCTTCACGGCGCGCTTTGCCTTTCACTTCCCGCAGACGCGAGAACGTCCGGCCAGCGTCCACTTCCTTCGTCACGACGAAATGCGATGTCGCCGCCGCAGCCACCTGCGCAAGGTGAGTGATGCAAAGGACCTGATGATCCTCACCGAGTTCGCGCATGCGGGCGCCCACCGCGTGCGCTATTTCGCCGCCGACGTTGGCGTCGATCTCATCAAACACCAAAAGTGGAATCGCATCCTGGGCGGCCAGCGCCGATTTAATCGCCAGCATCAAACGCGAGATTTCACCACTCGAAGCGATCGAGCGCAGTGGCTTGAACGGCTCACCCGGATTGGGCGAAAATAGCAACTCAACGGCATCGGTCCCGTCAGCTCGCGGTTCATCGAGCGCCGTCATCTGCACTTCGAATTGCGATTGCCGGAAGCCGAGATCGCGCAGATTTTTACGAACCGTTTCCACGAGTTTCGGCGCGGACTTTACGCGCATTTTTCGCAGCGCCTCGCCCATCTGCAAAAGTTCCGCCCGCGTGACTGCAATCGCTTTCGATAAGCGCTCGAGCTCGGCGTCACGTCCTTCGATTTTGCGCATTCGCTCTGCGGCCTGCTCACCGAAGGCAATGACGTCGGCGACAGCGCCGCCATATTTTCGCTTCAACGATTCAAAGAGCGAAACGCGCTGTTCCAACGCCGCCAGTTGTTGCGCATCGAGGTCGAGTGTTTCGACGTAGGCGCTGAGCGTCCGCGAAATCTCGGACAGTTCCACGACGGCGGCGGCGTGCGCGGACGAGAGTTGCGCCATTGCGGGATCGATCTTCTCCAGTTCGCGCAACGTGCGCTGCGTGTTGGCCAGCTGCGCTAGAATTGATGCATCATCCTCGGAAAGCTGGTGGCTGATTCCGCTCGAAAGCTCGATGAGCCGTTTACTGCTGCTGGCCAGCTTGTAGCGCGATTCGATCTCTTCTTCTTCCGCCGCGCTCAGATTTGCCGCGGAAATCTCGGATATCTGATGACGAAGCAACTCGAGCTCCTGCGCGCGCGCCGTCTCGGCCGTGTCCAGCGCGGCGTGCTCCCCGATCAGCTGTTGCAGTTCTCGAAATTTCGCGGCGAACTTCTCGCGCGCCTCGGTCGCATGCGCGTAAGCATCCACGAGACCGAGCTGGCGTTGCGGCGACAAGAGCGACTGGTGATCGTGCGGTCCGTGGAGATCAACGAGCTCATCGCCCAGCTGCTTCAAAACTGCCAGCGTCGTCGGCGATCCATTAATGAATTGGCGATTTGTTCCGTTTAGGGCGAGCGAACGTTTCACAATCAACTCCTCGCCGTTCATCTCGACACCGCTCTCTGCTAACTGCTCACCCAGCGGGGCGAGCGAATTGCCCGAAAAAAGCCCTTCCACGGTGCAGGCGTCGGCTCCGGTTCGGATCAGTGATTTGTCCGCGCGCTCGCCCAGCAGCAGCTGCAGCGCGCCGATGATGATCGATTTTCCGGCACCGGTTTCGCCCGTGATCGCGGTGAATCCCGGCGCAATTTCCCACGCGAGATCGTCGACGAGCGCGAGATTCTTGATCCGCAATAAACTGAGAACGGCCGGCATCGGTTGAGGATTAATCGCTGCGGGTGAACAGTGCGACGTTTTTGAATCTTCCGCATGCAATGAGCAACGCTCAACTTTCCGTCACATTCCTCGGGACCGGCACCTCGCAGGGGGTGCCGATGATCGGATGCGACTGCGATGTTTGCCGATCCAGCGATCCGCGCGACGCCCGGCTGCGCTCGTCGATTTACGTCGAAACGCCCGAGACTTCTTTCGTGGTCGACACCGGTACTGACTTTCGCACGCAGGCGCTGCGCGCAGATATACGGCGCGTCGATGCCGTGGTCTTCACCCATTCTCACACCGATCACATCATGGGCTTCGACGACCTCCGTCGATTCTCGCACGCGCGCGGTTCCATGCCGGTCTATGCGTCGGCCGATACCATGCGCGATTTGCAGCGCGTATTTGAGTTTGCCTTCAAAGGCTTAAATCCATTTCCCGGTTATTTGAAACCGGAGCCGCATGTCGTCGACGGCCCTTTCGAACTTGGGAATACTTCGATTACGCCGTTGCCGGTGCCGCACGGAAACACCGAGGTAAATGGTTATCTCTTGGCGCGGGGCGGCGAAAAACTTGCCGCTTACCTGAGCGATTGCAGTGCGGTGCCTGACACGATCGCCGCTAAAATTCACGGAGTGCACGCGCTGATCGTCGATGCGTTGCGCGACAAACCGCATCCCACGCATCTTAGCGTCGAACAGGCCATCGCAGTCGCCGCGCGCGTGCAACCGCGCGAAACTTATTTCACGCACATCAGTCATGAGCTCGCGCAATCCGATGAGGCCCGTCTACCAAAAAATGTGCGCATCGCCTACGACGGTTTGCGTCTGGAATTTCAATGATGCGGATACGCATCGTCGCGCTGGCGACTTTTGTCCTCGCGACCGCAATGGCGCGGAGCGAGCAGTCGCTGCCTGACGCGACGATCATTCTTTTTAATAAGAACACGCCGGACTCGGTCGAGCTCGCCAAGTTCTACGCGCAAAAGCGCAACATTCCGCGCGATCATCTCGTGGCGCTCGACTGCTCGAGCGAAGAAGAAATTTCGCGTGACCAGTACGACAGCACGATTGCCGAGCCGGTTCGAGCCGCCTTCAAGGAAAGGCATTGGTGGAAAACGCGAAGTGGGGACGATGGCACCGAGAAAGTGCTCAGCAGCACCGTGCGTTTTGTCGCCGTCATCAAGGGTGTGCCGCTAAAAATTCGCGCCGCCACCGGTTACGAAGGAGACGTCCCGGGGCAGGGACCAATCGGTAATCGCAATGACTCCTCCGTCGATTCCGAGCTCGCGACAGTCGGGATTTACTCGCGCCAGATTTCCGGCGCCCTCAACAACCCATATTATCGCGACTTCCGCTCGATCGCGGAATTCAGCGATGCGCCGCTTCTTCTCGTCTGCCGGCTCGATGCGCCGACTGCCGCAGTCGTTCGCGGGATGATCACCGACGCGATCGCGGCCGAAAAGACCGGGCTCTGGGGCCGCGCCTTCATTGATGGCGCGCATAACACGAGCGGCGGACTGCAAATCGGCGACAAGTGGATGAATGAAATCTTGCAGCAATTGCACAAGGCCGGTGTGCCCGCAGTGTTTGACGACACGCCGCAGCTGTTTCCGGACGGCTATCCGATCAGCGATTGCGCCCTGTATTACGGTTGGTATGCCGATCATCTTAGCGGCGCGTTTACGCAATCGGGCTTTCGCTTCACCCCGGGTGCGATCGCCGTTCACATCCATTCCTACAGCGCGAGCACGTTGCGCGATCCAAGCGCAAATTGGTGTGCGCCGCTTCTCATGCGTGGTGCCGCCGTCACGCTCGGAAATGTTTACGAGCCGTATCTGCAGTTAACCACGGAGCTCGATCTGCTGAACGATCGGCTCCTGCACGGTTTTACCTTCGCCGAAAGCGCCTACATGGCGACGCACGTTCTCTCCTGGATGAGCGTCATGATCGGCGATCCACTCTACCGCCCTTACACCAACTGGACGCAGCTCGAGGCACGCCGCGACGGTGCGCGCGGCCCGCAATCGTGGAAGCAATATCACGATTTCGCGGTGCAAAATGTTTCCAAGCCGGCGCCGGAATTCCGCCAGCTCGCGCGCCAGTTTGCCGCGCGCTCGCGCAACGGCGCCATGATTGAAGACATCGCCTCGATGGAAGCGCGCGAGGGAAATTTGCTGGTCGCGACTACACTTTTCGCTCAAGCACGCGCGACTTACTCCAGCCGTGACGATATCGTCAGGGTCGTCCTCGAAGAATCGGACGCGTGGATTCGACTCGGGAAATCGAAACGGGCGCTCGATTTGATCCGCAGCGTTTCACGCATTGTCAGCAGCTCGCCGGCGTTGCCTTTGCTGCAAAAACTAGAGCAGGAAATCGCTCCGAAAGCGTCGTCGCCGGCCGCCACTCCGCGGAAGCGCTAACGAATAATCCCGCGCTGACTCGACTCGATAAATTCGATGATTTGCGTGATCTCGGGCGACTGAGGCAAATCTTTCCGCGCGGCTTCGAGCGCCTGGCGCGTATTCAGTTTCGATCGGAAGAAAAGCCGGAACGCTTCCTTGATTTGCTTCACCGTCTCCAGGGTAAAACCGTTCCGTTCCATTCCCACCAGATTAATTCCGCGAATCTCCGCGGGGTTGCCGTCCGCGATCATAAACGGCGGGACGTCTTGCACGATTTTCGAGCAGCCTCCGGTGATTGCGAATCGGCCCAGCCGGCAGAATTGATGCACGGCGGTAAGTCCTCCCATCACCGCGTTGTCGCCCACCTGCACGTGACCGGCCAGGGTGCCGTTGTTCGAAAACACCACGGAATTTCCTACGGTGCAGTCGTGTCCGATGTGGCTATAGGCGAGAAAGTTTCCGCAGTTGCCAATCCGCGTTTTTCCTTCAGCCGACGTGCTCCGATTGACCGTGCAGAATTCGCGAAATGTGTTTTCACTACCAACCTCGAGGTAGGTCGGCTCGCCCAAATATTTGAGGTCCTGTGACTGCTGTCCGATCGAGCAGGACGCATAAAATTTATTACGCGGGCCTGCCGTCATCGGACCGGCAAGAGTGACATGATTTTGCAGCCAACACTCCGCTCCGAGCACGACGCCCGAACCAACAATGCAATAAGGCCCGATCACTGTCCCGGCGCCGATCTCCGCCGCCGCGTCCACGATTGCGGTCGGATGAATCTGCGTCTCGCTCATTTATCGAGGAACGTGAACATCAGGTCGCCTTCCGAGACGACCGCGTCATTCACCACGCATTTGCACGATGCCTTTGCCATGCGATTGCCGCGCGATTTGGTGATTTCCGCATGAATATAAAGCGTGTCACCGGGGAAAACCGGCTTGCGGAATTTCACCTCGTCGGCGCTCATGAAATAGCCAATGCGACTCGCGCTTTTCGAGAGTTTCATCAACAGAATGCTTGCGACCTGCGCCATCGCCTCCACCTGAAGGACGCCGGGCATAACCGGATGGCCCGGAAAGTGACCCTGGAAAAACGGCTCGTTGATCGACACCGTTTTAATCCCGACAACTTTCAGGTCTCCCTCAAACGCGAGGATGCGGTCGACCATCAGGAATGGGAAACGATGAGGCAGTATCTCCATGACTTGCCGCGTATCGAGCCCGCCGTCCCCGACCGGAACCTGCCGCGTGACTGCTGTCGCGACCACGCGCGAATGTTCACGTTTCAACGCGCGTGAGAGCTCGGCGTTGACCCCGTGGCCAGGCTTTACTGCGATCACATGTCCGAGAATGCGCGTGCCACAAAGCGCGAGATCGCCGATGATATCGAGGATTTTGTGCCGCACGAATTCATCGGCAAATCGTAGCGGTTCCTTGCTCAGCACCGACTCGCCGCGAATCACCACCGCGTTCTCCAGGCTTCCGCCCTTGATCAGATTTTTCTCCATCAACGGCTGCACATCTTCGTAGTAAACAAACGTGCGCGCGTTCGCGATTTCCCGCTCGTAAACTGACGGCGTGATCTCGGTCGAAAAGAATTGTGTAAAACGATTCTGCGGTCCGGCCTGCGTGCACGAGATCCGGAATTTCGGATCCGGCAAAACGATGAGCAGCGACCCGTTTTTTGCCTCGATGTGCATCGGCTCCCGCACCTCGAAGTAATGGCGAGGTGCATCCTGCGCGACGATCCCAGCCTTGTTGATCGCCTCCACGTACATCTTCGCACTGCCATCGCCGATAGGCGGTTCGTTCGCATCCATTTCGATGATCGCGTTGTCCACTCCCATGGCGCTGAGTGCGGAAAGGACATGCTCGACCGTGTGCACCCGCACCGATCCTTCACCGATTGTCGTCGAGCGTTCGACTGTCTTTAGGTTGGCGATCGTGGCATCGATTGTCGGTTCGTCCGTCAGATCCTTGCGTTTAAATTTGAAGCCGTGATCCACCGGCGCCGGCTGCAGCTTCAGCGTTACCTTGGCGCCGGTGTGGAGCGCCGAGCCACTAATGGTTGCCGTTTTACCTAACGAATGTTGAGCCTCAGACACGTGCGCTAGTTAACAAGCCAGGGCGGCGAGGTCAATCGCGCCTACTTCAGCTCGATCTCACCGCAGTCGAATGCCATCATTTTTTCCAGGCCCGTCACCTCGAAGCGATGGCCGCCTTTGCCGTCTGCGATCCGCACACTCACCGTCTTGTTGTCTGCGCCAGAAATGAGCGACGCTTGCGAAAGCTCATTCCCTTGAGTCAGGGTCAGAAGCGGCAAACCGTCCGCGGTTTTGATGAAAGCGTTTTCGTCGTCGAACCCGACGGCAACTTCGATCGTCGCTCGTTCATTTTTCAGCAATGGATTTGCGACCAGTTTAATTTTTGCGCTCGCCACTTCAGTGCCCAGGTCGATCGCTTCCTCGGATTGTTTCACTTAGATTTTTGGGACGACGAATCCGCGAGCGTGATAAGAGCCGGCTGGCAAATCAAAGCCGTCGTTGTCTCTGCCATCCCAGGATGTCACGAGCGCATCGGCGCCAATCGTGAATTCGTCGATGTCAGCTTCCTGGTGGAGAACACGGACGAGCTGCCCTGATTCATCGTAAACACCAAGGCTGATGGCCCCATCAACCGGGGGCGGCAGAAAACTGATCCTGCTTTTCCGAACCTCGCCGGACGATTGCGCAAAGCACGTGGCAGCAATCAGAACTGCTGCGCCCAGTATCGAAATTTGCTGCTTCAATTGCATGAGGAGATGTAATGCCGCCAGTCCAGGTCGCGAAACAGATTGTCGCGCGCTTCGCAACCGGAAAGAAACGCATCGTCCACTCGTCCGGCAACAAAACTATCGTGTAAGCGACGAAAACGTTCGAGGTGATCGCGCACTCGCGCCGACGCGTAATCGCCGGCCGTATGGTTCCGAATCAGGAATGGCCAATCGCTCGATTGCGCGAGGAGAAGTTCTCGCGCGAGCTGTTTTAAAACGCGCGAAGTGTTAGAATCTGAGTCTGCGGAATGTTTGCGCGTAACCTCGGACATTTCGCGGCCGGCTCGGTGCAACAGCGGGTAAATCCAACTGCACTTTTCGTCCAGCCAGACGTCGAAGTACCCCTTGTCGCCCCAGCTCGAAGCGGCGACCTGCGTGCTCTGCTGCGTCCGGTTCGCCTCCAGATATTGGGTCGGAGTCGTGAGTCCGACATCGGTCCGCGCTGCGGTCAGCCGAATCAGTTGCTCGAGAAAAATTGGTCCTTCAAACCACCAATGTCCAAATAGCTCCGCGTCGAAAGGAGCGACAACAATGGGAGTGAAATTGTGCTCCTGCAGCTCCGAGAATTGCGCGGTGCGTCGTTCGAGAAAATGTCGCGCGTGCTCATGAGCGACACGCTTCGCCCCTTCCGGATCGTAAAGTTGTTTCGCGCCGTCGCCGCCGGTGACGCGATGATATTTGATGCCGGTAAACTTTCGGATCCCGTGGGAAAGTTTACCGATGATTTCCGGAGTCAGGTCGAACCCGAGGTCGCGATAAAAATCGCGATAGGCCGGATCGCCGGGAAATCCCGATTTTGCATCCCAGACCTGTCGGCTCGTTTCCCGGTCACGGGCGAAAGCGGCGGGGCCGGCGGGCGTGAAGCAGGGTGCGTAGGTTCCGCGCATCGCCGCGGGCTGCGCGGAAGTAAGCCCGTGCGCATCGATCACAAACCAGCGGACTTCCTGTCGTTGCAGGAGCACATCGATCCCTGGCGCGTAGGCGCATTCCGGGAGCCAGAAGCCGACCGGATCGGCGCCGAAGATTTCGCGAAACTCGTCGCAACCGATCGCAATTTGCGCGTGCGCAGCGCCGGAAGTTTTTTGGAAGAGCGGAAGGACTGCGTGCGTCGCGCTCGAAGCGATGATTTCAAGCGATCCGAGATCCCGAAGTTCGCGCAGTTGCTGGATCAAATCGCACTGCCATTCATCGACGAAAAGCTTTTTCGTTTCGCGAAAGAGATCGTGATAAAAATGGGCAAGAGGAGCGACGTTGGTTGCGCGCGTCCGAACGATTTCGCGTTCTGACAGTTCGATGAGTTCGTTAAGATGGCGGACGTAGCGCTCAAGCAGCAGCTCGTCGCGCAGCATCGCGCCGAGCGTCGGGGTTACCGACATCGTGATGCGGAACGGCACGGCGTCGGCGTGCAATCGGCGCATCATCGCGACGAGCGGGACGTAGGTTTCCGTGATCGCCTCGAAAAGCCATTCCTCCTCGAAAAACCATTCGTGCTCCGGATGCCGGACGAACGGCAGATGCGCGTGGAGAATTAGCGCCAGCGAACCGCGTGTCATTCCGAGCGCAGCCCAGCGAAGTCGAGAGCCTGCCCTGAGCGAGCCGAAGGCGAGTCGAACGGGAACCCCGTTGCGAAACTTGAAGCTGACACCACGGGTCCCTCGACTTCGCTCGGGATGACCGACTAAAGCGTCCGGCAAAAATCCTGAAAGCGGTCGAGACCTTTTTTGATGATATCGATGCTTGTCGCGTAGCTGAGGCGGATCACGCGGTCGTCGCCAAATGCTGCGCCGGGAACGACAGCCACATTCGCTTTGCTCAGTAACCGATCGGAAAAGTTCTGCGAAGTCAGCCCGAGATTCGAGATGTTCACCAAGATGTAGAATGCGCCCTGCGGCTTGACCGCGCTGATGTTCGGGATCTTCGATAATCGGTCGAACATGTAGTTGCGACGCATATCGAACTCATCGCGCATGTCGGACATCGGCTGCTGATCGCCTTTCAAGGCTGCGAGCGCGCCGCGTTGCGCAAAGGAATTTGCATTTGATGTGCTGTGGCTCTGGATGGAATCGATGGCTTTCGCGATAGCTTCCGGCGCGGCCGAATATCCCAATCTCCAGCCGGTCATCGCATACGCTTTGCTGAAACCGTTGATCGTGATCGTAAGATCGTAAGCTTCCTTCGAGATCGAGCCGACGCTGACGTGCTTGGCGTCGTCGTAGATGAGCTTCTCGTAAATTTCGTCGGACAAAATATAGATGTCCTCTTCGGCGGCCACTTCCACGATCGCGGCTAGCTCATCGCGCGTGTAAACGGCCCCGGTCGGATTGCCCGGGGTGTTCAGGATCAACATTTTCGTGCGCGGCGTCATCGCGTTCTCGAAATCCTCGGCGCGCATTTTCCAGTTATTGCTTTCGCGCGTTTGCACGATCACCGGGTCCGCACCGGCCAGTCGCACCATGTCGGGATAGCTGACCCAATACGGCGACGGAATGACCACTTCATCGCCCGGCTGGCAGGTCGCGAGGATCGCGTTGTAACACGCATGCTTCGCACCGTTACTCACCACGATTTGGTTGGCGCGATAAGTCAGTCCGTTATCGGCCTGGAGTTTATCCGAGATCGCCTGGCGCAACTCGGGGATGCCGGCGCTCGGCGTATATTTTGTGAAACCCGCTTGCAGCGCCTGAATCGCAGCCTGCTTGATGTGCTCGGGGGTATCAAAATCGGGTTCGCCGGCGCCAAATCCGCAGACGTCGAGTCCCTCGGATTTCATCGCCTTGGCTTTGCTGTCGATGGTGAGAGTGAGGGAGGGAGTGAGCTGGGCGGCGCGGGCGGAGATTTCCATGATATTAAATTGCGGGTCGGGGAGCTATTTGCGTCGGTAAAAGGATTCTATAAGCGGCTTAAAATTGTTATCGTCCACCTGCACGATGGCCATCTCGCGCTGAGCGTTTTCCGGCGCATCGGAAGCATGCGCGGCGTTGACCATGATCGATTGGCCGAACTCTTTGCGGATCGAACCGGGAGGCGCCTTGCTCGGATCGGTCGGCCCGAGAACTTCGCGGATTTTCCGGACGGCATCGTCGCCTTGATACACCAGCGCGATGCACTTCTCCGTGCCGGGCTCATTACGCTTGCCGGCTGGACATTCACTCGGCTTGCAGCCCGCCATGAATTCCACGATTTCCTCCCACGCGCCGCGACCTTTGGCCGCGCCGAGCTTGTCTTCGAGAACTTGCAGGACGGGGCCGTAAAATTCTTCCGCCTGCGCGACCGTCATCTGGTGCACTTTGAACCCGATGATGTAGAGACCGGTGCGCGAAAAAACTTCGATCACGCCGCCCGGCCGCTGGTTCGGGAATTTGAAATTGTCCGGCTTTATCAGGACCAGCGTTTTCTGCACGTTGGGGGCTGACGAGTAGGTGATCACTTTTTCAAGGATCCCGCCGTCGCTATCGGAAAATTCCGCCCACAATTTTAGGTCGGCCTCGACCTGTTTTGGCGCAAACGACGTCAGCACCGCGGGCTCAAAGTAGGAAACTTTACCGTCCTTGTCCGTGATATAATCGCCAAACGTATCGCGAATCGTTTCGCCGCTCGTCCGCTCGTGCACGATGTGCCCAACGACGTTGTGCAATCTCTCGATCGCGTCCGCGCCGCGGAAAACCAGGAACAAAACGCGCGCCTGCTGGCCGTTGACATTCCCGGTGAAATTCTGGAGCACGTAGTCGCGAATCAGCTCCTGGGTTGCGCGATGTCGCGGCTCCGTTTCCGTGACGATCGTGTCGGCATAACGGCGAACGAGTTCCTCGCTGGGCGCAAACATCCGACCCGCGACGAGGTCGAGCCCGGTGCGCGAAATCAGGCGCGAAATGATCCCGCCGGTGCGCGATTTGCGCATCGAATACGGCGTCACGATGGCGTAGGAAAGTTGTTCGTCCGGCATGGTCACTTCGGCGGCTCTCGATGAACCGCGTGATGCAGGAGAATCGGAGTCGCCTCGGAACGCAGAACGTGCGGGCGACCCCTCGCCGCGTCAACTGGGTTTTTGGTCGGAATGCGTGGCGAGAATCGCGATCCATTTGCCGCGTCGTCGGATCGTTTTAGCGTGAAAACCCGACTCGCGCAGAGCGCCCATCACGCCTTGTTCCTGCCCGCGCATGATGCCGGATAATACCAACGCGCCGTTGCGCTTCAGCAGCGACTTCGTCCTCGGCAAAATCGTGATCAGCAGCTCGCTGTAAAGATTCGCGGCGATGCTGTCGAACCTTGGCGATCGAGATAACTTCATCGCGTCTGCGACGTGGAAATCGATTCCCATTATTCCGTTAACGTGCGCGTTCTCTTTCGCGGTCGAGATCGCAGTTGGATCGTTATCCACCGCCACCACCCGGCCCGCGCCAAAGCATTTTGCAGCGAGCGCGAAAATCCCGCTGCCCGTGCCAAGATCGAGCATCGACCAATCCTTTTTCCATTCGCGGGAAATGGCCTCCAGCATCCGCAGCGACATCGCCGTGGTCGCGTGATCACCCGTTCCAAACGCCGGGCCCGCCGGAATCACCAGATCGCTGCGCGCACTGCGTGGGCGCTGCTCGCGCACAATCGTAAGCCGCGACCCGATGCGCAGCGGCCGCGCCGCCTGGGATTTCTGGAATCGTTGCCGCCAGTCGCGCGGCAACGCCTGGATCGCTCCGCCGAAACTCCGCCGCAACGCCACCGCTTCAGCGCGCCGATCGCAGCTGCATTCGATTGTGATTCGACGAAATCCCGGCCGCTCGATCACCGCATGTGCCAACGGCAATTGCGCTTCATTTTCGCGCAACCACCTTGCCGATGCTGATTTTCGCCAAATAAACACGTGTCGAATCTCGCGGTTCGTGTCAGAAATTGTAGCCCGACACGTCTTTGCGCACGTAGATTACACATCGAATGAACGACACCGGCTTTCATCACGTCTTCCAACCGTCACGCCAGACGGATGCCACCCGCGTTCTGCTTTTGCTCCATGGCACTGGTGGCAATGAACACGATCTCGTCTCGCTCGGGCGCGCCATCGATCCGGGCGCCGGTCTGCTGAGTCCTCGCGGAAATGTCCTCGAACACGGCAAGCCGCGCTTTTTTCGCCGACTATCCGAAGGCGTCTTTGACGAGGAAGACATCATCGTGCGCGCCAGCGAGCTCGCGGATTTCATCGATCTCGCTGCCGGACGTTACGACTTCAACGCGGGCGACGTGGTCGCAGTCGGTTACTCCAATGGCGCCAACATCGCGGCCTCGATGATGTTGCTCGGCGTTGCGCAATTCCGGCGCGCAATTCTCATCCGCAGCATGCTGCCGTTGACGCCTTCCATTTCTCCCGATCTTTCGCGGGAATCGGTGCTCATGCTCTCAGGCGAGAGCGATCCCATCGCGACGAGGCCGCCCGTCGAAGAGCTCGCCACGCTCCTGAAAAGTTTCGGCGCCTCCGTCGATCTCCGATTCCACCAGGCCGGCCACGAATTAGCAAACAGCGACATTGCCGCCGGGCGCGAGTGGCTTGCGCAGTCCGCCGTTTAACGGTATTCCGCGAGTTCGCTTTTTATGCTGATCGTGATGAGTGCCTCGGCGGTTGACGCCGAAATTAAGAACGTCGTTCGGATTATCGAGACGCTGGGCTTTCGCGCCCACGTCATGCCTGGCGCAACCAGGACGGCGATCGGTGTCACCGGCAACCGGGTCGCCGTCGATCTTCGGCACTTCGAGAATTTGCCCGGCGTCGCGGAGGCCATCCGCGTCAGTAAACCCTACAAGTTGATCTCGCTCGATCTCCATCCTGATCCGACCATCGTGAAAATCGGCGACGCGGAGATTGGCAACGGCAAGCTCGCCATCATCGCCGGTCCGTGCGCGGTCGAGACGCGCGAACAGGTCTTTGCCATTGCCGAAACCGTCAAGAAAAGCGGCGCGCAATTTTTCCGCGGCGGCGCCTTCAAGCCGCGCACTTCGCCTTACGCCTTCTCGGGTCTGGGCGAAGATGGATTGAAATTGCTGGCCGAAGTGCGCGAGAAGTTTGGCCTCAAGATTGTCACCGAAGCGCTAGACGACTCGAGCGTCGATCTCGTCGAGAAATATGCCGACATGATCCAGATCGGCGCGCGCAACATGCAGAACTTCACGCTGCTCCGCCGGGTCGGTCGCTCGAAATTGCCGGTGCTCCTGAAGCGTGGCATGGCCGCGACGCTCGACGAATGGCTGCTCGCCGCCGAGTACATCATGGCGGAAGGAAATTACCAGATCGTGCTTTGCGAACGCGGCGTCCGCACCTTCGCGCAACACACCCGCAACACGCTCGACCTCGCCGCCGTGCCTGCCGTCAAACGCATCTCGCATTTGCCCGTCATCGTCGACGCCTCGCACGGCACCGGCCGCACCTACATGGTCACGCCGCTCGCCCGCGCCGGCGTCGCCGTCGGCGCCGATGGCTTAATGATCGAAGTCCACGCCAAACCCGAAGAAGCCCTCTCCGACGGAG
>JBBQHM010000032.1:0-20791 GCA_038323965.1 Chthoniobacterales bacterium | reverse complement strand
CCCCCCCAAATAACAGGCCTTTTTTCCGCAGGGAATCTCTTCCGGGGTTCCGACGACGGCCTTTCGATTCAGTTGCGCGGCGAGACAACCCATCGATGTTTGCGCGGCGATGGCAGTGCAGTTCCGCGATTATTACGAGACCCTCGGCGTGGCGAAAACCGCGAGTGAGGATGAGATCAAGAGCGCGTTCCGCAAGCTCGCGCGCAAATATCATCCTGACATGGCGAAGGCGAAGGAGAAAGCCGCCGCCGAGGAAAAATTTAAGCAGATCAACGAAGCCTACGAGGTCCTGAGCGACGCGGAGAAGCGGCGAAAATACGACGAGCTAGGCGCGAATTGGAATCAGCCGGGCGGTGGATTCCAACCGCCGCCGAATTGGGGCGCGGGAGGTCAGCGGGGTGAATTCAATCCGTTTGGCGCCGGCGGCAACGGTGGCAATGTCGAATTCGAGTTTGGCGGAACGGGGTTCAGCGACTTTTTCGAGACGTTCTTCGGCGGTGGCCGCGGTCGCTCGGCGTTTGGCGGTGGCGGCGGGGCGGCGGGCTTTGGTCAGCGCGTTGCCGCCGAGCGCGGCAGCGACGTCGAGGCCGATATCATGGTGCCATTGGAGGAGGCGCTCCACGGAGCGACGCGCCAGGTCTCGTTGAAGCGAGCGGGCTCGAAAAAAGTCGAGACGTATCAGGTCAAGATCCCGCGTGGGGTGCGCGAAGGTCAGCGCATTCGTCTTGCGGGCCAGGGCGAAGCAGGGGAGCGCGGAGGGAAGAGCGGTGATTTATTTCTGCGGGTCCGCCTGGCGCGGCATCCTGACTTCGTGGTGGAAGGAAATGACCTGGTCCACGAGGTCAAAATCGCCCCGTCGCAAGCAGTCCTCGGTGACACCCTGACCGTCCCGACCTTGGAAGGGAATGCGCGACTGAAACTTCCGGCTGGCACGCAAGGTGGCCAGCGTTTTCGCCTGCGCGAACGCGGGCTGCCGGGTGTCTCGGGAAGCCGGGGCGATCTCTATGTCGCAGTCCAGATTCAGTTGCCGAAACAGTTGAGTGAGCAGGAGCGGGCGCTGTGGCAGCAACTCGCACAGTTGCGTCCGGCCGAGTCGAACAGCTAAAAGGCGGGATGAAAATTTCTCTCGGAAGTGATCACGCCGGTTTCCAATTAAAGGAAAAGGTGAAAGCGCTGGTCGAATCGCTCGGGCACGAAGTGAAAGATTTCGGCACCTTCGCCGAGACGCCCCCGGTTGATTATCCACTTTTCTGCCGGCCGGCGGCGGAGGCGGTGGCGCGCGGAGAGTGCGATCGCGGAATGGTTTTCGGCGGCTCGGGCAATGGCGAGGCGATGGCTGCGAACAAGGTGCGAGGGGTGCGTTGCGCGCTTTGCTGGAATGAGGAAGTGGCGCGCCTGTCCCGTCAGCATAACGACGCCAATGTGCTCTCGCTCGGCGAGCGCGTCATCCCGGAAGAAACCGCGCTCGCAGTCGTGCGCGTTTGGTTAGCGACCGCCTTCGAAGGCGGGCGGCACGTCCCGCGGGTGCAGGAATTGGATCGATACGGTTCCTAGCGGTTCCAATCAGGCGCCGGGTGAAGGGTTGGACCCCTGCGGCGCATCGGGATTTGGAAAAGTGTCTCGATCTTCCCGCGCCGCGGAAACAGGGGTTGTTGGTCGGGAGTCGGTAAGCTGGTAGGTAGTCCGCCCGACTTTGGCAGGCTCCCAGGACCGATTCGCTCCGGGAGGAAAGAGCGAGCGCTGATTCTGAAATACTGTCTTCTCTACAGGTTCCACTGGCACCATAACTGCTATAATTACTGCACCCAGTTATGATCACCTTCTCCTATCAGGCGCGGGATACCGCCGGCCGCATCGTGTCCGGAGTGCAGGACGCCCTTAACGAAGACAACGCCGTGACCAGTTTGATGAGTCGCGGCCTGATGGTCCTGTCGCTCCAGCGCAAGTCCACCGTCACCAAAACTAAAAACAAGATCAAGAAGGTCAAGGAAACCGACCTCGTTCTCTTTACCCGCCAGCTCGCGACCATGATCGAGGCCGGCATCTCGCTCGTCCAGGCGATGACGGCGCTCTACGATCAATGCGACGCGCGGAAGCAGCGCGCCCTTCGTTTCGTCATCAGTGACGTCACCACCCGCGTGCAAGGCGGCGAAACCTTTAACGAATCGATCGCCAAACACCCGCGCGTGTTCAATCGCCTCTACGTCAGCATGGTAAAGGCGGGTGAAACGGGCGGCTTGCTCGCTGAAATTCTCGACCGGCTCGCCGGTTTCCTCGAAGCGAGCGCACGCCTGCGCAAAAAGGTGAAGTCGGCCATGACTTATCCGGTCATCGTCATCATCATCGCGTTTGCGATCACGACCTTCCTCATCGTTCGCGTCGTCCCGGTCTTTGGTGAAATCTTTGCCGACTTCGGGGCCAAGCTGCCGGCGCCGACGCAGTTTCTAATCGACGTTAGCAATTTCATTCGCGGCCAATGGTATTACCTGGTCGCGATCATTTTCGGCACCGTCTTTGGCATCCGGACATTCCTGCGCTCGAAGCGTGGGAAACAAATCTGGGACAAGTGGAAACTGAAGCTGCCCGTCTTCGGCCCGCTCATTCATAAGATCTGCATGTCGCGTTTCGCGCGCACCTTTGCGCAGCTGATCCGCAGCGGCGTGCCGATCCTGGAAGTGCTCGACATTGTCGGCGGTTCCGCCGGCAATCACGTCGTCGAAGAGAGCCTAAAAGGCGTTAGCGCAGACGTGGAGAAGGGTGACAACCTGAGCACCGCGCTGTCCCGCAAGGCAATCTTCCCGCCGATGCTATTGCGGATGGTTTCCGCCGGCGAATCGACCGGCAAGATCGATACCATGCTCGAAAAAATGGCTGATTTCTGGGACGAAGAAATCGAGGCGATGCTCGACGCCCTCACCTCGTTGATCGAGCCGCTGCTGATTGTTTTCCTCGGAGTGATCGTGGGCGGCATCGTCATCGCGATGTTCCTTCCGATCTTCAAATTGAACGAAGTCGTGTCGCAAAGCGGCAACGGCAAATAGGGATGTCAGAGAGCAAAAGCTAGGGAGAAGCTGCTCAAAAGACAGGGGAGGGGCGGATCGGGCAACCGGTCCGCCTCTTTCCGCTTTCCGCGAAAGCGCGAGCGCAACTATTCGCTCGGCGCCATCTGGTATTGCTCGATCTTTCCATCAGGCAAAATGAACGTCGTGAGCCGAAACGATTTCGTGCCGAATTTGATCAGGTAACGCCGCGCCGTCATTCCTCCGCGCAGGTTCTGAGCTTCCTGCACAAACGTCTGCGGCGCGCCTAGCGGCTGAAGAACGGCCGCGAAATCGGACAGCGCCTGTTCGGAAAAATAAGCGTTCGCATTCGCGGTGAAAAGCGCGCGATCGATTTTCCCTTGCCGGAGCGAGGAAAGAATACCCTTCATTGTCTCCAAGGATGTGCCGGTCTCCGCGTCCGTTTTGGTGAAAAGGATCGACTCGAGCGCGCCCGCAATTTGGCGGGACGCATCCGTCGCATCCATGTTCGTGAAAACGATCACGGCGGCGTGGCTGTCCGGGAAAATCTCGTTCGTCGCGGTGAAACCGGAAACTTCGCCGCCGTGCGAAACCAGGCGCCGCCCGTCGCGCATCATCACGCTGACGCCGAGGCCGTAGTTAGTGCCCGCACCGCTCGAGAGGCGCGTCTCCGTTTCCAGCTCTCGATATGATTCGGGTCGGAGAATCGATTGGTCGATCAGGGAGATGTCCCATTTTGCGAGGTCGCTCGCGGTTATGGCCAACTCGCCCGCGGCAAACATCCAGCCTCGCCCTTCTTTGGGCGCGACGCGCAGCGGGCCGCCACCATAACGCAAATATCGTTGCGGTTGTTCCGCCGCGAGCGCGCCTTCATCCGTGTTCACGACCGAGGTCATTTGCAGCGGCGCGAAGATTCGCCTTTGCAGGAAACCAAAGAGCGCTTCGCCCGCCACTTTCTCCGCGATCATTCCCGCGATGACGTAGTTGGTGTTGCTGTATTGCCACTTGCTCCCCGGGTCGAAATCCAGCGGGATCGTGGCCCAGCGCTCGGCGATTTCCGCCGCGGTGACCGGCTTCAACATCATCGGCATGACGTAATCCTGCGGCCAGAAATCCTGGTAGCCCGATGTCATCGAAAGTAATTGGCGAATCGACACATCCTTCGCTCGCGTGAGATTTGGCAACCAACGGACGACCTTGTCTTCGAGTGAAACCTTTCCTTCTTCCGCCAGGAGTAAAATCGCGGCGGCGGTGAACTGTTTGCTGATCGAGCCGATGCTGTAGCGCATCGTCTTTTCCGCGGGTCGTTTCGGATCGACCTGCGCGAAGCCATAGGCGTTCGCGTAAACAAGTTTCCCGTCCTGCACCACGGCGATCGACGCGCTGGGAGCTTCGCTCTTTGCCAACTGCGCCATCACTGCCTCATCGACGTTTTTGTTCGATTCCGTCGTTTGCGCGGAAAGAGGGACGGCCAGACTCGCAACCGCCGCCAAGAAAAGGAATGAAGATCGCATCTCGTCAGCCTGAAGTTGGAGACAAATCAAGGCGAGACAAAGGAATGCAACTAGGCGGACTTTGTAATGTCTTGGAACCGCGCATACATCTCGTGATAGATGCGTTCGACCGCCGCGGCCGGATCTTCCAGCATCATGCTTTCCTTTATCTTGCTGGCGTAAATCGGAAACGAAAAGGGCGAGATCACGGCAAGTTCGCGCAGGTCCCACGCGAAATGCTCCACGCTTTGCAGAAACGCATTCGCCTCGTCGGCATCGAGAAAAATGTGCGTTGCCTGCCGATACGCTTCTTCGAGCAGTGGGTGATCCGGTTCGTGTTGCTCGAGCACGCGAAAGATTACTTCCGTGCTCCAATTTAACTGGCGCTTCTTTCGATCCTGCCCGGGATATTTGCGCGGCACCATCAATCCGGTTTGCGCGACGCCGCGAAATTGCCACTTCACCAGCTCCGAGCCGTGCAACGCGGCGTGCAGATCCTCTTCCGCGCCTTCACGTTCAAAACAAAGCCGCCAATCTTCCAAGGTGAGTTCCTGGAACGGTCGCAACGTAAGCAGAAAACCATAATCATCGATTGTCACCAGCGCATTCCCCCCAATCCGATTCTTCACTCGCCACGCCACGATCCGCGACAGCGCATCGTTCGCGCTGCGTCCGATGAGTGCGTGAAAAAAGTAATGCGAAAACTCTTCGTCGCGGTAGAGCTCGATCAACATGCGCTCGCCCGTCGGCACGTCCGAGACCAGTAGTTGCGCCCGGAATTGCTCAACAATCGCCTGCGCATTCGCGAGCGAGATTTGATAATTCTCGACCAGCCATTCGAGAACCGGCACGTCTTCCGCGCGGGCGCGCAGACGTTGCGCGAGGGCCGCGCGCAATTCCCGCACCGCCCGCGCAAGGCCGGAGGTCAGCGGCATTTTCGCCGCGTTCCAGCGCGGGATCGTCGGCAGTTGCCCGTCGGCGCTTTCGACGAACGCTTCCTGCACGCCCGTTTCCAGAAGGCGCAGCACGCGCCCGCCCAGGACGAAAAGGTCGCCAATTTGAACCTGCTTAATGAACGCCTCCTCCACGGAACCGAGGCGGCGCCGGCGGAGAATCACGTCGATATGTCCCTCGGAAACAATCGTCCCGATGTTGACCAGGAACTCTCGCGCGACTTTGGGGGACGCGACCGAGACGAGCCCGTCCGCGTCGACGATAATCTTCCCGAAAACACCGGCGTATTGCCGGGCGAGGGCTTCACCGCCGCCTTCGAGGTAACGGAGCACACGATCGAACTCATCGCGGGTCAGCTCCCGAAACGGCAGCGCGCGCACGATCAATTTATAAATATCGTTAGCGGCGCTCGGTCGGAGCGCGGCCAGGCCGACAATGTGTTGCGCCAGGACGTCGAACGGTTTTTCCAGAATTTTGATCGGATCCAGCGCGCGTTCCCGCGCCAGTTTGGCGGTCGTCGTTGCTTCGACCAGATCGTTGATGTTCGTCGCTACGAGAATGCCGTGACTGCTTCGGTTGATCGAATGACCTGAACGACCGATCCGCTGGATCGCGCGCGATACCCCTTTCGGCGTCGCGACCATCACCACCAGGTCGACCGCGCCGATGTCGATGCCGAGTTCCAGACTGGTCGAGCAAACCACGGCGCGCAGTTCGCCATTCTTCAGACGATCCTCGACCTCCAGCCGGACACTCCGATCCAGCGACGCGTGATGCGTCTCAATCTTGTCCGCCAGTTCCGGCAGCAATTCCTTCAGGCGCAGCCCGAGCTGCTCCGCCGCCGAGCGGACATTCGTGAAAACGATGACCGATTCCTTGGCCCGGATCAGCTGCGCCAGTTCCTGATACAAGCGCGCGCCGGTGTGGCCCGCCGGCGGATACGGGTTTCGGCGGATGGGCGAAAAGACTTCGACGATCTGTTCCTTTTCGATTCGCGCCTCAGCAACGCGACAAGGCCGGTCCACGCCGACAAGAAAGCGTGCGAGCAGATCCACCGGCGCGGCCGTGGCCGAGAGACCGATACGACAAATCGGCGAAACTGTAGGGCAAGCGCGTCGCTTGCCGGAGCGAAAATCGGCAAGCGACGCGCTTGCCCTCCAGTCCTCCAGGCGCTCCAAGGAAACGCTGAGATCAACCCCGCGCTTGTTGCCGGCGAAGGAGTGCAACTCGTCGACAATGACAAACTTCGTCTCCGCCAGATGTCGCGCATAATTTTCCTGCGCGAGGAGTACGGCGAGCGATTCCGGCGTTGTCACCAGGAACGGCTCCGGCCGACTTCGGAACTTCGCCCGCTCGCTCGCCTTGGTGTCGCCGGTGCGCAGGTGAAGGCGCAATTCCTTCTCGAGACCCATCGCCTGAATCGGCGCGCGCAAATTTTTCTCGATGTCGTAAGCGAGTGCGCGCAGCGGCGAAACGTAGATGCAGCGTACGCCCTCGATCCGCTTCGTCGCCTCCAGTTCGCGGAGGAGCGCGTCGAACACCCCCAGGAATCCCGCGAGCGTCTTTCCGCTCCCCGTGGGCGACGTGAGCAGAATCGATTCGCCATCAAGCACGGCTGGTACGCAAAGCTCCTGCGCGTGGGTGAAGCTCGGATAGGTGGCGAAAAACCACTGTAGCAGGCGCGGATGCAGTTTGTCTTTCAGGGACTTCGGCGCGGCCACGGCTCAAACGTCCAATCATCCAAACCAAAGTCGAATCGGCGTTTGATTCAAACCTTGTGCGCGCTGTCTCCGACCTGCATCCCGGAAGTCGCTCGCCCTTCACCTCGGACTAGGAACGGCCGCGGAAAACAATCCCTACGGCGCCGTGATTAAATGTCCTTACACCGGCAAATTCATGGTGCGACCGGTTCCGAAGTAGCGAAGGTCTACCCGTCGCCGGTCGGGTTAACGGGGAAGTGCTTGTTCTTCAGCTCTTCCGGCACGCGCTCGGTTTGCTCCTGCGCCACGCGCTCCGCCGTCTCGCCTAACAAATCATAGGATTCACGGCTCTTGGGGGCGCGACACAGATAAACCGCCGCGTGCGCGAGCGAGATTCGTGCTTCCGGCATGCCGACGAATTCTACCGCCTGCTGGGTGGCGACAGCGAGGGGCAGCGCCTGTGGATCAGCCAGCCCGACATCTTCGCTCGCGAAGATGACCATCCGGCGGGCGATGAAGCGCGAATCTTCGCCGGCGTGCAGCATTTTGGCCAGCCAGTAGATGGCGTCGTCCTCCTTGGACGCACGCATGCTTTTGATGAAGGCGCTGATCGTGTCGTAGTGCGCGTCGCCTTTCTTGTCGTAGACAATCGCCTTTTGCTGGATGCTTTCCTCCGCGACGACTAACGAGAAATGCACAGTGCCGTCTTCTCCCGCGGGCGTGGTCAGAACTCCGATTTCCAGTGCGTTCAGACATTTGCGCGCATCGCCGTCGCTTAGCTTCGCCAGGTGCTCTCGCGCTGACGCGTCGATCTTCACGCGAAAGTTTCCGAGGCCGCGTTCCTGGTCGGCGAGTGCGCGATCAATCAGTCGTTCCAACTCGGCAACGCTGAGGGCTTCCAGACGGAAAACGAGGGAGCGCGAAACCAGCGCGCTGTTGACGTAGAAGAATGGATTGTAGGTGGTCGCGCCGATCAAACGCAGGTTTCCGCTTTCAACATCGGGCAACAGAATGTCCTGCTGTGATTTATTGAAGTGATGGATTTCGTCCACGAAAACGATCGTTTTCTGCCCACTGGTGCGGATACGGCCGGCCGCGGCTGCGACGACTTTTCGCATGTCAGCAACATTACTTTCGACGCCGCTTAGGCGCTCGAACCTGGCATTCGTCATTGCGGCAATGATTTGGGCGAGCGTTGTTTTCCCGGTCCCGGGCGGCCCGGACAAAATGATCGAAGGCATTCGGTCGGCCTCGATCGCACGGCGCAATAATTTCCCCGGTGCCAGGATGTGTTCCTGCCCGACGAATTCCTCGAGTGATCGGGGCCGCATCCGCGCGGCCAAGGGGGCAGTCTGGCTCGCCCGCTTCACATTTTCAGCTTCGCTTTCGCTGAACAAATCGTGCACGCGCGAAGGTACGATGAGCCTTCGCGATTACGAGCGGAAGAATGGCACGGGTTGCGCTCTGTTCGATTGCGCTAACTTTGCCTCAATGCGCTCGCGATTTCTGATTTTGCTCTCACTGCTTGCCCTCGTCGGGAACGCCCGTGGGCTTCCTTTCAGCACTGTTTTCAAAGGCGAAGATCGTTTTAACCAGTTGGTTGCGCGGGCGAAAGCCGACAACTGGCCCGCGTTGCCGATCGGGGAACGCACCGCCGCCGTCGGTCAGGCACTCATCGGAACGCGCTATCGGGCTTTCACGCTCGAGATCGACAATCGGGTGGAGGCGGCGTCGATGAATCTCAATGGCGTCGATTGCTGGACGTTCTTCGAGATTTCTTTGGCTTTCGCGCGCATGCTCAACGGACCGGAGACGGAGTGGACGCCGCAGCAGATGTTGCACTTCATCGAGCTCGATCGCTATCGCGGCGGCGAGTGCAGCGGGGAATATCTCTCCCGGCTCCATTACCTGGAAGATTGGCTTTACGATAACAATCGGCGCGGTTTGGTCGAAGATCTGACGCGCTCCCTTGGTGGTGTGAGTGTGCCGCATTCCGCCCGCGAGATGACCGTCGGCTGGCGGAATTATCGTTATCTCGCCGCGAATCGCGCTCTGCTTCGCCCGCTGGCGCAAATGGAAGGGCGCGTCAGTTCACGGCCGCTTTACGAGATTCCGACCAGTCGTGTCGCGGGCATCGAATCGAGATTGCACAGCGGCGATATCATCGGAATTATTGCCCGCGACGGCGGGTCGATGCGTGCGACGTCGCACGTTGGGCTGGCGCTGCGACGGCCCGATGGCCTGTATTTCATGCATGCGTCGGCTCCGCATAACTATGGACGCGTCATCGTCGAGGCGAAGCTCTCCAGTTATCTTCATCGTTACCGCGCCGACACCGGCATTCTCGTCGCGCGGCCGCTGCGTTAGTCGGCCTCGTAGCCGAAACGCGCGTCGAGCTGACGGCAAACTTCCGCGGCGTAACGCTGGTCTTCGCCGGTGAGATACTCACGGAAACCGCCGACCTTCCCGCGCCTCACCTTGAACGATTCGGGGTCGTTGCGGTCGCGCGGTTGCAACATTTTCGAGAGGAAAGCGCCACGCGCTTCCAACTGCTGCATGTTCTCGAAGGTAGAAAACTCGAGCGCGGAGGCGAAGGCCTGATCGTCCACCGATGTCTGGCCGATGGCGCGCAGGACTTCGCGCAGATTTTCCGGGTCCGCGCGCAAGTCCTCGTAGCGGACGAGGCTGAAATGCGGTCGTCGCCCGAACTCACGGAGCCATCCGTTCATCACCTCCACCATCGCCGCAATTCCGAACCGCGGGTGATGCAAAAGCTCGCTCGTCGCCATCTGCTTAATCACTTCCGGCGTCGCAGGATTGCGCCGCGTGAGCTGGACGGCATAGGAAACGAAAGCGTCGCGCGGATCACGAGCGAGCAGGAGGATGGGAGATTTCGTCTGCGTGGGCGGGACGAGATATTTTCCGCGAACGCGATCCCAGCCGTTCCCTTTTGTTCGCTGTTCAAATCGATCGTGCGAATAAACGATGCGAGGGATTTCCGCATCGTGCCTATCCGTTAGCTCGAGCGAAAATGCCCGACCGGTCTGCGCGGCGAAGTAGGCGGTAACGAAAGTTCGTAGCCAGGTTCGTCCGCTCTTCGGAATAGAAAGCACGAGCGCGTCGCCGCCAGAGAGTTCGAGGGCGCGACTGCTGAAATTCCAACGCATCGTCTACGATAGCTCAAGCGGCCTTGAGCGGCACACGAACCCATTCGTTGCCGCGCAGTCGCCGCGGTTCGAGGGCATCGGCGGAATGCAGATTGACTCAGGATTTTGTCCCGCTACTCTCGGCCTCGCGTGAGTTCCCCCTCGTTCCTTCCTGCGGGAGGACGCGTGGCGTCGCGTGTTCTGCTGGGAGTTTTGTGCCTGATTTCGGCTTCGACGTGGGCCCAGCCCTACCAGGAGGCTGCGCCACTTTACAAAAGCTGGAGGAGCAGACCGGCAAGCGCACGATTCAACCGCCGCTGGCAGAAGATGTTGGCGCGAAAATTGAAAACTATTCCAAAAATCTGCCGGAGCTGAAGCCGGACGAAGCCGCGAAACAGTGGCTCGCTTTACTTGATTAGGTTCGAGCGGATACATCGTTGCAAGCCGCACTTGGACAAAGTGCGCGATCTCCGCGGACTTTGGAATGGGACGGCGGGCGCACTTCGGCTTTTCCCGCCCCAGGTGACAAAATTGTATCCGCTCTCCGCGAGCAAAGCTGCGCTGGAGGAGGAAGCGCGGCGAACGTCCAAACAGACAACACCATGGGGCGAGGTTGAAATTAGCAGAACATACTATGGCACCCCGGAACGACCGTCGCCGACCGGGCAGGGAATCGCGACGCAGCAGGCGGTGGCGGCGGTGACCGAGTTGCTCAGTCTCTCGAGCGCCATGAGTAACCAGTAGGCGCTAGTCAGCGCTGGTCGCCGGATCGATCGGAGACTTTCGCTGACCGGGCCGGGCGAGTTGAAAGACGAACGCAGAGGGTTATGCTGTAACCTCTCTCATAAACGGGGGCGTACTGGCTTCGACTTGAAGTTTGAAGCGCAGACGGCATGTCGAGGATGGTTCGTTGGCCTCGTTAAAATCCGGACCAAAACAAATAAACGCAGATCACCAAGATCTCGCTCTCGCGGCTTAATTGACCGTGACGTTTGGCACTGGACGCCTGCTACGGCGCCAAACGAGGACAGCAGGCTAATCGGACGGCGGAGTGACCGCGCCGGACGGTGAAGGAATTTCGCGGACGCTCGGGAGTCGGCAGTGTGCCGATGCATCGTTTGGCTCCTTAAAAATAAGCACCGGATACACATGTAGATGTTTGCGCGGACCGCTTTGAGGACAGGGGTTCAACTCCCCTCGCCTCCAGTATATAGGTAAATTCTTCCGCTGAGCACCAGACTGGCAACTGCACTGGCCTTCGATCTCGAAACCGTGGGTTTCTTTGCCCGTGTTTGTTACTTTGAAGATGGTAGCACCGGCGCCGACCGAGTGGGGCATATCGATTTTAAACTCGGTCAGCTTCACCTCAATCGTTCCCTTTCCCAATGTTGACGAGTCTGCCTCCGTGTTCACAGTGCCTGGCTGCGGCGAGGCAACAGCAGAACCGTAGCCGGCCTTAGCGTCCTGTGGAGAAGTATCGTTTTGGGCGGATAGTGTACTGAACGCCACCGTCGTTGCGAGGCTCAACATCAATATCGCGTAGGGTTTGCTATTGCGGGCCAAAACCGCATCGATCAACCACCTTCCTGGTCCAGCAATCAGAAGAAAGAGAGCTACCATGAGCTGCACATACTCCGAGCGTACCTCGTGCAGCACGGCCCACATTCCCGTCGGCGGGGGGCACGGACGGAGGCGGCAAGGGGAACGTCCCCAGATAAATGGTAATTTTGGTCGACAAAATCGCGACCACCATGTCGATGATAAGCGGGACGGCGATGACTCGGGAAGGCTATCACCGAGGCTCTTGGCTTCCTCAGCGGGCTCAAGATGGACGATTACATCCTGGATGCGCGCGTTTGAAGCAATCAACGCGGCCTTTACCTCGTGGCCTATCCGGTGCCCGTCGCGAATCGTCACCGAAGGGTCGATTTCTACGTGCAGTTCAACGAAAAGGCCGATACCGCTTTTCCGGACGAGACATTTTCGATACGCCGGGCGCCCGGTACCTCATTTGCGATCCTACTAATCGATTCACATAACTCCGGCGAGACGGCGCGGTCTGTCGGAAAATTCATAATCGCCCGTGATCTCGCCAACGTGGATCGCCGCTGGATTTTCGACGGCAGCACGATTAAATCGCCCTCTTGCATCTCATGCCGAATCTCAGTTTGCAGCTCTTCTGAACAGATGACGAAATTGCGTGCGATTCGTGTGGGCATCTTCGATCAGATCGTGAGCGGGGGAGGCGTGCGTTTTTTTACGACCAAGCTCGTCGAAGAGCTTTCGCGGCAGGCGGGAGACCGTTGGCACTTTCACCTGATGTGGCCGTTTTTCGATTCAAGCGACAACTTGCTCGTGCCTCCCCGCGTGCCTCACACGAGTTTCGAGAGAATCGAGAGCGATAAAACTTTGCTTTGGTCAGATAAATTCTACCTAGCGCTCGATGACATTGTTCAACAGCGAGGAGTTAACACGCAACGCCATCATGCCCTTCTTCGCGTACGGGGGCGCGCCACAAATATCAGGCAAAATGAGCAGCGAAACTTTCGCTCAGGAAATGGGGCGGGGTTGCGGTGGCTAGACGCGCGCATGAGCAACTTTGACTTGGTCTTCCTGCCCTACCCGTATCTGACTCTTCCATCACAGGGCGAATGGCATCCATCTAAGCCGGTCGTGATTACGTTGCATGATCTCGCACATGAGTTCACCGACACCTGGGGAGAGGCGACTATGCGGTTGCGGCATGAAATGAGAGCGTGGACGCACCTTGCTGAGCTGGTGATTTTTTCCTCAGACTCCGTGAGACGCGAAGCGCAAAAGCTTTATGGCCTGTCTGCAGACTCCGCGCGAACAATTCTTCTTGCTCCAACAGAATGGAACCACTCGCACGGAAATTCTAGTACGGTGCTGGTTCGTTACGGCCTGCAAAAGGGTTATTTGTTCACCATCGGATGGGCTGCGAAACACAAACGAATCGACACAATTATCAGGGGCTTCGCGCTATATAGGAAGAAATCCAAAAAGAACATCGCACTGGTGATTGCTGGACCGGGGACCGAAGCGCTTCGAAACCAAGATCTTTCCGGATTGGAGATCGGCAGGGATGTCTTTGCTCTCGGTTACGTGACGGAGAAAGACATTCCTGCGCTCTACGAGCACGCGAGCGCCGTTGTGACGGCGTCGACGAGTGAGGCCGGACTTAACACGGTTATCTTTGACGCGATGATGCACGAACGAGCGATTATCTGTTCGGACATTCCGCCTTTTGTTGAAAGACTTGGCACGGATGATAGGCTTGCCATCGTCTTCGAACGCGACAACCCGCAGGCGCTCGCAGATGCCCTCCTCAAGCATTTCGAACACCCGGCGAAGGCCCATCTTCGCATCGCGGAGGCGAAAAGATTCATCGCCGAACGAACTCTGGCCGATGTCGCCCGAGAGTATTTGGAGGCCTTCGAGTCGGCGCTAGGATCCAATCGGAAAAGATAGAAGCGGACGGGGAGTTCCCAATAAACTATCGAGGTTTCGCTCGTTTAGTGGCTCAAGACATTCGGCTCAATATCGTCAATAGTGTGCCCGTCCTTCCTTCCAAGTCAAAGATCGGATTGAGACGCCTTGCCGGATAATGAAACGCAAACGGATTGGAGTTGCTGAGCCCGTGCTACAGGGCAATGAGAAAAGATACATATCCGATTGTCTCGACAGCGGCTGGATTTCGGGCAGCGGCCGCTATGTAAATTCTTTCGAAGAAGTTTTTGCCGATTTCTGCGGAACAGCGCACGCTATCGCGGTCTCGAGTGGAACGGTCGCGCTGCACGTTTCACTGCTGGCACTCGGCATTGGACCCGGCGACGAGGTGATCGTTCCAGATCTGACCTATATCGCTGCGGCCAACGCCGTGACTTATTGCGGGGCACGCCCAGTCTTCGCGGACGTTGACCCTATCACCCGAACGTTGGACGTTACAGATGCACGCCGCAAAATCTCACCAGCCACAAAGGCGATTATACCGGTTCATTTGTATGGGCACCCTGTGGATATGGGACCGGTGCAGCAATTGGCGGAAGCGCATCGACTTTATGTGGTCGAAGATGCGGCGGAGGCGCACGGGGCGGAGTATCGCGGGCGGCGGGTCGGGAGCTTGGGCGATGTCGCCAGTTTCAGCTTTTATGGGAACAAGATCATTACGACGGGCGAGGGTGGTATAGTCACGACGAACAATAGTTCGCTGGCCAAAAGAATACGCCTGCTCAAGGGTCAGGGAATGATACCGGAACGCCGTTATTGGTTTCCTGTGATCGGATATAATTACCGGATGACAAACGTGCAGGCAGCGATTGGTCTGGCGCAAATGGAACGGATAAATTGGTTCATCGAACGGCGGCGCGAGGTCGCCCAAGGGTACGCGGAGAAATTGAAACATCTGCCGGTAGAGCTCCCAACCGAAGCGGCCTGGGCGACGAATGTCTATTGGCTCTATTCCATTTGTCTCTCGGAAGAAATTGATCGGGACCGCGTGATTGCGGACTTGGATTTGGATGGAATAGAAACCAGGCCTTTCTTTTATCCGATGCATCAAATGCCGCCGTATTTTCAGGCTGATGGAGATACCACCTTTCCAATTACGACGCGCCTGGCTAGGCGTGGCCTCAGTCTTCCCTCGTCAGCGCTGCTTTCCGAGGAAGACATCGCCCGTGTCGCGCACACCCTCGAAGTTTGTTTCGAACGGCAGAAAGTCCTGTCGTAATAACCCGGAAGCCGATGCGGGAAGATTTTCACCTTCGACCCCTCGCACCGGAAGACGCTTCGGACGTGCTCGCCCTGCTCCACGCTCAGCCGGCGGAGTATGTCCGGTTCTTTCGGCCCTTTCCTTTTGAGCGCGATGCGATCTCGGAATTACTCAGCAAACAAGAGCGCGATGTTTACTCGGGGGTCTACTGGCGTCACCACCTCGTCGGCTTCTTCACCCTGCGCGGTTGGGACGAAGGCTACGCGGAACCGGCTTTCGGTGTCGTGATCGAGGGCAAGTTCCGCGGAACCGGCTTAGACATGATCGCCCTCGATTCAGCCAAACTCATTTGTCGTCTGCGGGGCGCACCGGGAATGATTACCAAGGTGCATCCGGAAAATATGTCGGCGAAAGGAGTGATGAGAAAAATCGGCTTTACGCTGATTGGGCCCGAGCGGTCGGGTGGGAACTTTATCTATCGCCTCGAAATCGGCCCGGAACGCGGCGCCAATCAAAACCAAAGCACTCCGTGAAGAGCAAACTTTTTTCGATTATTACGCCGACATTGAATTGCGGGGAGAAAATCGAGCGCACCATCCAATCCGTCTGGTGGCAAGGGAAAGAATTGTTTGAGTTCATTATTGTTGATGGGAACTCGAAGGACGACACCCTTGAGATAATCGAGAAATACCGCAGCGGCATCACGGTGATTTCAGCAAAAGACCGTTGTGTTTATGACGCGATGAACAAAGGAATCGATCTGGCTTCCGGGAAGTATCTCTACTTCCTGGGAGCGGGAGACCGTCTGCGTCCTTTCATTCTAAAGAATATTGCCGGGATGATGCCCTCCGAGGAACTCGCCTTCGTTTACGGTAACGTCTACTGGGATGACGAAGATAAGATATACAATGGTGAGTTTACCAAGGCAAAGTTGAAGGATGACAACATCTGTCATCAAGCAGTTTTTTATGAGCGCAACATCTTTGAATTAGTTGGGAAATTCGAAGAACGATTCAATGTCTATGCCGACTACGTTCTCAATATGAAGTGTTTTGGCACGGATAGGATCAGGAAAAACTACCTTGATGTTATCGTCGCGAATTACGAAGGCGGAGGCCTAAGTATGCATCAAAAGGACAAAAGCTTCTTTGAAGAACGTGCGCGATTAATCAAGAATTATTTGGAATAGCTGTTCAAACACCTTGCAGGGCCCGACGGTAGGCGAGATAGAAGCAGGGCCCCGCGGAAACCTGCCGAAGGCGCTGGACTTGTTGGCTGCTGTTTTCCCGATTAGCCCGGCAAAGGTTTTCGTCGACCAGAATACGACTAATCAGGTCCGCGAGGCCTTCTGTGTCCAAAGGATCGAAGACAAAACGGGCGTCATTCATCGTTTCTGGGAGCGATGTTACATTTGAACAGATGACTGGCGCGCGCAGGATCATCGCTTCATAAAGAGGAAAGCTGCCAGCTTCATAACGCGTGGGAATGGTGACCAGGGCGGCGTGTTGATAAAGCCAGCGTAGCTCATCTTCAGGTATGATTCCCGCGAAAAACACCGAGCTAGAAAGCGAGTGCGCTTCGATCTCGGCCACGATCCTCGCGTAATGAGGATGGTTCGTGCCACCAGTGCAAATCAGTTGAAGATGCTCTATCCCGGCGCGTTTGGTTCTGGCCAACGCGCGGATAAGCTGGAGATGATTTTTGTGCGGCCAGGTATACGAAGGATAAAGCAGGAATGGCCTCCAAGCTGCATACTTTGAGGCATAATCCTGTGAAGCCGAAGGCGAAGCTTCAGTTAGACGAATAAAGTTGAACGGAATCGGGCAGAGATGAATTTTTGTAGGCAGGATACCGAAGTAGGTAATCAAGTCCCTCTTCACGTGATCGAAAGAAACAATCACTCCCCGGGCGCCTTCGAGCGCTTTCCAGTAATGAATGGCCCGGATGGCACGCGTGACCGGTGCGAAGTTCTCGGGAAAGTGAAGCTCCTGCACGTCGTGCATGGTAACTACATAGGGAACGCGAAAGCGTGGTGCGGAAGGTTCTTCGACGTCATGCATCGTCACCCGGTACGGCACCTGCAGATTGCGGTGCAGGAACGTCTGAGTTGGAAAATGCAGAAGATCGAGTTGGAGACCGTCGATCCAATCGGCGATATGACTACTTGACGCGGGGATCGCGGAAGGAATGATCTGGATTTCAGTAAAGCTGCGGTAGCCGGCAGTTACCCGAGCCAACTGCTCAGCGAGGAGCGATTCACACAGGAGGACGAGATGCCACCCTGGTTCATGTTCCGCGAGGAGAGCGTCGAGAATCCTAAGGGCATAAGGACCGATGCCGCCGTACTCGAGCGAGACGTCGCCCAGCCAAAACCCGATTCTAAACCCGGGCTGGCCTTCGCGGAAGCTCATAATGGTAAATCAGGTCACCGTGTTCGAGATCAGAGCGTGTGAACTTGAAACCCGCTTCTGCAAAAAGTTTTCTGGCGCCAACGTTCCGCCGATTTACCTTTAGCATGATGCGGGGGGAACAACGAAAGAGAGCAATACTCTTTGCGATTTTCAAAGATAATCGGCCGAATCCCCAGCCACCGAATTTCCGATCAATCATTCCGCCGTAAGCAGGAACCTCGAAGCCTTCATCCCATCCCCGCAGCATAAAAAAGCCAATGAGAGCACCATCCCAACTGATGCCAAGCCAGGCATCTTTTCTCCGTGCGGACAGCAAACTGGAAATAGTCGCTTGCTCGAAGGAGAAGGGAGTGAAGAACTCGAGATAGCCAATAGGTTGAGAAGAGAGCAAGATCGACAGAGCCTGCGCGTCAGAATTTTCCAGTTCACGAATAATCAAATCTTTTGGCATAGTCTATCTGCTCCTACTTCTCGTGTCACAAATATCCTCAACGCAACTTTTCATCTCCCGAAGAAGGCATTGGATGATAAAAGCGGAAAAACGCTGCAAGCTATGCAACGGTAAGCTTTTTTACAAATTCTCGTTGCCACTGGCAGGCGGCCTCGAGGGCGCATACTTCGAGTGTTCGACCTGTCGAATGCTGCAATCGCAGCATCTCGACGAACTCACACCTCTTGCACTGGAAAGTATTACCAGGCCAGCGCCGGAAATTGATCTGGATTCCGGTGCGGCATGGCGCCTATCCTGCCTTGCCACTCGAGTGGAGCAGCTGGTCAAACTGAACGTCCTGCCTCGCGCATCTCCGAGTTTTAACGTACTGGACTTCGGCTGCGGCACGGGATTTCTCGTTAGTTACCTGGCGCATCGCTTCGGTTGGAACACAATCGGATACGATCCCTTCTGCACTCCCGCCTATGGCCGGAACCGAGCTTTCGCCGATTGGGAAGCCGTCGCGCAAAGAGGACCTTACCATTTGGTTATCGCAAGTGAAGTTTTCGAGCATTTCATCCAGCCCAGGCCAGAACTGGCACGCATTCGCGCTGTTTTGGCCAAAGAGGGAGCCTGCCTTTATGTCACGACCGGCTATTATGAACCCGGAAAATCCGACGCAAGTTGGAACTATCTTGCGCCTCAATCTGGTCATCACGTCAGTTTTTTCGGACGCCAAACCATGGAAGAGGTTGCAAGGTATCTGAGTGCGAGTGGGCTTTACCAACCCGGCGCCAGTTACGAATGGCTCTTTGTTTTTGGAAAAACATTTCGGCGACGTTTGAAGAAACTGGAATTGTCAGGCGCAATGGCATTTCTTCGCGCGGGCGCTCGCCTGGGTTTGCTTAAGTCAATCGAGTGAGGTTTTTAGGAGTGTCCAGTTTTTCTGCGTTGCAAGGTCATTGGCATGCCGTGCTTTGGCTGGAGGGTCAGGAGAGGTTCGATTTCTACCTTATAGCCCGGGACGAGCTCCGTTCGCCAGGTCGCAGCCAGGGTTGCGATAATAAGAATGATCGCCGTGCGGGCGAATTGTTCGCCGATGCAGCGACGAGTGCCCCCACCAAATGGGAAATAAGAAAATTGCGGACGCGCCTCTCTCGCCGGGGTCGTCCATCGCTCGGGATCGAAACGAGTGGGCTCGGGGAAGTAGCGTGAATCGCGCTGCGTCACATACTGGCTGAGCAACACCAGCGATCCAGCTGGGAAAAAATAACCGCCTACTTCACAATCGGCAACGACACGCCGACCTATCCTCCACGCTGGCGGAAAAAGACGCAAGCCCTCGGACACGACCATCTCGGCGTAGACGAGGCGTGATAAATCATCGAACGAAGGCAATCGGCCGCGGAGTTGGGTATCGATTTCCGCGTGCAGTTTCGCTTCAACCTCCGGGTGTTGCGAAAGCAAATACCATGTCCACGTAAGCGCGTTAGTGGTAGTATCATGGCCCGCTAAAAGGATGGTGATAGCTTCATCGCGCACCTGCTCGTCGGACATCCGATCGCCATTTTCGTCCTGCGCCGAAAGGAGCAAAGAAATCAAATCGCCACCGTCTGTGCCGTTGCGTCGACGCTCGGTAATGATCCGATAGACAATCACATCCAAACGCGCGCGCGCGTTTTCAAATCTGCGCGCGACTGGGAGAAAAGGCAGTTTTTCCAGGAGAGCGGAATGCCTAATGACTGGTCGATGAAATAATTCTCTGGCTTGGGAGAGGGCGTCTCCGATCTCTTCGGCTTCCGCAGCGACATCGACATCGAAGAGGTTTTTACTGACGATGCGGAGAGTCAGTCGCATCATTTCCTTACGAAGGTCAACTGTCGCTCCTGCACGCCACTGCTGACCCAGCTCCGAAGCATAGCTAACCATGACTGCCGCGTAGCCGGCGATATGCTGGCGATGGAAGGCGGGCATGATAAGCCGTCGCTGGCGGCGGTGGAAATCCCCTTCGCTCGTCAACAAGCCTTCGCCGAGCAGACGCCTGGTAGAAGGGGCTCGAGCTTTGAGGAAGTTAGCCTGCGCTGTGACCAGAACCTCTTTGATTTGATCGGGGTGATTTAGGAGGAAAACATGCTGCCGCCCGATGCGGAAGTGAGCAATATCGCCGCAGGTGCGAGCGAGATGCACCAAAAACTCAAGCGGCTGGCGACGGAATGCAGTTCCGGCTTTGTGAAAAATTCCGTCTCCGGGTCCTGGGGGGTAAGGACCGCGCGTCGCTCTCATCCCCGAACTTACCGCCTTGTTCTCAGCGCCGCGAACAATCGCGGGTGGCTCACGCAGATAAATGCAAGAGTCCGCTGGCAACCCCGGTGTGATACGCGTACCAGAGGCCAAAACCGATACTCAACACGCCGGCCGCCGTCTGAAGAATGTGATGAAAGCCAGTTAACTTCCGCGCGCTTAATGCAAAAGGAAGACCGATCAGACCAGACATTAGCAGCATACCCACCACTGAACCGAGACCGAAAACCAAAAGGTAAACCATTCCCAGGAGTGGAGAGTTGATTTGGGTGAGGACGAGTAGCGTCAGCGCCGCCGAACCTGCCAGTCCGTGCATGGCGCCGACCAGAAGCGGCTTGATCCCTATTCTAGTTGGAACGTGGGAGTGGGCTGGTATCAGACGGTCTGGGGCAAGCGGATGGGCCGCGATTTCGTCGTGAAAATGGATGTGCGAATGCATTTCATCGTCGTGCTGATGGGTATGAATGTGAACATCGGGACGTCCGCGTAAGGCACGGAAAAGCGCCGTCGCGCCCAGTCCAATAATCATGAGCGCGACGGCGAATTCCAGCCAGTTGGCAACGCTGTTAGGGATGGCAATGCGCAGAGCAAGGACCAGCGCGCCCAC
>JBBQHM010000031.1:0-21581 GCA_038323965.1 Chthoniobacterales bacterium | reverse complement strand
GAAGGCGTAAGCCAGCGGATTTACAGTCCGCCCCGTTTGGCCACTTCGGTACCTACCCGTTAACGCGAGGGTTGATATAGCGCGGAGCGCCTCCGCGCGCTACTGGAAGAACTCCGCAATGACATCAACGACATACTGCTGCGCGTCCCGCGGGAGTTCCGGATAAATCGGCAGCGCCAGAATCTCTGCGGTGGCGCGCTCGGTCGCCGGAAGATCGCCCTTTTTGTAACCGAGATCCGAAAAGCATTTCTGCTGGTGTAGGCCGAGCGGATAATAAATTGCAGTCCCGATTTCCCGGTCCTTTAAACGTTCGCGCAATTCATCGCGGCGCGGCGTTCGGGCGACGAACTGGTGATAGACGTGGTGATTGGTGAGTGAGCGAATTCGGTATGGTTCTGATTGGAGCTCCAAATGATGGTCGAGATTAGCGCGGTAAAAATCCGCGATTTCCCGGCGCGCCGCAGCCCATTGGGAAAGCCGCGGAAGCTTTACCTTCAGGACTGCCGCCTGCAATTCATCGAGACGAAAATTACCGCCCACGAAATCATGAAAATAGCGTGATTCCATTCCGTGCTGCCGGCACGCCTGCAACTTGACGGCCAAAGCATCGTCGCGGCAGACAATCATGCCCGCATCACCGGCGGCGCCGAGATTCTTGGTCGGATAAAAACTGAAATATCCGGTCTCTGCGATCGCCCCCGCGTGTCGCGATCCATCGCTCGATGGGTATTCCGCGCCGATAGCCTGTGCGGCATCTTCGATGACGACCAGACCCTGCGATTTCGCGAGTGCACAAATCGCATCCATCTCGCAGCACAAGCCAAAGAGGTGAACCGGGACGACGGCGCGCAATCGATTTCCACTGCGATCGAAATGATCGTCGCCGCGTTTCGTAAACCGCCGTTCGATACATTCGCTGATGGTCCCGGCGGTGATGTTGAAGGTCGCAGGATTGATATCCGCGAATACTGGCGTCGCGCCGACGCGCGAGACGCAGCCGGCGGTGGCAAAGAAAGTGAAGGACGGGACGATGACGGCGTCGCCGCGCCCAATACCCAAAGCCATGAGGATCGCAAGCAATGCATCCGTCCCGGATGAGACGCCGATCGCGTGTTGCGCTCCCGTCAATTCGCAAATCGACTGTTCCAGCGCTGCACCCTTTGGGCCGAGGATGAAATGCTGACTCTCGAGCACCTCATCGGTCTCACGCCGAATCTCATCGCGAAGTTCGCCATATTGTTGACTAAGATCGAGGAGCGGAACGCGCACAGCGCAAAAAGAATGGCAGCTTCGACTCGCCATTCAACGCCAACTTTAGGGCAGAGACGCTTCGTTGACCGCGTGAGCGCGCTGAGTTACGATCATTCGCATGTCGTTGCTTCGCGGCCTCTTCTGGCTCGCTCTCTTCATTTTCTTTACGTTTTGTTTCATCGTGCTGTTTGAACACGGCACCCACGATTTCCAAAGCGGCTTCAAGACCGAGTTTGAGCGCGCTAAAAAGTTCGTGATCGAGCAGACGAGCAAGACGCCCGACAAGGCGAAGAAGGACAAGAAGTAGAGTCGCGCGACTGTTAGTGTGACGATTGCGCCTTGCGGACTGTTCCGATACTCTGCGTGGAATGGCTCGCACTGGTCTTGGTAAAGGTCTTGGCGCACTGATTTCTGCCGCTCCGGTAGCGACTTCGCCGCAGGTCGGGCAGGGAGAAAGAGTATCGCAGGTCCCGCTTGGCAGCATCGTCGCTAGCCCGCTGCAACCGCGGAAAGAATTTGGCGCCGACGCGCTCCAGGAACTGGTCGCTTCGATTCGACAGCACGGGATTATCCAGCCGCTCGTGGTCCGCGCCGTTAACGGCAAACATGAACTGATTGCCGGCGAACGCCGCTGGCGCGCCGCGCACGACGCTGGCCTGACGCACGTTCCCGTCATCACCCGCTCCGCCTCGGACCTCGAAGTGCTCGAGCTTTCACTGATCGAAAATCTGCAGCGCGCCGACCTCAACCCGATCGAGGAAGCACAGGGTTACGCGCGGCTGGCCCAGGAATTCGGCCTGCGGCAGGAAGACATCGCACAGAAGGTCGGTCGCAGCCGCGCAGCCGTGGCGAACGCAACACGACTGCTCGAGTTACATCCGCAAATTCAGACCTGGGTAACTCAGGGAATTTTGTCAGTGGGGCACGCCAAGGCGCTGCTCGCGATCAAGGAAAGCGAGGAGCAACTGCAAGTGGCGAACGCAGTGTTGCGTCGCAGCGCGACGGTGCGGGCGACCGAGCGAATGATTGCGAAGCAAAGAGGTCCGCTGAAGGCGAGGCGTCGCAATCAGAGCAAAGTGTCGACCCCGGCAACGGTCGAAGATCTGCGTAACCGTTTGCAGGAACATCTCGGGACGCGTGTAACTCTGCACCACGGACCCAAGAGCGGGCGAATCGAGATCGAGTATTATGGGGACGCGGATTTATCCCGCATCGTCGAGCTGCTCGGGTTGCACGACGCGAATTAGCGATTGTTTACGATGAGAATCGCGCTGTCGCTGCTGGCTGCAGCCATTGTAGGATCAGCACACGCGCAAAGCCCGGCGCGGCCGGCCGATATCGCACATCGGCCGTCGGAACTTTGGAACGAAGTATCAGGCGCGAAAGCATTTGAACACGTTCGCCGGCTCGTGGATTTCGGGCCGCGCCCCGCCGGATCGGAAGCAATTGAAAAGTCGCGAGAGTACATCACGCGGCAGTTACAGGAACTCGGCTGGACCGTGACGCGTCAGGTTTTCACGGACGAGACGCCGCGCGGTAAAATCACTTTCGCGAACCTTATCGCGCGGTTTGGCGATAAGCCGTCTCAACCGCAGCGGATGTTTTTACTCTGCTCGCACTTCGACACGAAATACTACGAAACGATCAAGTTCCTCGGCGCGAACGACGGTGGTTCAAGCACGGGGTTGCTACTCGAGCTCGCGCGAGTTTTCTCGAAAGACCCGACTTTGGCAGCGCAGTTGGAACTCGTTTTTTTCGACGGTGAGGAAGCGATCGAGAATTTTACCGACAAGGATGGGTTATACGGCAGCCGGTTTTACGCGAAACAACTTGGCGCGCGCGCAAAGCAGTTCCGCGGCGGCATTTTGTTCGACATGGTCGGCGACAAGTCCTTAACCGTGACCCTGCCACCCGATTCACCGCCGGCGCTGACTCGTGAGATTTTTGCGTCAGCCGACGCGCTGCATCACCGCAACAATTTCAGCTTTTTCCACGGAGATGTGCTCGATGACCATGTGCCGGTGAACGCTGCGGGAGTGCCGGTGATTGACCTCATCGATTTCGATTACCCTCCCTGGCATACGGCGGGTGACACGCTTGAACAACTCAGCGCGGAGAGCCTGCAAGTCGTGGGGGAAGTCGCCGTGCATACGATTTGCAGCAGCGAAAAGCGATGAAATCTTTCGCGCTGCTGCTAGCGGCTGTCTGCGGAATCGTCGCTGGTTTCGTCTTGAGCCAATCTTCTATTCTTCTCAGATTTGCCGGCCGCGCGAGCGGGTGCAGCGAGCTCGTCGATGCCTCATTTAGTGCTGCCGCGCAACGGGCTGGCAGCGCTGTCGACCAGAGGAAAGTGGAGGAATTAATTTCGGACTTACGAGCGGAAGCGCGGGATGAGGAAACATGGAAACAATTTCTGCGGGACAGCCATTTGACTGTCTCCGAATTAAACCAGCGCGCGCGGGACTGGATCCGGACCATTGATTGGATTGAAGCCCGCGCGCGCGTGAGGATTGACATCCCGGACGACAATTTCCGGAGATTTTACGAGGTGACTCGCGAGTCGTTGTCACTCCCTGCCCGAATGCGGGTGAGCCATGTTTTCGCAGCGGCACCTGACAAAACCACCCCTGATGTGATCCACCTGCAGGAAGCGAAGATGCAGAAAGTCGGCGAGGCCCTTCTTCGCGGCGGCGATTTTTATCAGTTTGCCTCTGCGACCTCGGAAGATGAAGCGACCAAGAATCGCGGCGGCGACCTCGGATGGTTGACATTGTCACGCGCGCCGGACGATTTCATGGCGGCTGCAAATCGACTACGAGTGGGAGAGACCAGCGGAGTGATTCGCACCACACTTGGGTTTCATATCCTGCGACTAACCGGAACCTTGCCCGCGCGCACGCTGTCGTTCGACGAGTCGCTGCCGGATATTCGATTAGCCCTCGCGAATGAAGCGAGAAAGCGGGCGGTCGATAAGTTTTTGCGTGTCACGGCGGGCCTGAACTGAAATCTTCCCGGTTGTTGCGTGCGGCGTCCTTTGGTCGCAGCTTCCCCCGCCTTAAATGCAAAAAAACGTCGGAGTCATAGGCCTCGGAATTATCGGTCGCCGAGTCGTCGCGAACCTGCGGAAGAAGGGGTTCCCGGTTTTTGTCTGGAACCGCACGCCGCGTCCCGTGCCCAACTTTGTCGGATCACCCTCCGAGCTGGCACAGACGTGCGAAGTGATCCAGATCTTCGTGTCTGATGACGACGCCCTGCTGCGCACGGTGCAACAGTTGGTGCCGAAATTAACTTCGCGGCACATTGTCATCGCGCACCCGACCGTCTCACCCGACTCGATGCGAGGAGCAGCGGAGTTGGTGGTGAAGCGCCGGGCGCGTTTTGTGGAAGCCCCTTTCACGGGAAGCAAGCTTGCGGCGGAAAAAGGCGAATTGATCTACTATGTCGCAGGCGACAAAGAGACGGTTCGCGCGGTGACGCCGGTGCTTGAGGCCAGCAGCAAAGCAATCCTGGAGATTGGCGAAATCGGTGACGCCACGATCATTAAAGTGGCTACCAATATGGTGACTGCTGCATCGGTGCAGATCGCAGCCGAGGCCCTTGCACTGGTGGAGGCCTCCGGTGTGTCGCTCGATAAATTCCTCTCCGCTCTGCGCTTGAATTCGAGTCATTCGCCGACCTTGGAGATGAAGGTGCCCAGAATGATCGCAGGAGATTTTGACGTCCATTTTTCGACCAAACACATGCTCAAGGATATGCAGATCGCGAACCGACTTGCGCGTATCGGCAACCTGGACTTGAGCGTCGCGGTGGCAACACGCGATCGGTTATTGGATCAGATGCGCGAGGGTCGCGGCGACGACGATTTCTCGTCTGTGGCGCGGAAATATTTTCCGGCTGCGGGAGGGCCGATGGCTAGCGCGCAGGATCCCGAGCTGTTCGTACGGGAAGCCGTCGTTGCGACGCCGCCCGCGTCCGTGGTGAGTCACGAAGCCCAGCCGCAAAAGGACGAACGCGCCGCGGAGGCTATTGCCGGTTCGCATTCTCCGGGGACCGAAGAGGATCTAAAGAGCTTTACCGCTCGCGCGAGCGAGTCGGTGATCGCGGGGGATGACGCCGTGTCGGAACCGAAGCGCGGCCTGTTTCGACGTTGGAAGCGGCAGACGCCCGTCGAGTAGAATGGCGGCAACGCCACTATTTTTCGAGCTTTCGTCTAGAATTAAGCTCGAGGTGCGGGGCGGCGATGCGCTTCGATTTTTAAATGGCCAGGTGACGAACGATGTCCGGAAAAGTGCTGCCCATACCGCGATCGAAGCGTGCGTCCTGAATACCAAAGGGAAGATCGACGCCCACGTTTTTATTCGCGCGCTTGGCGATGGCTTTCTCATCGACGCCGAGACCGAGCATCGCGACGCGCTGCAGGCGAGGCTCGATCGTTACATTATTGCCGACGATGTCACGCTCACGGACGTGACGAACAACTGGTCGCTATTTCACGTGATCGGTGAATCGGAAATCAATCGGGCCAAGGTTGCGGCGAATAGATTCGGCGCATCGGGTCATGACATTCTGGTTAGCGCCGCGGACCACGATGTCGTACGCGGTGAGCTCCAGCAGCAATTCGTATTTGTCGCCGAAGATACAGCGGAAACGTATCGAATCGAACGAGGAATTCCGCGGTGGGGACAGGAGTTAACTGCCGACGTTAATCCGACCGAGGCGAACCTTGCGGAACGTGCGATCGACTTCGCGAAGGGCTGTTATATCGGGCAGGAAGTGATCTCGCGCATGAAGATGTCCGGACAGACAAACAAACGACTTTGCGGGTTAATCATCAGGAAGCCGTCGGTAATTACTGCGCGGGCGCGCCTGCGGAATATGACTGATGGGAAGGACGTCGGGTGGGTCACAAGCGTGGCGCGGAGCGAGCGATTTAACGCAACGATTGCGCTGGGATTTGTGAAACGCGGTTTCAATGCGATCGGCACGAGTCTGCTCAGCGGCGAAGGGGATAAGGCGAATGTGGATGTCGTCGCGTTACCGTTTCGGTAGACGTACGAGGTTGACCGTCAGCGGCGGAGGTCTCTAGGTTGGCGACGCTGGTGCGCGATGGCAAAAGTTACTCTCAATCACATTTTTAAAACTTACGCCGGGGATAAGGGCTCTGAGGTCACCGCCGTCTCGGATGTCAGCCTGGAAATTCAGGATCGGGAGTTTGTGGTATTCGTCGGACCTTCCGGCTGCGGAAAATCAACGACCCTCCGCATGATTGCGGGACTTGAGGAGATCTCGCGCGGAGATGTGTTCATCGGCGAGAAACGCGTGAACGACTTGCCGCCGAAGGACCGCGATATCGCGATGGTCTTCCAGAATTATGCGCTCTATCCGCACATGAACGTTTTCGACAACATGGCGTTCGGGCTGAAGATCAGGAAATTTCCAAAGACGGAAATTCGCAAGCGCGTGATCGACGCGGCGAGCATTCTGGGCATCGAAGATCTCCTGGAGCGCCGGCCGAAAGCGCTCTCGGGTGGCCAGCGTCAGCGCGTGGCCGTCGGTCGCGCCATCGTGCGGCAACCGAAGGTCTTCCTGTTCGACGAACCACTTTCAAATCTCGACGCCAAGATGCGTGTCCAGATGCGCACGGAAATCACGAAACTGCATCAACGCCTTCAGGCCACGATGATTTATGTCACGCACGATCAGATTGAGGCGATGACGATGGGCGACCGGATCGTCGTCATGGACAAGGGGATCGTGCAGCAGAACGACACGCCGCTCCGGCTTTATAACGAGCCGATCAATCTTTTCGTCGCCGGATTTCTGGGCAGTCCGCCCATGAATTTTATCAATGGCAGTTTAAAGGTCGATCGCGAGTCGTTGGTGTTCCAGGAACTGGATGGGGGAACGATCGAAGCGCGTTTTGCAGTGACCGATCGGCCCGGCGCAAAAGAGCATCTGGGCAAGCCGATGGTGCTCGGTGTTAGGCCCGAAGATATTGAGATCGCTCAATACGCCAAGGGCGACGAGCCAAAGGCCAGCTTCCCCGCCATCGTGGACATCGTCGAGCCGATGGGCGCGGAAACAAATCTCTATCTGCAGACCGGCACGCACACCGTCGTTTGCCGAAGCCAGCGACCCCTCGATCATCGGGAAGCGGGTCACCGCATGCAGTTTGAGATGAAGGTCGGCAAAGCGCATTTATTCGACCCGGTGACGACCGATCGCGTCGTCTAGCTCATCGTTAAAAAGCTTAACGCAGGGGATTTGCGCCCGAAAATTGGTATTGCAGCCGATGCGTAATTAGTAGATAACGGGCCCAGCCGAGATGAACCAGAGATTACTTGCCGAGATTGGCCGCACGCAGCGGCTGGAGATTGTGAATGCCCTTAAACGCACTCGCGGACTATCGGTTAACGAGCTCGTCGAGCGTCTTAAGATGAGTTACATGGGCATCAAGCAGCATTGTCTCACGCTCGAGCGCGACGGCTACCTTGATACCTGGCGCCGGCCTCAAAAAATGGGGCGTCCGGAGATGGTTTATCGACTCACCAACCGCACGCACGATCTGTTTGCGAGCGACAGCAATCAATTTACGATCGACCTGCTGAAATCGATTCATGAGATGTTTGGCCCGAACGCGCCCGAGAAGCTGCTCTATAACGTTTACGAACAGCGTTGTGCCGCGATGAAGGGAGTGGTGAAGGGCGAAACCGTTGTCGATCGCGCGAAATCGCTGGCGAAACTGCGTGATGCCGACGGTTATATGTCGCAATTCTGCACCGGGGAGGACAATGGCGGACCACACATTCTGGAGTGCCATTCACCCGTGATGAATCTCTCGGAACGCTTCCCGATCATCGGGCGGCTCGAGCAGGATTTATTCGAGAAACTGCTTGGCACCAAGGTGCGACGCGAGGAAAAACGGGACTCGGGACAATACGAGTGCACGTTCCACTTCTCGGCCTAGCGGCATTTTCGCTTTCGCCCGGACTGAATTTCAGTTGATTGACGCCCCATGCCTCGGGGCTTTCCTACTGCAGTCATCGAAAACCTTTCGCCGTTAATCGACGGCGGCCGTTATCCCGCGAAAAGGATCGTGGGGGATGATCTCGTGGTTGAGGCCGACATTTTCAAAGATGGCCATGATGTTGTCGCGGCGATCCTAAAATGGCGCGTGGTCACCGAGAAGATCTGGCACGAAACACCGATGCTGGATGCGGGGAATGATCGCTGGCGCGGGGCGTGCACTCTCTACGAAAACGTCACCTATGAATATACCGTGGAAGCGTGGACCGATCACTTTCGCAATTGGCAGCACGAATTTGGCGCCAAGTTCGAGGCGGGGATAGAAACTCTCTCGAGTGAAGCCCTGGAGGGAGCCGCCATTCTGGACGAAGCGGCGTTGCGTGCACGAAATCCCGTCGACCGCGCCCGTCTGCAGGAACTAGCCGTCTACATCAGGTCGACGGATAACAAAACCATCAACGCGATCGCGCACTCAGGGGAACTGGAGGTGCTGATGTCGACTTATCCCGACCGCGCGAACGGAACACAGTATGCACCTCCGCCGCGCGTCATCGTCGATCGGAAGACAGCGCGCACCGCGGCTTGGTACGAATTTTTCCCGCGCTCGGCCGAGGGTCGCGCAGATCGCGGATCGACTTTTCGCGATTGTCTCCCTCGCATCGACGACGCGAAAGCGATGGGATTCGATGTCATCTATTTCCCGCCGATTCATCCCATCGGCTTTACCAATCGTAAAGGTCCGAACAACTCACTGATTTCGGCGCCGCCCGATCCGGGCGTGCCATACGCGATAGGGAATCGTCTCATTAATGCGCCCAACGGCGGCGGCCACAAGGATGTCGAGCCGGCGCTTGGAACGCTCGAGGATTTCGAATGGCTGGAGAAAGAAGTGCGCGCGCGGGGGATGGAGATCGCGTTGGATTTCGCGATCAATTGTTCGCCGGACCATCCCTATGTCGAAGCGCACCCGGAGTGGTTTTTCAAACGGCCGGACGGGACGATTAAATACGCCGAGAATCCGCCCAAGAAATATGAAGACATTTACCCGCTGAATTTCAGGTGCCCGAATTGGCAGGAACTATGGGATGAAATGACGAGCATCATCCTTTTTTGGACGGAGCGTGGAGTGCGAATTTTTCGCGTGGACAATCCGCATACGAAGCCAGTGCCGTTCTGGGAATATTTAATCACGCGGGTGCATGCGAAATTCCCTGACGTCATCTTTCTTTCCGAGGCGTTTACGCGCCCCAAAATAATGAAGGCGCTGGCCAAGGCCGGCTTCACGCAGAGCTACACCTATTTTACCTGGCGAACTGCGAAACAGGAGCTGGTGGAATATTTCACCGAACTCACCCAGACGGAGATGCGCGATTATTTTCGCGGGAATCTGTTCACGAACACGCCGGATATTTTACCAACTCACCTGCAAACCGGCGGGCGCGCCATGTTTATGCAACGCGCTCTGCTGGCCGCGACGCTGTCGAGTGTTTACGGCATCTACAGTGGGTTCGAGCTCTGCGAGAGCGAAGCGCTGCCAGGTCGCGAAGAGTACGCGGATTCGGAAAAGTATCAGCTGAAAGAGCGCGACTGGAATGGCCCGGGACACATCAAGGATTGGATCACGCAGCTAAATAAAATACGGCGCGAGAATCGCGCGTTGCATGAATACGACAACCTTCGTTTTCATCATGCGGATAGCGACGCAATCCTCTGCTACTCAAAAATGACGACAGCGCGCGACAACATCATTCTTGTTGTCGTAAATCTCGATCCGTACCGCATGCATCATTCCTACATTGATGTTCCGATGGATGAATTCGGGTCTGAAGCGAGCGGTCCTTACGAAGTGCACGATCTTCTCACTGACGAGCGCTATATTTGGCAAAGCCGTCGCAACTATGTGGAACTGGATCCGCACGTGCGACCGGCGCATGTTTTCCGGGTTCGCCCTCTTGATTCGGTGACGCGACCAGCGTGAGTCATTTGCATACCGACAACGCGCCGCGTAGTCTTCACGCGATTTCCGGATGAAAGCTTTTCTTTCGCTGCTTGCTGTGCTGGCGAGCGCCCTGCCGTCGCTCGCGCAGATCGCTTCACCGGCCGGTGCGGTGATCACTCCCGATCTCCCGCACGCAAAAAGCGTCCTCGACGCCATTCTCGGCGCCGGCCCCGTGATGTATGCGCTGCTCGCGTTATCGGTTGTCTCGCTCATGCTCGTGATTGTTTATTTTCTCACGATTCGCAAAGGCGCGGTCGTCTCGAGTGGCTTCATGGCAACCGCTGATGCGCTCCTGCGTAAGCGTGATCATCTCGGTTTGCTGGCAGTGTCGAACCGTCACGGCGAAGCGATCGCGCGCGTCGTGCAGAAGGTGCTCGATTTCAGCACCAAGAATCCGAACGCCGATTTTGCGCAAATACGCGAGATCGCCGAGACCGAGGGAACACGCATTGCCTCGAGCTTGAACAATCGCGTCGCATACCTCGCAGACATTGGCACGATCGCGCCGCTGATCGGTCTGCTCGGAACCGTCTTTGGCATCATCACTTCATTCGGAGCGCTCAGTGGCGATCTCGGCACGGCGCGCTACGCGTTGCTTTCCCGCGGCATTAGCGAAGCGTTGATCAACACCTCGGCTGGCCTCACGATCGGCATTCCCGCGATGATTTTCTACGCGCTCTTTCGAGGCCGCGTGCAAAAGTTGATCTCGGATCTCGAGGCAGCTGTCACCCATATCCTCGCGTTGCTCTCTGTGCAGTATGGCAGCAAGCGGCCGGAACGCGCCCCCGCTTTGCTCGAAGACGAATTTTGAGCGCCGGGGCAGTCGGCGTTTCTAATCTCACATGAACCTCCGCAGCCGGGCGCCCCTGCAGCACCCAGGCATCCAACTCGCGCCGCTCGTCGACGTGCTGTTGTTGCTGCTGATTTTCTTTTTGATGACGTGGAACGCTGCGCGAAATGAGAACGAGCTCGACGTCAAAGTTCCCAAGGCGAGCGCGGCCAAGGAAAAAAGTGCGCCGATCGGAGACGTCGTCGTCAACGTCAAGGCGGACGGGAACGTCGTCGTGAACAGGCGAACGTTAAACGGCTCTGAGCTAAGCGATCTTCTGAAACAATTGGTGCAGCTGAACGCTGATCAGGCGGTCGTGATTCGTGGTGATGAGACAGGCGCGTATAAAAACGTGGTTGGCGTGTTGAACATTTGCAGCGAAGCGGGCGTCACAAACGTTGCGTTCGCCACCGCAAAATGAAAATGATGCGCCGCGCTGTCTGCGCGGGCGTGGTATTTGCGCTCGCCGCCGCGTCTGCCCAGAACGCACCGCCAGTTCGTCGCGCCCAGCCGGTCGAGGATCCACCGGTGGCGAGAGCGCTTCCCGCGGATGATGCACCCTCCCCGGACCGTGACGCTTCCAATCCGCCGGACGAGCCACCGGCGCACGCAGAGGCGCAGGATAAGCGCCAGCTCGATTACGCGAATGAGCTCTTTACGGGCAAGATGTACGATCTGGCCGTGCCGGAGTATGAGAAGTTTCTTAGCGACTTCCCAAGCGCAAGTGGGCGGGCGAGCGCGTATTTCTCCCTAGGTCTTGCATTCCGTGCGCTGAATAAGCTGACGCAGGCGCACGCCAATTTACAAATCGTCGTCGATAAATTCGGCGACAGCGAATATGCCGCAACGGCCGCGTGTGCGCTGGGCGAAATAGCTTTCAATCAGAAAGATTTTGGCAGCGCGCTTTCGATGTTTCATCGCGCCGCTGCGAAATCGAAGGAGCCAGCCATCGCTTTATTTGCCCGCTACTACGAGGCGCGCTGCCTCGAGATTCTTAATCGCAAAGATGAAGCGAGCGATCTCTATGTACAAGTGATCGACGCAAAGAATCCGAATCCTTTCCGCGAAGATTCACGCTCCGCCGCAGCGAAGATATTCATCACGAAAGGTCGGAAGGCCGATGCCCTCAAGCAATACGAAGCGCTTGTGAACGAAAGTGCCAAGCCGGCGGCGAAAGCGGAATATGCGACGCGAGGCGGCCTTCTGGTTTTGGACTTGGTCCAGTCGGAACGCGGCAAAACCGATAAAGGCATGGTGGATCGCGCGCAAACCTTGTTGCAAAAAGCGCGCGGCATCCCGGAGGGGGGGCGCTGGCGCGCGATCGCACAGGATTCTCTCTTGCGGCTTTACTTCCAAACCGGGCAATTGGCGGTGTTCGTTGCGGAGCAGAAGAAGGTGCAAGACCAATTACCGGACGATGCCAAAGCCGAAATGCTTTTGCTCGCCGGCAACGCGCAGCGGCAGCTCGGGCACCCGAAGGAAGCGGAGGAGGTTTATCGCCAGGTCATCGCGAAGTTCCCGAACCGGGAAGAGGCGAAAGACGCGCAATACCAACGGCTGATTAACATCTACAATTCGAATCCAAATGGCGTCATCGCCGAGGTCGACGCGTTTCTGCAGATGAGTCCAACCGCCGAGCGTGCTGACCAGGCAAAATTGTTAAAAGCGGAGACACTTTATAAACAACAGAAGTTTGCCGATGCGGCACCCGTGTATGAGGAACTTCGTGCTTCGCAGCTCGCCCCGAAACTTCGTGGTGAAGCCGCCTATAAGCTTGGTTGGTGCTACGCGCAGTCCAAGGACCTGCCGCGTACGATCGAGGCGTTCAGTTATTTCCTGAAAGGATTTCCCGATAATCCTCAGGTGCCGGCCGCCGTCATGCAGCGGGCGATTGCCTATCAGCTAAGCAAAAATCCCGACGCGGCGATTGCTGACTTTACGTTTTTACTAACAAATTTTCCGAATGTGCGGGAACGCGAAGCCGCGCTGCAGCAGAAGGCGATGCTGCTCAACGAGCAGGGGAATGCGCGTGCCTGCGCCGATACTTTTCAACAGCTCTTGAAGGAATTTCCAAAATCTCCCGCCGCGGCGCAGGCAAACTTTTACATTGGCAAGGCCGCGTTCGAGTCGAAGGACTTTAAGCGAGCCCTCCCCGCGCTGGACGCCGCGAGAAAGCTCGGCCGGGAGCAATACTACAACCTGGCGTCCATCCGGATCATTTCGGCATTTTTCTATGCGAAAGATCGGCCTTCAGCGACGCGAGAAGTGGACGCATTTCTGGCTTCCAATCCGAGCGGCGCAGTGCCTGGGGACATCCTGGAATGGCTTGGGATCAATAATTACAACGACAGAAATTATCCTCAGGCTGAGAAATACCTGACGGCGCGTGGTCGCGCGACTGGCGAGAATACGAAGGCCGATTTCTGGTTTTACCTGGGTGAAACCGAGATGAAGCTGAACAAGCTTGCCGAGGCCGACGCGGCTTATACACGTTACCTGCAGAGCGCCACCGATCCCGCCGGGAAAGCCAAGGCATTACTCGCTCTGGGAGCTACCAAGATTGCGGCGCACAAACCTGACGACGCGCAGAGGATCGCGGAGGAAATCATGAAGCTGCAGCCCGAAGGTCGCGTCAGCGCGGAAGCGCGAATGCTCGCCGGCGATGTGCAAATGGAGCGCGGGCGCTTCGAAGAAGCGGGCAAGGCATTCATGAGCGTCGCTCTACTGTACGACGACGCAGCCGTCACCCCGCGGGCTTTGCAGAAGGCGGCCGGTGCATTCCAGCGCGCGGGCAAACTGGACGAAGCCGAGAAGGCGACACGCCAACTCCACGAGCGCTATCCCACGGCGGCGACTAGCTAGAGTTTATTGTCATTCACACCGCGATTTGATTGCATCGCAGGATGACTAAATTCCGCCCTTTGCTCGCCGAATTCATCGGAACCTTCGCCTTAATTTTTGTAGGCATCGGCGCGATCAAAACTGCAGGCCATGATGTAGTGGCGGTCGCTCTCGCACACGGACTCACCATTGCCGCCTTCGTCTCGGCCACGATGCATATTTCGGGTGGGCAATTAAATCCGGCCGTCACCTTCGGATTGCTCTGTGGAGGGCACATGCAAATTGGGCAGGCCCTGCGTTACTGGGTTGCGCAATTACTGGGCGCGATCGCGGCCGCACTCATTTGCCTGAGCTTGTTCGGACGCGATGTCGTCGTCACCGGGACCCCGCAGCTCGCGATGGCGCTAACGCCCGGCCAGGGCATTCTGGTGGAGGCTATCCTTACCTTTTTCCTGGTCTTTGTCGTGCACGCGACGGGGGTGGACGAGCGAGGACGCCGTGTCGCGGGCCTGGCCATCGGCGCTACCATCACCTTCGACATTTTATTCGGCGGTCCGCTCACTGGCGCCGCGATGAACCCAGCGCGAGTCTTCGGTCCGGCTGTTGCCGCCAGTTTTTGGAAAGCGCATTACGTCTACTGGATCGGGCCGCTCCTGGGCGGTGCGGCTGGTGGTTTTGTCTATCGTGTGTTCATCGAGAAAACGCCTCCGGTGGTCTCTGCCTCAGCCGACCGCGAGCGTCTCGATCGGTAACGGCGCCAAAAACTCCAGCGCGGTTTCCACCAGGAGAACCGGCGTCGCGGCATGCGCGGCGAGAAGACTCGTGTCGGCATTGGTGGCGATACCCACGCGTGCGATCACATCCAGTCTGGCAAGTCTTTCGACTACGTCGTGCGCCTTTTCCGTAACGCGACGCCAGTCCGTAAATTGTACGACGCAAGTTCCGCGACCGGTTGCTTCAACGAATGGAGCAAGGGAAAATGCATGCTCGAGAAGCAAGTCAGTGAGGCATTGTTCCTGGGTGAGTGCCCGTGCTTTGATGATTAAACTCAGGCAGCGCGCTAACCCCTGGCTTGGCGCCATCCCCGCCCCAACGCCAGCGCGCTCTGCCTTGTCATTAATTTCCAGCAAAACAGCTTTGGTTGCCTCTCCGTCCAGGACAGCAATCGCCTCGTCGCGCAATTCCGGTTGATGCCGGGTCGCAGCCTGGAGGTAAAACTTTGGCAACCAGATTGTCGCAAACATTAGCTGACAAGTTGTTGCCGCAGATCTGAGGCACCGAGATGTGAACGGCGGACGGAGAAAGCAAGCCGCTCCAAACTTTGTTCACGTTCCAAGTCCTGCAGTTCCCAACGATTTTGCAGGATGAGCTTGAGCTGTGCGCTCGCCACCATGCTTTGCCGGGTAAGAACCAGAAACGCAGTAGGAATGTTTTCGACCAGTCGTTGCAGCCGATACCATGTCGTCTGCGGGATACTGGCTAACTCGGAAGAGGCATTAAGAATTAGATCGAGCACCAGCAACGGGAAATTTCCGTCCCGTAATAAAAGATCCGAGCACCGCACCGCATCGCGGGCGCTATGACATCGCATCCACAGTAAATGCTGCAGGATCGGCTTTCCCATCAGCTGCGGATCAAATGAATCGCGCGCATCGATAACCGCTACAAAATAGCGTTCACGATAGGCTTGGTGCAGCAAAGCAGTCAGGAGCGTGGCCGATCCCGAACTGGCATGAGGGCTCGTAATCTCGGTGATTCCGCCTTTGGGCAATCCGCCTGCGATCTGCTCATCCAGCGCTGATATGCCGGTCGGTAAGACGGAGGCTGGCGCTGGAGGCTGCTTTACAAAACGGTCCGCCAGTAGTTTCCGCAGGTCGACGATTTTACTGCTCGCCATGCCAGATCATGACATCAGCGAAGAACATGTTCAAATGAACATTAAACCCGTTTTCGAAGCGGCGCGATTTGTTTGCGCACCAGCGATACCATCACTCCTTGAATGCGCAGCTCGCGCGCTGGGCGAAGATTTGGGAAATCAGGGTTTTCAGCTTTCAAATAAGGTCGCCCATGTTCGACCACATAACGTTTCAATGTCGTCTCTTCATCGATCAAAGCCGCGACAATGTCGCCGCTGTGCACTTCTTTGCGGTCTTCCAGAATGACAATATCACCATCGAGAATGTGCGCGCCGATCATGGAATCGCCACGCACGCGCAGCGCGAAAGTCCGGGCATGTTTGGAGGCATTCAGCGAACGAATATCGAGCGATACATGCCCTTCCACCGTCTGCTCGGTCAACGTCGACATGCCGGCAGGAATCTGGCCGTAAATCGGAATATCCGCGATGCGCACCTTCTGCACCGGCGTGATCAGCGTGCGTGCTTTTCGAGCCTGACGATCAAGAAATCCCTTACGCTCAAGCGTCGCGATGTATTGCATTACCGACGTCTGACTGGCAAAACCGAAATGGATCTGGATCTCGCGGGTGCTTGGGGTCACCCCTTTCTCGCGCTGCTCCGATTGAATGAAATCAAGGACGCGCTTCTGTCCATCAGTCAGCATCTAATGAACATTGAATGCGCTGCGAGAAAGTCGCAAGTTCAAATGAACATGTTAGCCGAGAGTGCGTTCGAGCAGTCGGGGTGCAAGTTGGCCGATCCAGCGATCAAAGTATGAAAGCTTCTCATGCTCTCGCTTGATGGAAGAAATATCCGTCTGATCGATACCGCGCAGCGACTCAATCGTTGTCGCCTGGAGCGTCTGCAATTTTTGCAGATGTGCTTCGGCTGGTGCGGAGTTTCCGGCGTGCAATTTGTCGATTGCCGAAGCAGTGCTGAAGAAGAGATCGCTTAATTCCATTGGTGGCTGAGAAATCGGCCCCACCTTTTCGCCCGCCAGTTCCAGAAGATGCGCGAGTCGCGAAGACGGCTCGGTCAAAACACGGTACGCCGTATTCAGTTCAGTGAAGGTATTACCGGAATCCGGAGAGGCCACTGCCGCGTCCGGATGTTCGATTTTAACGCGGCGGCGAAATTCAGCGCGCAGCTGGTCAGGATCGAGCCACGGCTTTCGCGGCTGCGCGAGTAGCGCAAAATAATCGGTCACGCCGCGAAACTTTCGCCGCAGGAGCAGTGTGCGACTGCGTTCGGATTCGTGACTTTGAATCCGCCCTTTTGCAGATCGTCGCTGAAATCCAAAAGCGATCCGCTGACGAAGAGTGCGCTCTTCGGATCAACCACGACGCGCACGCCCGCCGAGTGCACCATGATGTCGCGATTCGCGGGACCGTCCACCAGATCCATTTTGTATTGCAGCCCGGAACATCCACCGCCGATTACGGCCACGCGCAGAGCGCCGCTCGCACGTCCCTGCTTGGCGAGGAGTGAATTCAATCGCGTCGCGGCCGTTTCCGTTACTTTGACGAGACGTTCGTTACCGATCTTAAAATTAACCGGCGGTACCGCCGACAGCTCGCTCTGCACGGGCCAAGATAGTTCGGCCAGCTCGAAGATCAAAACGCGCTGCTGAGCGCCGATAAAGCCAGCTGTGCGACCAGCGCGCGGGCTAAAGCATTTTCCCGATTATGCAAACGATTTCTGTTGCGCCAGTCATTCGGTTCGATATTTTCCCTTCTCCTCCATGAACAATTCCCCCCGTTTGCGCGCGCTGGCGGTGTTCGCCAGCATAATTTTTACAACTTCGTCAGCCTGCTTTGCACAAGCACCGGCGACAGCCACCGCAGTTGCTTGATCACAACGGAGCATTCTTATATTGCAATGAGATTGATACTCAAAGGTTCGTTAGTACTCCTTTTTTCGACGCAAGCATTGGCCGAGCGCGCGCGGCTCTGCGTTGCGGCGGATCGTGCCGACCACATGCTGGTTATGCACTTAAGTGACGAAATGCTCACGGCCGTCGCGATCTCTCCCGCCGCATTACGTGATCAAGCTTCGTACAGACGCAGTGTGACTCGAGATAAGGCGCCGGCTCTGTTTAACGGCCTTTCAAAAGCCTTGGCAGAGACGCACCTCACAACAGAGATTAAGTTTGTGGATATTCGGTGGGGCTGTGAGCTATCGCGGGGTGGGCGAACAATTGGTAGCTTTTACCTCGGCGGTCACCACTTCAGAGGAGAGCCTGAACTTTATGGTGCCGTTATTAACGGACGTATGGTCATGATTAACGCGGTATTGTGGCGCTGGTTCGAAACCCAGTTTCGCGAAGCGGAGACCCGCTAGTAGGGGAGAATAGGGGTCACATCTAAATAGGGAAATAGGAAATAGGGGTCACATCTATATTGTGTGACATTTTACGGATGCGTTTGAGGAGGCGCTAGCGCTCCAAATCGTTACGGGGAGGGAATTGGAGGGTCACATCTATATCTTCGACATTTCATGACAATAGGGTCCGGCGACAACAGCGTAGCTACCAGCTACACGACGAATAGCCTGAATCAGTATGCCAGTCGCACCAAGGGCACCGCCGCGACCTACGACGCGAATGGCAACATGACGACCGGTCTTGATGGATCTACCTACACTTACGACGCGCAAAACCGTGTGCGCAGCGCGACAAAGGGCGGAACCACCGATACCTTTAAGTATGACGGGATGAACAGGCAGATTAGCCGAAAGATCGGTTCCGCATCACCAACGTACAACGTGTATGACGGCTGGGATTTAATTGGGGAATACAACGGCGGAAGCACATCGCCAACCAATGCTTACGTCTATGGAGCTACTGGAGTAACCAAGGGCATAAGCTTGACGTTGACGTGGTATTACTACCAGGACGGCAGCGGGAGCACGTCGCATATCGCGAACACCAGCGGCCAGGCTCTCGAATCCTATCGCTACGATCTGCATGGGACACCGATTGTTTATGATGCAGCGGGCGTCTTGCGAACTGGCGGCAGCGCGTATGGCATACGGCATCTGTTTACCGGCCAACAATGGTACAGCGAGATCGGTCTCTACGATCTGAGGAACAGGTTCTACTCGCCTGACATCGGCAGGTTCGTACAAGCTGACCCGAGTGGCTTCGCCGGTGACGCCACAAACCTTTATCGCTACTGCGGGAATAATCCGCTGACGCATGCCGACCCGTCTGGGTTAAACGCTCAGCGCGCCGCGACGATGATGCGAGCGATATCGATTGGACGGCCTACTGCTGTTGATGCTGGCGGCGGAGATGTTGATTCAGGCGGAGGGGGGTTAACACAGGGTGTCGCATGGGATGTGAGCGGGATGCAGGGATTCGACATGTCTTACCTCGGCGGAGTTGGCCAGCTGGAGTTCGAGCAAGGGCTAATGGGCTTTGGGCCAGCGACCGCGTGGACCATAAATTCCGGTGGTGTCGTACAGCGTATCGGCGAGATCGTGGGTCGCAGTAGCACAGTTATTTTGGCGGATGGCGGTCCCCCAATGAGGCTCACTAACGTTGTGACCGTTCAAGGCGGGGTGCCGGTGTTTTCGCTGCTGACAGTTGGGCGTGGAAATGGCAATGGCTTCACCAGTGAACGGTCTGCAGCGTACGATGCGATCGATCGTGCTATTCCCGTTGTTGCGTATCGGGGCGGCACCGGAATCGAACTCGCCGGCACGATTTTTGCAAACAGCGACTGGTCGTACGGTTATACGGTTGCATGGTCCCCCTATAACTACGCGTATGGCTCCCTGCCTGGGAGTGCACCTACCGGGACAACATTGATGGGATATTGGGTTGCGCATACAGGTGCACCTGGCGCGAACATCGGGCCTGCCAAAGCGGATTTGAACCTCTATTACGCACTGTGGACGGGCGAACAAGATGGCGCAATTTATTGGTCGCCCGGCCTCGGTGAGCCGGCGCACCGCGACAGGCCCCCAGGTGGTTAGTCGCTGGCGCTATTGCTACGGCACGGCGGACGCCGTCTGCGTCGCGCCTATCCTCGCGCTCCTTGCGCTCTTCTGTGAGACTGCGACGGCTGGTTACGCGCAGCCACAACGACCGCTCGTTGAAGACGAGGCCACGGCACGAGCGATTGCGACAGCGGTTTTTAGCGAAATTGTTGGCGGCGAGACGTCTGATCGCCAGCAACCGTACACGGTGAAGAAAGCGGGCATGACGTGGGAAGTGACCGGTAATTTAGGTGTTGATCTGGAGAAGCGTGATGCGCCGATATTTCTAGGTGGCGTCCTACGTGCGGTGATCGCCAATGATTCCGGCCGGTTTTTATATCTGTCCACACAGTGGCGACCGCCGCGACAACAGTGGCGGCTCTCAGCAATCCCCGACATTAGCGTTAGCGCTTCCAACGGGGCGGCAGAACTTACAACGCAGGGCATTGTTAACGCTCGAGAGACAGCGCAAGCCATAGCGATGTCCGTCATAAGCCGATTTGGCACGGTCGATTCGCTTTCGATCGACGAACGAAATGATACGTGGGAAATCGAAGCTCAGCTCCGAGCAAACGCGCCGTCGCGCCGTCGGCGGATGATTCAGATCACGATTTCGCGAATAGATGCCTGTATAAGTCTGGTCGGCCTGTAGAAGAGTAGTAGAGCGAGATAGAGCGAGATAGGGCCACATCTATAGGGCGTGTTGCCCAAACTTATGATTTGGTAGCACCATTACTCGTTAAGGACAGATAGGGAAGGACAGATAGGGACAGATAGGGGTCAGTCAACAAATCTTGACAAGGGGAGAATAGTGATCACGTCTATATTGACATTTTGCGGCCACAAGTTGCTAAGCACTAAGCGGGCGGAATTGGGTTCGAGGGTCTACAACGTTTACGACGGGGCACGGAGAATAGGGGTCACATCTGTATGGAGGAAGAAATGGGAGGAAGAAATGGGGTCGTATTAGGGTTGCATTGATTTGACGGACAGTGGGCGAAGGGTCAAAACCCGAGGAGAACCCACATGAAAACACAGTTATCTAAACCAGCTCGAAGCAAGGCGAGCTATAGCGATGAGTACAAGCAGTAGGCGCTGGAGTTATGGCGCGCGAGCGGTCGCAGCGCGGCCAAGGTAGCGGCTGAGCTAGGGATTCGGCCACCGCTGCTCTACCGCTGGGCTGGCCAGGAGCGCCAGCCTAAGCCGAGTGAGCCCAAGGCCAGGCGCAGCGTGGAAGCATTGGAAGCGGAGATCCGGCGGCTGCGCGCGGAGAACACCAAACTCCTGGAACAGCGCGAAGTCTTAAAAAAATCACTGGGCATCCTCTCCGAAGTGCCGCACAGAGGTATGCCCGAATCGAGCAGATGAGCGGCCAATACAAACTAGCCTGGTTATGTGAGGCTCTGCTGGTCTCACGCAGTGGCTACTACGCTTGGAAAGAGCGGCAGCAAATGCCCGGACCGCGTCAGGTGGAAAATACCCGCTTGCGTGAGCGCATCCGAGAGGAGTTTACCCGTAGCCGTCAGACCTATGGCAGCCCGCGCCTGGCGCACGCGCTGGGCTGCCCAGGACGGCGTAACCGCATTGCCCGGCTCATGCGTGCGGAGCGACTCTTTGCTCGGCAGCGTTCCAAGTATCGCGTCGCTACCACCGACAGTCGTCACGGCGGACCCATCGCGCCTAACCGCCTGCGAGGTCTTAGCGTGCATCGACCCGATCAGGTCTGGGTCACCGATGCCACCGGCGTCCTCACCGG
>JBBQHM010000030.1:0-21788 GCA_038323965.1 Chthoniobacterales bacterium | reverse complement strand
CTGGTTCGGGTCGATCGGCCTTGGCACGGCCTATTACATGATTCCGAAGGTGATCGGTCGGCCGGTTTATAGTTACCAGCTTGCCAGCATCGGCTTCTGGACCTACGCGCTCTTCGCCAGTTGGACCGGGATGCAACGAATGGTCGATGCGCCCTTTCCTGCCTGGATGATTACGGCGAGCATCGCGGCGGCGATTCTTACGATTATTCCTGTCGCCACCGTCGCCGTGAATCACCACATGACCATGCGCGGTTACTTCAATCTCATGAGGTACAGCCCTACGCTGAGGTTTACCGTCTTCGGCGCGTTTGCCTACACCGTTTTCAGTCTGTTTGGCGTGCTTATCTCGCTGCGATCGGTCGCGCGCTATCTGCAGTTTACGCAGGCCAGCGTCGCCTACTCGCACATGGGTCTCTATGCCTTCTACTCGATGATTATGTTCGGCTCGATGTACTATATCGTGCCGCGAATCGTCGGGCGCGAGTGGCGCTACTCGTCGCTCATCAAGACCCACTTCTGGATGTCCGCCTATGGCATCGGCTTGATGAGCATGATGCTTATCGCTGGCGCCATGTTTGAAGGCACCGCCTTGAATGATCCGACCAAGGAATTCGTGCAAACGGTCTACGCGATTCAGCCCTTTCTGGTCGGACGCAGTGTCTCCGGAATTCTTCTCACCATTGCTCACTTCGTCTTCGCCTATCACTTTGCCCTGATGTTGCTCGGGCTCGGTCGCACCTCGACGCTGCCAACGTTTCTAAATCCCGTTAGCTCGGAAGGATCGGAGGGCGGACACTAATGAAAGGGCTGGTGCCGCTGATCATCGGAATTTTTGCGATCCTCGCGTTCTCCTGGGCCGGCCTGACATTCGTCCCTTCGCTGCAGATTGGTCACATCGATCCGCAGATGGACGAAGAAGGAAATGACGCCTATCCCGCGCCGCGCTCCGGAATGGCGGAGCGGGGACGTAAGGTCTATGTAGCGAACGGCTGTGTTTACTGCCACAGCCAGCAAATTCGTCCGGATTATCTGGCTGCCGACGTCGATCGCAAGTGGGGACAGCGCCGGAGCGCGCCGCGCGACTATCTTTTCGATCGACCAGTCCTACTCGGTAAAATGCGCATGGGACCGGATCTATCCAACGTCGGTAAGCGTGCACCCGTGGAGGATGAGAACGCGCCGCCCGCGAACTCCGCTGCTGCCGTTGCCACGCCGGGACCAAGCGCGGCGGTCGCGTCAGCTCCGAAACCCGGAGCCTCGCCCGCGGCGGTAGCGAACGCGGCCCCCGCTTCACCGTCACCATCTGTCGCAGTCGCGTCGAATCCGGCCGCAACCGCCGCCACTTCGGCGGATAATCCAACTGAAAATGCCGGTCCGCCGGCGTATTCAGCCGCGTGGCATCATCAGCATCTTTACGCTCCCCGCAGCGTGACTCCGGAATCGACTATGCCCGCTTTTCGTTTCCTTTATCAGGAGCGGCAAATTCAGGGCGAAGGTTCTGCGGATGCGGTGAAATTTGCCAGCAACGATCCCGCGCCGAATGGTTACGAAATTGTCCCAACTTATAACGCGCAATGTCTCGTCGCGTATCTCATGTCCCTTGACCAATCGCATGCGTTGAAGGAAGTGAAATCTGAGGCGCCCGCATCACCGCCGCCGCCGGCAAAGGGAGTCAAATGAGCGAGGGCGATACGCGCAGAGGACAGGGGATGGACTACGCCGAGACGGCGGATATTCAGAACGTTCATGCTGCCGTGCAACGCGAAAAACTCGAACCGCGTGCCGGTTTGGAACCGCTTTCGTTGTGGCTGATCGGCGTTTACGGGTTGGCAATCTTCTTCGGCGGTGCCTACCTCGGGCGATTTTCAGGCTCCTTCAGCGGCGATGGATTGGATCCGATGGGGGGCGCTCCGCACGCAATGAAGCAAGGCCCGGGTGGAAGCGTTGCCGCCGCAACTGAACTTACGCCCGCCGAGCGCGGCAAAAAGATTTTCTCGGCCAACTGCGCCACCTGTCACCAGGCAAATGGACAGGGCGTCGCAGGGCAATATCCGCCGCTCGTCGGTTCGGAGTACGTCATCAACGGTTCGCGCCGTCCGGGCATGATTCTTCTCAAGGGATTACAGGGCCCATTAAAAGTGAAAGGGGCGCAATATGGCAGCGCGGTGATGCAGCCCTGGGACAAAACGTTAAATGACCAGAAAATCGCCGATGTCATTACCTACATTCGATCGGAATGGGGGAACGCGGCTTCCCCGGTAAGCGCTGAAGGGATCGCGGCCCTCCGAAAGGAAGTTGGTGGACACAGTGAATCGTGGACCGAAGCCGATCTGCTGGCGGTCCCGGCGGAAGCGAACTTGGCGGGTGGCGATCAGCCGCCGGCCGGTGCGCCTCCCGCACCTGCTCCTCAACCGAAGCCGTAGTTAACTCACAGGCAGCTGCGAGTAGTTTCGTCACGCGCCATGAAAAAATACTGGCTCGTGAAACAGGAGCCGTCGGCGTATTCGTGGGATCAATTTGTGGCGGAAGGGGAGACGAGCTGGACCGGCGTTCGCAATTTCACCGCGCGCAATAATCTTCGCGCCATGCGGGTGCGGGACCAAGTTCTGTACTATCACAGCACCATCGGCAAAGAATGCGTCGGCATCGCTGCAGTGAGCAAAACTGCCTATCCGGATTCCACCGCAACTGACGGCGATTGGAGCGCGGTTGATCTTGTTCCAAAGAAAGCGCTCAAGAAACCCGTCACGCTTGAGCAGATTAAAAAGCGAAAGAGCCTGCAGGACATCTCCTTGCTTCGTTTATCACGTCTCTCAGTTCATTCGCTCACTGCCGCCGAATTTCGAGAAATCCTGCTACTTTCGAAAGCGCAAGTTGTTCGTTCGACTTCCCGCCCCTGAAGAGCAATCACAAGGCCATAGATCCGCGTTTCGCGCGCTCTGGCTGGGCGAGGCTCGATTGACCATCGCCGTCTGCGTGTTGCAATTTCCACTCACCGCGCTCGGAATGAGCAGTCTGCTCATTTGTGTACTGAGTCCGCTCCGGTCGTTTGGCGGGTGCCGGGAGCGGCGTTCGTCGCAAGTATTGCCTACAGCGTCTATCTCACTCACAAGCTGATCATTCATTTCGCCATCGGCTTATGCGGAGCGCTGCAAATATCACTAAACTCGTTTCCGGCTTTAGTCCTCGTGGAGGCGGCAATCTACGCAGGAGGAACCATTTTTTTCCTCGTTGTGGAACGCCCATTCCTTCAGCTCCGCGATCGAATCGATCGCCGGAATCGAACCAATGCTGGCGGCTAATCACGTCACGAGAGAGTCGGCCAACAATTCCGCCATGTGTTTCGGATGCGCATTCGTCAGGTCGTCGATTTGATGGCGACAACTGGTTCCGGAAGCGACCACAATGGAAGCGGCGTGATCGTCGACCTGGCGAATGAGCGGTTGCGCGACGGCAATACTCAGGTCGTATTTTGATTTTAGCATCCCGAAAGCGCCGGCCATTCCGCAGCAACCGGTGTTTAGTAGCGTCGCATTTGCGCCCGGAATTCGATCCGCGAGACGCGCCATAAATTCTGGCTTCAGCAATGACTTCGCATGGCAATGAGCGTGGATCACAACGGGCTTCGTCGAAGGAGTAAAAACAAGCGCGTCTGGTTCGCGTTCGAGTAAGTCGTCCACAAATTTTTCAAACAGAAAACAGCGTTTTGCAACATTCTCCGCATCGGCGAGGCCGAGCTCGCGATAATCTTCCGCGAACATCGAGTAGCACGAGGGTTCTAGAAATAGAACCGGAGCCGAAGTCGCGCTCAGCATCTCCAGGTTATGCGCGCCAAATTTTGCGGCTAAATCAAGATTCCCCTGGCTGAACGCAGGTCGTCCACAACACTTGCGGCGAGTCGGTAGGACGACGCGAAAGCCGAGCGCTTCGAGCACTGTCACCGCCGCTTTACCGATGTGCGGCTCGTGATATCTGACGAAGGTATCGTCCCAAAGAATGACATCGCCTCTTCGTGCGCCTGCCCGGTCATCCCGAGCGAAGCCGAGGGACCCCGCGTCAGTTCGAGCGGCATCGCCAGCTATTCTACGGGACCCCGCGTCAGTGCGAGCGGCATTGCCAGTGATTCTACGGGGTTCCTCGGCTTCGCTCGGGATGACCGCGTGGCTGGCGAACCAGCGATCGAAACGCTCAGTTGCGTAGCGCGGCAATGTTCGTTTCGCCGATAGCCCGAGGACGCGTTCCATCAATTTCCGCAGCGGAGCAAACTCCAGAGAAGCATTCGCCATTCGCGGCATCGCGCATCCGATTCGTCCGAGCAGATCCGGATTGCTCAGAACGCGTTCGCGCAACGGCAATCCATCGCGTCGATGTCGCGCGTAGGTCAGCTCGGCTTTTAGTAACGCGAGATTGACATTCGACGGGCATTCCGGCGTGCAACCCTTGCACGAAAGACAGTTGCTCAGCGCTTCATCCAACTCTCGCGAACGCAGTGGATCCCCCTCGACGCGCTGCTCGAGCGCAGCGCGGATGATGTTTGCCCGCCCACGGGTGGACATTACTTCCTCACCCGTCGCGACGAATGTGGGGCACATCATGGGCGCGTCCTTGCGACACCCGCCGCAACCGTTGCATTGTTCGAGGTTACCAATGAAGGAACGGTCCTTGAACGCATAGGTCAGTCGTTGAAAATCATCACCGATCGGCCGGGTAAAGTTATCGCGCAGATGCGTGTCGATGTGATGAACGCCGTCGTCAAAAATCTTGCCGGGGTTCATAACGTTGCGCGGATCGAACGCGTCCTTAATCTCGCGCATCGCGCCCAGAAGCTGGTCGCCGAGCTGCTCGCGCATGTATTCGGTGCGCGCGATTCCAACACCGTGTTCGGCTGACAACGAACCTCGGAATTGTCGAACCAGCGCGGAAACTTCATCCGCCACCTCGCGGAATTTTTTCCGGTCGCCCGCGCTGTGGAGATCGATGACCGGTCGGACGTGCAGCAGACCGGTCGCAGCGTGTCCGTAGTAGGAAGCCTCGAGATTCAATCTCCGCATGATCGATTCGAGCCCGGCGACATAGTCCGGCAGATCGTGCGGACGAACGGCAGCGTCCTCAATAAATGCGACCGGTTTGGCCGGTCCGATGCAACCGGTCAGCAACGACAGGCCAGCTTTTCGCACGGACCAGACGAGATTCATTTCATCCGGTGTGGTGACAGTGTTCGTGCGCAGACCGAGTTGTCGTTGCTCGACGAGCGCGAGGCGTTCGGCCACATCTTCGTAGAACTCGACGATTAGAATCGATTCACATGGTCTCGAATCGAGTTCGAGCAGATCACGCGCGGCCTGGAAATTCAGCTGACCTTTTGTCTGGTCGAGCAAGGGACGGTCGATGTGTTCGATCGCCGCAGGATTCAGCTCCAGCAACTCCACCGTCGCCTGCATCGCTTCGGCAACTGATGCGAAAAAAATCAGTCCGAGACCTTTACTGCGGGGCAGGGGAGAAATTTTCAGCTCGGCCGAAAAAATCGCCGCGAGGGTACCTTCGCTGCCCGCGATGATGTCGGTTAGGGATGCCGGCCGGTGCAGAAATCGTCCGAGCGCATATCCCGGCCATCGCTTTTGCATGCCGGTTGGCATGCGTTCGTGGATTTCATTGGCGTGTCTTTGCGAAAGTCGCGCCACCAGGTCGCTCTCATTTTTTAAGTCGTCGTCATTGTTACCGGCCTGCAGCACGCGTCCGTCCGCCAGCACGAGTTCGACACTGACGATGTGATCCGCGGTCGTTCCATAAACCGGCACGCGCGCACCCGACGAATTGTTCGCGATCATCCCGCCGATGGTTGCGCGCGAACTGGTCGCGACATCCGGCCCGAAACAAAATCCGTGTGGTTTGAGAAATGCGTTGAGTTGATCGAGAACGACGCCTGCGCCCGCGAGGACGGTGCGCTGCTCGATGTTGAGATCGGTGATTTGCCGATTGTGGCGCGAGAAATCAACGATCAATCCTTCGCCGATCGCGCCACCGGACAGACTGGTGCCGGCTCCGCGCGGCGTGATCGAAATGTTGGCGTCGGCGGCGGTGCAAATCACCGAACTCGCTTCTGCCGCCGTGCGCGGAAAGGCTACCCCGGCCGGCTCGATTTGATAGATCGAAGCATCAGTGGCGAAGAGTTGGCGCGTGGTGTTATCGATTCGAACGTCGCAGTCAGCAGCAGCCAGCGCGGCCGCCTGTTTGGCAGACAGCCGCGCCGCACCATTAAATCCGAGCAGAGCATCCCGCACATGCGAACTTCCGTGGAATATCGATATGATCCAACACAAGGATTTGGATGACCCGCAGGTGCGAGAGGTTGCGATCGTTGGCGGCGGGATTGCGGGATTGTCGGCGGCGATTTATCTCGGCCGTGCGCAACGCGACACGCTCGTCATCGATGCGGGACATTCCATGGCTTCGTGGGAACCGACGGTGGAGAATTATCTAGGCCTCCCGAAAGGAATTCACGGCGACGAATTGCTGGAGGCCGGGCGCACACAGGCAAAACGGCACGACGTCGCCTTCGCCGACGACGAGATCGAGGAGATTGCAGCGGAAGGGAAAAACTTCGTTTTACGCGGGAAGAAATCGACCTACCGGGCCAATCGCGTCCTGCTCGCAACCGGGATTTTTCACATCCCGCCCGATGTCCCTGGCGTGAGTGAATGCCTCGGGCACAGTATGTTTTTCTGCAAGGATTGCGACGGCGTCCGTGTGCGCGGGAAACGCATCGCGATTTGCGGCGCAAATAACGACGCCGTCGAGTATGCGCTCGGCTTATTGCATTACTCGCCGTGCGTGATGGTTGCGACCAACGCTGAACAGATTCGCTGGGATGCCGAGCACGCGAAGTGGCTGAAGGAGTACGAAATCCCAGTCCACCAAGAACGGATCACCGACGTCGATCATCATAATAAAGCGATTAAGGCTTTGGTGCTGCAAGGCGGTCATCGGATCGAGATCGATAATATTTTCACGACGCGGGGCGATATTTTTCACACCATCCTGGCCGAGAACCTCGGTGCGAAACTGGATGAAGAAGGACAGATCGAGATCGATAGTTGCATGCACACGAGTGTGCCGCGTCTTTATGCAGCCGGTTGTGTGACGCCGGCCAATTGCCAGATGATTATTGCAGCGGGCCAGGGCGCGGCCGCAGCGCAGTCAATCAATCGGGATTTGTTTGAGGAAAGTCTCGCGTCACATTCACTGCGCCGTTTTCGCGAAGAGCAATTACAACAGGAAGAAACAGTGCCGGAAGGGGCCAGGCCGGCAGCCACCTAGGACATTATGGGATTCGAACAATATCATGAGCCGGCGGACGAGCTCTCAGCAGAGACGCGCACTTTTGCGCGGATGATCGTTTCGCTCACCGAAGAAGCGGAAGCGATCAATTGGTACGAACAGCGGATGTCGCTCGAGCAGGACAAGAGCGCGCGAGCCATCATGAAGGATGCGCAGAAGGAGGAGTTTAAACATTTCTCGATGGATCTGGAATGGCTGCTGCGGAAGAAACCGCAATGGCGCGAGATCGCAAAAGGCGTGCTGTTTAAGAAAGGCGACATCGTCGAACACGGGGACGAAGCCGAAGAAAAAGCCTAGCCTAATTTCGCAGTGATGATCGTGGCGAGCCCTTCCAGACCTCGCTGATCGTCGTCGTCGAATCGACTGAGCGTTGGACTATCGACGTCGAGCACGCCGATGAGACCTCCGGATTTCGCGACGAGTGGAATCACGATTTCGGACTGCGAGGCGCTGTCGCATGGAATGTGATCTGCGAACGCATTGACGTCGGCCACACGAATCGTCTCACGTTTTTCAGCAGCAGCGCCACAAACCCCGCGCCCCCTGGGAATGCGAATACAGGCCGGCTTTCCCTGAAAAGGTCCGAGCACTAGAACGTTCTCGCGCAGGAGGTAAAATCCCGCCCAATTCAAGTCGAGCAATGAATGAAAAATCAGCGCCGCGCAATTCGCCATGTTTGCGATCGCATCCGGCTCATCGTCGATCAGCGCATGCAGTTGGGTGGCGAGATTTTTGTAAATCTCAGCCTTTGGCATGGTCGAGAGATCAGGCGCAGTGAACATCAACCGGAATTTCGGTTGGGCCGGTGGTGCGTCAATGGACGAAGCATCTGTCGCTTTTGCCCATGCGAATCTCATTTACAGCTTTGCAAACCCAAATCGGCTTCGGATATTGAATACGTAATCTTCCTTTGCATGGACGCTATCGCTCACACTGACCATCACTCCGCGCCTGATGCGCACCACGATCACGGACATGAGCATCATGAACTGGGCTGGTGGCGAAAGTACATTTTTTCCACCGATCATAAGGTGATCGGAATTCAGTACGGCCTCTGCGGATTGGTTTTCCTCTTCTTCGGCTTCAGCCTGATGATGGTGATGCGCTGGCAGCTGGCGTATCCCGGGCAGGCGCTGCCGGGGATCGGAAATGTGCTCGGGAAGATTTTCGGTCCCGGTTCCATGCCAGGCGGGAAGATGACGCCAGAGTTCTATAACTCCCTCGGCGCGATGCACGGCACCATCATGATCTTTCTCGGCATTGTGCCGATTGCGTTTGCGGCGTTCGGAAACTTCGTCGTGCCGCTGCAGATCGGCGCGCCGGACATGACTTTTCCGAAGATTAATGCCGCCAGTTTCTGGGCATTCGCGGTCGGCGGGCTGATCATGTTGGGCAGCTTCTTCGTGCCGGGCGGCGCCGCGAAAGGGGGCTGGACCTCCTACACGCCTCTCTCCGATCTCGCAGACAAAGGCCCCGGTTATCACTGGCTGTTCAATGGTCAGAATCTTTGGCTGATTGGATTCGTCTTTCTAATTTCTTCGTCGCTACTCGGCGCGGTGAATTTCATCACCACGATCATACAGCTGCGCGCGAAAGGCCTGACCTGGATGAGGCTGCCTTTTTTCGTGTGGGCGCAGTTTGTCACGGCGTTCCTCCTACTGCTCGCATTCCCTCCGCTCGAGGCCGCCGCGGTCATGCAGCTAATGGATCGCGTGGCTGGAACGAGCTTCTTTCTTCCGACAGGGCTCGTGGTGAACGGTGCGCCGCTCCACATCAGTGGTGGCGGGTCTCCGATTCTGTGGCAACACCTCTTCTGGTTCCTTGGTCACCCGGAGGTGTACGTCCTCATTCTTCCCGGCATGGGTATTGTCGCCGAGATTCTGGCGAACAATACGCGCAAGCCGCTCTGGGGTTACAAGTCACTCGTCTTCGCGGCGCTCGTCCTTGGTTTCCTCTCTTTCATCGTCTGGGCGCACCACATGTGGCTCACCGGCATGGGCACGGTCGTTAGTGCGTTCTTCCAGACCACGACGCTGATCATCTCAATCCCATCGGTGATTATTCTTAGCGCATTCTTCATCTCGATGTGGGGTGGATCGATTCGCTTTAACGTCCCGATGCTTTTCGCGACGGCTTTCCTTCCAATGTTCGGCATCGGCGGACTCACCGGCATTCCGCTCGCCTTTAATTCCGCCGATCTTTACCTGCACGACACCTATTACGTCATCGCGCATTTCCATTACATCGTCGCGCCCGGAACAATCTTCGCGCTCTTCGCGGGCATTTACTTTTGGTTCCCCAAGGCGACCGGCCGACGCATGAACGAGTTCTGGGGCAAGGTGCATTTCTGGCCGTCGTTCATCTGCATGAACGTTATTTTCCTACCGATGTTTCTGCAGGGAATGCTCAGTATGCATCGACGCTGGTACGACGGGGGACAGGGCTGGAATGTGGCCAACGAAAAAGTCTGGGGTCTCACCGGATTCCAGTGGAACCAGCCAATCTCGATAGCCGCCTGGCTGATGGGTCTGGCTCAGCTTCCCTTCATCATTAACTTCTTCTGGAGTATCTGGAGGGGCCAGAAGGTGAACGACAATCCATGGGAAGCGACCACCCTGGAATGGGATGCGCCCTCACCGCCACCACACGGTAATTTTACCACGATCCCTGTCGCGTACCGCGGGCCCTACGAATACAGCCTGCCGGGTCGCGAACGCGATTTCACCATGCAAAGCGAACCAGTCGAGTTGAGCGAACGCGTGCCACGCGAAGCGCCGGAAGTCGCCCACGTCTAGTCATGGAAATTCCGTATACCGTTTCGTCGCGACCGGACACTGGGCTTTGGAACGCCAAGGTCGGCATCTGGCTCTTCCTCGCCTCGGAAGTCATGCTCTTCGGCGGACTTTTCTCCGCCTACATTTTCCTGCGCCTCGATGCCGAGCCTGGCACCTGGCCGCATGGACTACTGAATGTGCCGGTCGGTACCGCGAACACAGCGATCCTGATTTTCTCATCGGTGACGGTGGTGCTGGCATGGGCTTCGCTGAAAATGCGGCAGCTCGCGCGCTACAAGGTTTACATGGCGATCACCATCGTTTGTGGCGTGATCTTCCTTGGCGTTAAACTCGCCTACGAGTGGCCGCAGAAATTCGATCACTTCGGCGCCAAAATTAAAAAGGAAGCCCTCGAGAAGTACGAGCCTTACCTGGGCAATCATCATCTCGCAGAAAAAGGCGCGGAGCCGCGTTTCGAGATCAGCGGACACTTGCATAACCGGGCGGCGCTGAATGATCCCAACATCAAAGAGTACGAGATCGCAGTCGATCCGGTGAACGCGGACCCGTCCAATCCAGCGATGGATCGGCCTCACTTCCTCTACGTCCCGCCGACCGACAAGATCGTGACCGTGGAGAAGGAAGATGTGGAACGCGCTACCATGTTCCTTCCGACGCACAGTACCTATTTCGCAACCTATTTCACCATCACGGGACTGCACGGCATGCACGTGCTAGCTGGAGTATTGGTCTTCTGTTACATGCTCCTGCCCGCGAGCACGCGGCTCTATCGGAAGAACCCGGAGCATCTCGCAAATCGCGTCGAAGTTGCCGGGCTTTTCTGGCACTTTGTCGATCTCGTCTGGATTTTCGTGTTCCCACTCTTCTACCTGCTGTAACGATGAATAATCCGCCCGACGTCTCACCCGATTCCAGCGAGCAGGAGCACTATGCGCACGGCGTGCAGAAGCACGTCCGCGGTTATCTCATCGTTGGCGGCACGTTGCTTTTGTTCACTGGGCTCACGGTGCTTCTTTCGTACGTGAATTTCGGTTCCCAAAAAGCGAACGTCGCAATCGCGATGCTCCTGGCGACGGTCAAGGTCTGCCTCGTCGGGGCGATTTTCATGCACCTCTCGGCCGAGAAGCGCCTGATTTATCGTGTCCTTATTTTTACCGGTTTCTTCGTCCTCGCACTTTTCTGGCTCACCTATCTGCATTGGTACGATCCTATTTCTCGTTAAATGTCACTCAAAGGTTTCCACATCGTCTTTATCACCTTCGCCACGCTGCTCGCGCTGGGCTGCGGCGCATGGTGCCTGCAGTTGTATGTGACGGAAGCAGCCTCGGGATATATCACGGGCGCGATCGCCTGTTTCCTGAGCGCCATCGCACTCTTCGTTTATGGCATCTGGTTTTATCGCAAAATGAAGCGGCTCCGGCTTTTCACATGAAGACGAAGTGCATCACCCTGGTAACGCTGCTGCTCGCCTCGCAGGCGGGCCAGGCATTTGCCTGTGCCGTTTGCTACGGTGCGAAGGATTCCCAGGCCAATAAACACATTGCCGTCGCCATCTGGTTTTTACTTGGCTCAGTGGTTTCGGTGCTGGGCGGCGTCGGAGCATTTGGGATTCATCTCTGGCGCCATGCACGCACTCCGCTCGAGCCGCACCAGGAATTAGTGGAAGAAGATTTCGACCAGTATGACTAGTCTCGCCTTGATCAACGAGTTCCTGGGACAACCGGCCAACGCGTCGGAGCATGGCTTTCAGATCGACCAGTTCATTGAAGTCAGTCACTGGTTCATGGGTGCGCTTTTTGCCGGCTGGTCGGCGTTTTTTATCTACGTCCTGATTCGTTTTCGGAAGGGACGACATCCGGTCGCCGATCACGAAGGTGTGCGTAGTCACATTTCCACCCACCTTGAATTCGCGGTGGTCCTGATCGAGGCAATCCTGCTTGTAGGTTTCGCAGTGCCACTCTGGGCGAAGCGAGTGAATCAATTTCCCGGAACCAAGGACGCCATCCTCGTCCACGCGATTGGGCAGCAGTTTAACTGGAATTTTCACATGCCGGGACCAGATGGACAGTTCGGGCGCCGCGATATCAGCCTGGTTTCGAACAGCAATCCTCTCGGGCTCGACGCAAATGATGCGTCCGCTAAAGACGACATCGTTGTCCTTGGCGAACTTCATGTGCCGCTCAATCGTTCGGTCATCATGGAAGTTTCCTCGAAGGATGTGATCCATAATTTCGCGCTGCCGCACATGCGCATCGCGCAGGACGCCATCCCGGGGCAGATCATTCCAATGTGGTTTAAGCCAATTAAAACCGGCAGTTACGAAGTCATCTGCGGTCAGCTTTGCGGCCTTGGCCATTACGGCATGAAAGCGACGCTGGTGGTCGATACCCCGGCTGACTATCAGGCCTGGCTGAAGGAGCGCGTGGAACTCGCGGGCCAGCAATCAGCTCCGCCGGCTATGCAGCGTCCCGCTGGCGAAGCGGGCCCGATGCCAACTCCGGGAAGTGTGCCTGCTCCAGGGGCGCCGCGCGCAAACAATCCGCAGGGGGAGCCGACTGATCCCAATCGGCCGCCTGCTGATGCGAAGGCATCCCCTGCCGGCGGATAAAAACGGCCGGTTTCCGGTCGCGAACACTATGCGTTCCGACGATCGCTCAAGATGGTTGAACCGCTTCGCGTGGTTTACTGCGGGCGTCACTCTGCTGCTGATTTGCAGTGGTGGAATGGTGACGAGCAAAGGGGTGGGCCTCGCCGTGCCGGATTGGCCCACCACCTTCGGATACAACATGTTCCTGTTCCCCGTCTCGAAATGGGTCGGCGGAATTTTGTTCGAACATACGCACCGGCTCCTCGCCTCTACCGTTGGTCTGCTAACCGTCGTTTTGGCGATTTGGATCTGGCTGCGTGAGGGACGTCGCTGGCTCCGATGGGTTGGCCTTGCGGCGGTTGGCGCGGTGATTTCCCAAGGCCTCCTCGGCGCTTTGCGCGTCACTCTGTTACGCGACCAGATCGGGATATTTCATGCCTGCATCGCGCAGGCCTTTCTTGGCCTCTTAGTCTTTATTGCCTTCGCCACCTCGCGAGCCTGGAACCGCCCGGGCAAATTTAACGCGGTTACATTTCGCTGGATTGCGATTGCAACGACGCTCGCAATCTACCTCCAGCTTGCGCTCGGTGCGACGATGCGGCATCAGCATCGCGATCTCGCGATCCTCGATTTCCCGACGGCTTACGGCCACTGGCTTCCCGACACCAGCGCGGATGCTATTTCGCTTATCAACGCTGCGCGCGATGCTCAGGCCTTGTCCGATGTCAGCGCGTTCCAGATCTGGTTGCAGATGACGCATCGTTTCGGCGCCATTCTTGTCACGGTGGGAGTATTATTCTTTTGGTCGCGCCTGCGCCGCACCGAAAGCCCGGCCCTGCTGCGCGCGTTATCAAACTTCTGGGTGGTCGGTTTGATCCTGCAAGTCACGCTCGGTATATGGATCATCTGGAGCAACAAAGCTGCGGACATCGCTACCAGCCACGTGGCGGTTGGCGCCACCATGCTCGCTCTCGGCGTCGTTTGTTCGACAATTTGTCTGCGTCGCGGAGCACAAATCGTCGCGCGAAGTTCGATCGCTGTTCGTGAATTTGAAACCGCATGATGGCCGCCGCGAGTCACGATCCCGAAATCGTTTCCCAGCGAATCCCGCGCACATTCGCGGCCGATTTCGCTGAATTAATCAAGGCGCGCCTGACCCTGCTGGTGCTGATTACTACTTCCGTCGGCTACTACATGGGTGCGCCGAGTCGCGTCAGTTACGTCGGCATGCTCCAGGCATTCATTGGCACTGCGCTGGCGGCCGCAGGCGCCGCGGCCCTCAATCAGTGGTGGGAACGCAGCGCCGATGCCTTGATGCAGCGCACACAATCGCGGCCGATTCCGTCCGGCAGAATGAAATCCCGCACCGGGCTTATTCTCGGGCTGGCGCTTTCAATCTCCGGTGTTGTTTATCTTTACCGCACCTGTAACCCGCCCGCTGCCGCGCTGGCCGCGCTGACGGTTCTGATTTATCTGCTCGCCTACACGCCGCTCAAGAGAATCAGCACCACGAATACACTCGTCGGCGCCATTCCGGGCGCGCTGCCGCCCATGATCGGTTGGGCCGCCACCGGCCGGGCGATCGATCTCGGCGCGTGGAGCCTGTTCGCGATTATCTTCTTCTGGCAGCTCCCGCATTTCTTCGCCATCTCCTGGATGTATCGCGATGATTACGTGCGCGGCGGTTTTCGCATGATTTCCAATGACGATAAAACCGGCGAACGCAGCGCCAGCCAGAGCGTCTTTTTCTGCATGATGCTGCTCATCGTAGCGGGCCTTCCCACTTTCATTCGCATCGCAAGCTTCGCCTATCTGGGCGCGGAACTTATTCTCGGCTGCATCTTCATCGCAATGGCGATGCGCTTCCTGCGCACGCGCACGCGCAGCGATGCGCGCCTTCTTTTCCTGACGTCGATTGTTTATCTGCCCTTGCTGCTGGCAGCTCTGGTTTTATCGAAAACATGAACGGCGCCTCAGTGGCCGCGGCCAAGCCGATGGATGCGCGCTCCCTGGCGTGGAAAATTACTCTGATTGGGATTCCTCTCTCGATCGCGCTCGTTCTTTTTGTCCTGCGCGGAGTTCAGGTGCGACAACTTGCCAGTCGCTCGATGGCGCACCTCGGGAATGTCCCGCCCTTCCAACTGACGAATCAGAATGGCGCGCCCTTTGGATCACCGCAATTGACAGGGAAAATCTGGATTGCCGATTTTGTCTACACCGAATGCCCCGGCCCATGCCCGATGATCAGCAGCCGGATGAGCGAACTGCAACGGCCGTTCGAAAAGTCTGATGTTCAGCTGGTTTCGTTTACCGTCGATCCCGAGAAAGACACGCCGGCCGTGTTGCGCGGTTATGCCGAGAAATTGAAAGCGCAGCCGGGGCGCTGGTCCTTTTTGACTGGACCGAAGTCCGCGATTGCCGATTTATCGCGCAACGGTTTCAAGTTGCCGATGGCCGAAGGCGCCAATGGAGACGCTGAGCTTGTCCACAGCACGCGCATGATCCTGGTCGATCGTCATGGCGTCATTCGCGGTTACTACGACGCGACTGCGCCCGACTCGATCACCAAACTAATTGCCGACACCAGTCACCTGCTGCGCGAGCAACCGCGCTAAGCACACCGGAGGGACTCGCCGCGGCGAGTCCGCCTTGATTATGGACGTACGTAAGCACGTCCCTCCGGGTTTACGCCCCGGCTTCCACGGCCACGAGCCGCAGGTATTCGCGATACTCGCCTTTGGGCGCGCGATCGATCAGCCGTTCGAATTCCGCCTGCGAAATAAAGCCCTTGCGCAACGCCACCTCTTCGAGACAGGCCACCTTCAAACCCTGCCGATGTTCAATGGTGGCGATGTAATTGCTCGCTTCCAGCAGACTCGTTTGCGTCCCGGTATCGAGCCACGCCATGCCCCGACCGAGCAGTTTCACATGCAGCTCGCCCTCTTTTAAATAACGGACATTGAGATCCGTGATCTCGAGCTCGTTGCGCGCAGATGGTTTGAGTTCGCGACAAAATTGGACGACGCGGTCGTCGTAAACGTAGAGTCCGGGCACCGCGAACTGGCTTCTGGGCTTCGTTGGTTTTTCTTCGAGACTGATCGCGCGTCCGTTGTCATCGAACTCGACTACGCCGTATCGCTCCGGGTCACGCACCTGATAACCGAAGATGCACGCGCCGCGTTCCATCGCTAAAGCCTCGCGATAAAAATCGAGTTTCCCGTAGAAAATATTGTCGCCCAGAATGAGTGAAGCGCCCGCTTCCCCGATGAATTTTGCGCCGATCAGGAATGCCTGCGCGATGCCCTCCGGTTTCGATTGCTCGGCGTATTCGATGCTGAGACCAAGCTGCGATCCATCGCCCAGATAATCGCGCAGCATTGGCACATCCTTAGGCGTGGAGATGATCATCACCTCGCGCAAACCGCCCAGCATCAGGGTCGCGAGCGGATAGCAGATCATCGGCTTGTCGTAGACTGGCAACAGTTGCTTGCAGACGATCTTGGTCAGCGGGTAAAGCCGCGTGCCGGCGCCGCCGGCGAGGAGAATTGCTTTCTTATTCATCGGAACTGCCGCCGCGTTGAAGCAGTGCCCATTCCAGCAGAAAGGTGACGCCGCGCGTCAGGAAAACTGCACGTCTTTGCCCGGATCCATCTCGAAATCCAGGGTCAGTGCTTCGATCGTGTTCGGCTTGATCACTTCTTCGTTATATTTCACGAAGACCGGGTCCTCGCGGAATAGTTCAAATTTATCCATCGACTCGAAATCGATGGCGATGAAAAAAGGCCACGGCACGTTCGGATCGATCCGCTTGCCGCACTTGATGCTGAGCACTTCCTGGATCTTCAGGAGCTGCATGCGCGTGTTCATCATCATTTCCTCGATGCGCGCCGGTGTGACTTCGGGCTTGAGCTTGTAAAGGACGACGTGATGAACCATGGGCGGCTAAGAGTTAGGTGTTGTGAGCGATCGGCGCAAGCGGTAAACCCGCGGCCCAATTACTCACAAATTATACGGGTCTCGATGGCTAAATTGCTGCGTCCGCCGGTCACTTTTTCCATTCCAGCGCACCTTTTTTCAGCGCGTAGACATACCCAACCATCAGAATTGAAACGAAACTGAGCATGCTCCAGAGAATCGTTTTGTCGTGCACCACGACCTCGCGGTAAACCACGGCCCACGGATACATGAAGACGATCTCCAGGTCGAAAAGGATGAACAACATCGCGACCAGATAAAACTTTACGCTGAAGCGCGGCTGCTTTTCGCCCAACGGCAGCATCCCGCATTCGTAGGGCATATCCTTCGCGCGAGATCCTCGGCCCACCCTGCCCAGCAGCACGCTGGTCGCGAGCGCGCCCACGGCGAAAAGCACCGCCACGATAATCTGCAGCAGAATCGGAATGTAATCGCGGACCATGCCGATGATTCGCCGCTACTTGGCCGCGGCGGCTGGGACTGGCGAGGGCGGGAAATGCCCGTTTTGCGGCTGGAGGGCGGCGGCAAGCGCAGCGGGAATGCCCCTGTATTTTTTCGCAGTTTTTTTAACTGCTCCCCGCGAGACGAGATTTTGCAGTTTCTCGTAGGCGCGCAGTCGAAGCATCTCTTCGCCACCGCTGGCGGCATTTCTGGTGCGCATGTTTTCGTGCACCAGCTCGAAAAGTTGCTTGAACTCGAAAGACGCCCGTCGCGAAAGAATGGCCACAAGTTCCTCTGTCACCAGGTCGGGAACGCGTCGCGAGAATGAATTTGTCTTAAGGATGCCCATAAGTTTTGGACGCTAACATAGGGCCGAATTTTTGGCAGTAGTTTTCTAGCTCGTGAGGCCCGAAATCGCCGATTTTAGGGCGTCGGTGAGGGGGTGGCACCCGGAATTCCGCCCTGGCGCAGGCCAAACGGCGCCAAAAACGAAGAAGAGCTCAGGGGAAAGCCGCTATTTCCGTAATAAATGGCAGGAATTGTCGCCCCGACCCACGTGATCGGTCCGCACGATTCCACCACGTAGCCGTCCCGATCGTAATTCTCAGAAACCACCAGCGGACCGAGGTGTTTCGCCACTATATCGGGGGCCGGTAACTTGCTGGCGTCAATCCAGTCCGATACCCCCGGCATCAGGGCGCCAGCCATTTGGATTAAAGGTCGCAACGACGAGTCCAGCCGCCGAAAAAGCAGCGACAGATCGAGATAGACGAACATGTTTTTCGGGGCCGCGATCAGGTTAGAAGCGGCCTGGTAGCTACGCGATTGCACTAGCCCCCCTCCAGCGCCAGCGCGCTTGATTGCCGCCTCCACTCCCGCCGCGTCGAATCCGACGACGAGAAGTTTGTCCGACACGCCGATTGTCGGATTGAAAACCATGAAGCCGGTGAGCGTCGAAAGGGTGTGATATTGCACGCCGTTTCGCGTGGTGACAGACCAGCCGCCGGGCGCGAAGCTATTGCCGACGCGGGTCGCGATGTCATTCGCCCGCGCAGAATCTTTCACCTCCGCCAGGAGAAACGCGCCCGGCCAGCGCGCATTCTCGTTCCAATCAGCCAGCAGCGATGACTCCGGCCCGAACGCCGCGTTCCACTCGTCGGCTGTGATCCCGGCCGCTGCGATCGCGTCCGTCACGCGTGAAAGTTGCCCAAAGCGTGCGGGTTGACTGGCGGATGCGCTGGCTGGATTCAGCAATGCCGTCGAGTACAGAAAAGTGTTCGGCGTCCCGATGTTGGCCGCGAAGCGCGAGATCGGATCGATTTTTTGCTCGGCCATCGCGATGAAAGCGACGTCGCGCATTTTGCCGCCATCGAATCGCGTTGCGTAACAGAGCGCGGTGGCGCCGACACCGAACGGAAGTTGCTCGCGCCAGGAATTTGGTCGCGCAAAAACAAGCAGCGCATGACCCGCAGCCGGCATGTGCGCCAGCGCCGCTCGATATTCCTGGGCCTGCGCCAGGCTTGCTGTTTTTAACCTTCCATCCAGGCGATCAAGCAGCGCCTTGAGGTCCTCCACGTTGCTCGCAAAGAAGAACTGCTTCGCGCTAAACGTGGTCGTTACGCTCAGCTCGCCGACCTCGAGAATTTCCATCTGATGTCCTTCATAATCGGCGCCGGTCTGTTTCGCCGCGAACGACCTTTCCGTTAGTTTTGCCTTCCAGCGCGCAATGATCGATTCCGCCTGCGGCCGATTGCATCCGAACCGTAGTCCGCCGACAAACCTGGTGCGTTCACCCGAGACTGAGGCGACGAACACATCGGTGGCGTCGAGCGCCTCGAGGTCGCCGATGGTAGAGGCCGCGAAGCCGTGGTTTGCCAGTAGCTGCGCGGCTGGCTTCCCGAGGAATGCCTGCACCGCCGGTTCGCGGTACAGTTGATATAGATCGCACTGCTCCCATTCACTCCGTGTGCGATTCACATTTGGGATGTGAACCAGCAGCGACGTCTCCGCCGGCAGCAGCGTCGCGACATTGGCAGAAGATCCCGCGCTCGACGCAATGAAGCTGTACCAAATCGCGAACGCCACCGCCGCCGCGATCACCAGCACAAACGCGGCCCGTTTCGCGAACCCGGCCTCGCCTGCAAATCGATGGAGCTTCATGCGCCGTCGAATGTGCCGCGAAATCCCCGCGTCACCAAATCGACCTCTCTATCAACCGGCCCGGACCGTTAACTCCGCTCGCTGTAGTGGCAGGCGTGCCGCCTGCCTTTTTTGTCAGAATCCGCACGACGAGACATCAATTCACTAATAAATCCTTCTATGATTAAAGGGCGACCTCCTCGCCTGGAACGCATTCACGAGCGCTCCCCGCTTTTCTTTGTCACATTTTGCACGCGAGATCGCCGGCCATTTCAGAAGCTGACGCTGGTCCATCAGGCGTTCCTGTGTTTCACCGACAAAGCGCGATCAGATTATGAAATAGCGGTGGGTCGCTATGTGATCATGCCCGATCATCTTCACTTCTTTGTTCAGGGTGGGCAGGCATTTATTCTTTCATCCTGGGTAGGCGGTCTGAAACGATCAATTTCCGTCGCGCTTTCGTGCGGATCATCGCAACTGTGGCAACCCGGATTCTTCGATCACGTGTTGCGTTCCGTCGAGAGTTACGCGCAAAAGTGGGAGTATGTTCGCGATAATCCGGTTCGCGCAGGTTTGGTGAAGGCTGCGGAGGAATGGCCGTATCAGGGCGAGGTCATGTATATCGACCGTGCTTAGGAGAAACCGATGCAGCCGACACGGCTGCCGCTACACGAAACGGATCTTAGCCGCGCGGATGAAACTTCCGGTGCACCGCTTTCAGCCGTTGCTGATCCACGTGCGTATATACCTGCGTCGTCGAAATATCGGCGTGCCCCAGCATTTCCTGGATTATCCGCAGATCCGCACCGTTACTCAGCAGATGCGTCGCAAAACTATGCCGCAGCAAATGCGGATAGACATTCACCTCCAGCCCGGCGCGTTTCGCCTGCTTCTTCACGATCTGCCAGATGCGCGTCGTCGTTAATTTTTTCCCGCGCGTCGAGAGAAAGATTTCCGAGCTTGTCACGCGCTTCACCAGCTTCGGACGTTCCGTCGAGGTGTAGGCCGCCAGCGCCTCGCAGGCCCGACCGCCCACCGGCACGAGCCGCATCTTGTTTCCCTTGCCCGTCACCCGCAGCAACCGTTCTTCCGCGACAAAATTTTCCAGGCGCGCATTCGCCAGCTCCGAGATGCGCAATCCGCTGGCGTAGAGCAGCTCCACCATCGCGCGGTCGCGCAATCCCAGCGGCGCCGTCGTGTCGATCGCGTCGATCAATTGCTCGACCTGCATTTCGTTCAGGGTCTCGGGCAGGTAACGCTCAATCCGCGGCAGCGAAAGCGTCTCCGTCACATCGCGTTGCAGTTCTCCGCGCGTGACGAGAAACCGGAAAAAAATCTTCAGCGCCACCATTACCAGCTTGATCGATGACGCCGCCAGCCCGCTTCGTTTCCGTTCCCCCAGATAGTCGGTCAGGTGCGAAGTCTTCACCTCTGCGATCGTCGCGATCTCCTGGCGTCGGCACCAATCAGCGAACTCGGTGAGCGAACGCCGCGTCGAGAGTTGATAATTATCCGACAACCCGCGTTCGACCGCGAGAAACCGGATGAACAAATCGATCTCGCGTTCCATATGCTGACCTAACACGAAGCTCGCTTCATTGTAGAGGCGCTTGTGCCAACCCGCCTCTACCTCAAGCTCGTTGCAGCCAAGGCTGACTGTCGCCCAGATCCTCGTAAGGCGGCCGCTTGGTGTTCTTCAGCGAAACTACGCGCGGACGCGGCGCACAAACGCGACGGCCGCCACGCTCGCGCCGGCAAGAGCGAGGAGATTCCACGATGATGGCTCAGGGACAATCGTGATTGCGTACGTCGCCTGACCCAGCGCGTGTGTCGTCGAAAATGAATCGGTGACGAGGGAGTTCATCGGGCTCACGTTTGTGGAGAAGAGCGAAAACACGCCGGTCGGCGCGCCCGCTAGATTAAAAGTCAGCGTCGTGACCTGGACAGTGCCGCTGAAGACCGGGATCGCCGAGCTCCCGCCGAGGTTCCGCGTTTCAGCGAGGAAACCGGTGTCGGCGCCGCTGATCGAGTCGAAAGCTAGGGTCGCCGGCCCCGCGACCCCACTGTTCGGAATACCGAACGTGAAATACGACACGTTAGTGATGCTGATGAAAGGCGCGAGTGCAGTGGGAACTTCGAGCCAATATGAAAGGTTTGACGCGTTGTAGGGCGAATACGCGAGGTAAACATCCACGCTGAAGGTGTCAGTCGTCTGGTAGGTACCGGCGCTGGCAGTGCCGACATTGTCGTTAAAAGATAGCGTCTGAACCGGCGGCGGAGTAGCACTCGCAACTACCGCGGATACGAAAATACCCACGAGTGAGCTGACAAGCTTGTTTGCGCCATTCATAAGGCTCGCAGCGTAACAGCGCGCGCCGTCGTGTCTGTAGTAATAAAAAGTTATCTTTTTGGGCCCGGCCGCGGCTGCGGAAGCGTTACGCGCGCTCCAACCCACATGAGGTGCGAACGAACCAGGCCATCTGGAATCGTCACCCGCACTCGACAAACACATC
>JBBQHM010000029.1:0-21953 GCA_038323965.1 Chthoniobacterales bacterium | reverse complement strand
CCTCGTCGTTCATACCGATCTCAATTGTCTCTCGGTCATGCAGTTTGCAGTCGATCTGCTGAAGGTGCGTCATATCATCGTGTGCGGTCACTACGGATGCAGCGGCGTCAATGCCGCGCTGCGGCGCGATCGTCTCGGCCTGAGCGATAACTGGATCCGGAACCTGCAGGATGTGCAGCAAAAGCACGCCTCGCTTTTATCCAGCGAAGACGCTGCCGCGAATTGCGATCGGCTGTGCGAGCTCAACGTGATCGAGCAGGTCATGAATGTGTGTCAGACAACTATCGCGTTTGATGCGTGGGAACGCGGCCAGGCGCTGGCGGTGCACGGCTGGATCTACGGTTTGCAGGATGGGTTGATCCGGGATTTGAACGTGACGGTCAAAACCCTGGACGAAGCCCTACCGGTTTATCACGAAGCGATCGCCGCGTTTTCCTGAGCGCAGGCGGGAGCAGGACCAGTCGAGGACGATGAAGCTTTGCGCACTCGCCGCAGTTCTTTCGCTCGCGCTTACCGCCGGCGGTTGCACTGCCGCGAACCCTCCCACGCTGCGCTGGTCGGAGTTGGAAAGCATGCCTCTGCCACCTCCCGGCCTGCGAATTCATTACGGCGCGGGGCCGGAGCAATGGGGCGAGCTGCGCATGCCGGAAGGCGGAGGAATGGTGCCGGTAATCGTGATGATCCACGGCGGATGCTGGCAGTCCGAATTTACCTCGACTTACTTTACGCGACTGGCGGCCTGGTTTACCGCGCAGGGCTATGCGACTTGGACGATCGAGTAGCGGCGCATCGGGGACGGCGGCGGCTGGCCGGGAACATTCCTCGACGTCGCGGCGTCCGTTCGTAAGTATATCGAGGCTGCGAAACGTGCCGGCGACGAAGCGACTCTTCTGGCCTTGCCGCTGGCTGGTCATTTCGAAACGGCCGTGCCGGTGCCAGTGAGCGAGCCGGCGCTGCGAGAAGCGATCCGACTGCGGAGCCGACAGCGATCAGGCCGCTTTCTTCGCGAGATAATTCCGGAGGAACTTCAAGACCGAAATCTCATCTTCGCGCAGATCATCGAGTTTCTCGGCCAGCGTTTCGTCCGTCTTTTGCTTTAGACTTTCGGAGAGCGTGCCATCGAGATAGCTCTCGAGAACTGCGGGATGAATATAGCATTTCCGGCAGACCGCAGGGGTATTGCCCAGGACGTGTGAGACGGCCGCGATCGCGGTTTTGATCTTCGCTTTGGCTTCTTTCTTCGTGCTGAAAGGTTCCTGGGAAGTAAGTGCAATGGAGGCAAGCACGGTGCCGGCCCAGGTGCGGAAATCCTTGGCCGTGAATTCGTCGCCCGTGCTCTCCTTCAGGTAATCGTTCACGTCCTGGGAGGTGGTGCTGTGCACTTTTCCTTCGTCGTCCACATACTGAAACACTTCCTGGCCAGGCAGGTCCTGCAGTTTACGGATGATCTTCGCCACTCTCTTGTTCCGTATCTCTTTCTCGTGGTTTACGCCGCTCTTGCCGCGAAACTTAAATCGGATCGTGGTGCCCTCGACATCGACATGCCGATTTCTAAACGTCGTTAGACCGAATGATTTATTCTCTTTCGCATACTCCTCGTTACCGACGCGGATGAAAGTGCGCTCCAGCAACTCGACAATGGTGGCCAGCACTTTCTCGCGGGGCAGTCCCGGCAGGGCGAGATCCTTCTCGATGCGTTTCCGGATTTTCGGAAGCGCATGGCCGAAAAGCACCATCTTTTCGTATTTCGCTTCGTCGCGCACTTCGCGCCAGCGCTCGTGATAACGATACTGTTTCCGTTTCCGCGCATCGCAACCCGTCGCCTGGATGTGGCCATTCGACGCCGACGAGATCCAGACCCGCTCCCATGCGGGTGGAATACCGATGCGCTTGATGCGCAAGAGACGGCGCTCGTCGGTGATCTTCTTTCCGTCGGCGTCGAAGTAATCGAAGTCGTCGCTGCGGCGTTTGCGGGTGTAACCTGCCCCGCGATCGGAAATGTAGCGAAGTCCCGCTTCTTCCGCAGCAGCCTCAGGATCGACGGCTACCTCAAGGTCGGCGACTGTCTTCTTCTCGAGAGCGATGTTAGGAGCAGACGCGGGCACGCAACTGATACGCGCGCGGTGTCTCCGGAGGCCGCAACGACGCTACGCGCCGTAGCTTTTTGTGAACTTCTTGCGCGACTCGGCCTCACCCGCGGTGGGGGGTGCCGGTGGGGTGTCTGACTTTTCACGCGCTGGTTCATCGCCTGTCGCAGATGATTCCCTGACGCTCGAGGGTGGAGCGGACGGCGTGGGAGCGGGAGCGCCCTGCGACGCTTCCACGAACGCCATTTGCAAATTCGAGAGCGCGTTGCGGAGCACGGTTGATTCTTCCGCACTGAGGTTGCCGCGAGTTTTTTCCTGAATCATCACCAGCTGGTCGATGAACATTTTCGCAAACTCCAGGTTCACCTCGGGCTGACCGGTTTGTGGGTTCGGTATTTGCCCGAGGAATAACGCGGCGTTCTGCGCCTGCATCATGACAAATTCGACAAAGCGTTGCGTAAGTTCTCCGGAGATCGTGGTTTTTTGTACTTCAGCCATAAATTTATTCTTTCACTGCCGTTGCGCCCGCGGCGGGTCGGACCACGACAACAACCGGTGATTGATCGCGAAAATATTTCGCGGCGACGCGTTTGATGTCTTCCACCGAAATGTTTTCGATACTGCTCTCAAGCGTTTTGTAATGATCGAAGCCGAGTCCGTATAACTCATCGAGCGCGGTAAGATAGCCCAGCGTCTCATTGCTCTGATTCGCGATCTGCTGCTGGCCGATCATTTTCTTTTTCGATCGATTGAGTTCGCCCGCGTCCAGCCCGTTCGTCGCGAGTGCGCTGACTTCCTCCAGCATCGCCTGTTTCACCGCATCAACTTTTTGCGGGTCGGTGCCGACGTAGAACGCGAACAGGCCGGGAACGAGACCCTGCATCTGCACCGCGCCTACATAATAGGCGAGTCCCATCTGCTCGCGGATGCGCACGAAGAAACGCGAGCCGATGTCGCTGCTCGCTTCGTCGATCAACTCGAGCGCCTGCCGGTCGGGATTGAAAACGTCCGTGCCGCGAAAACCAACGATGATGACGGCTTGCGAAATCTCCCGCACGGCCTCGGTGGCGATCGGCGCTGCAATCATGCGCGGCGGCTTCACATTTTGATGAGCCAGTTCGCCCGGCTTCATCTGGCCGAGCGCTTCCGTGAATAAACGCTCGATTTCCGCGGCGGTGACGTTGCCGAAAATGGAGATCACGCCGTTCTTGGCGACGACGTATCGATCGCGAAACGCCAGTAAATCCTGGCGGGAAATACGCGCCACCGATGCGGCGGAGCCGCGACGACGCAGGGCAAAGGGATGATCGCCAAACATCGTCGTGCGCAACAAATTGCGCGCAACGCTCGTCGGCCGATCGTCCTCCTCGCGAATGGAGGCAAGCTGCACTTCTTTTTCGCGCGCGATCTGATCCTCGGGGAAGGTCGCGTTTAAAATAACATCGGCCAGAACGCCGATCCCAAGCTTCAAATCCGGTTGCGTGACGTCGAGCGTGATCCGGAAACTATTATCGCGCGCCCCGCTGTCGATATCGCCGCCCACCGCTTCGATTTGTTCGGCGATTTCGCCGGCGGTGCGGATCGCTGTTCCCTTAAGCAGGGTCTTGGAGAGAAGACGTGAGATCCCGTTGTTCTCCGGCGTTTCGGCGAGAAGACCGCTGCGGAAAATTGCCGTCATCGCGACGAGTGGCAACCGCGCATCTTCGCGCACCAGAAGCCGCAGCCCGTTTGGGAGCGTGATTTTTTGAATCTCGCGCGGCGTGATCGGCGTCGTCGCGGTGAGATTGCGCGCCAGCGATCCCTTCGGGCTGAGCGAGACGATCGTGAGATTGTCATCGACGAGATAACGACTTGCGACGCGTCGAATGTCGTCGAGCGAGACGCGCTGGATGGCCGCGAGATATTCGCGACTGAAATTGAGGTTCTGCGTGAGCGACCAGTTCGTGCCGATGTCGGAAGCATGGCCGCGCATGGTGGTGAGCTGGCCAAGCTGATGGCTGAGCAAAGTCTTTTTCGATTTTGCGAGCTCGTCCTCGCCGACGCCATCGCGCTGGATTTCCGCGATGACTTCGAGAATCAAATCCTGCAGCGGAAGGCGTTTGTCGGGCTCGACCGTGGCATCGACGCCGAGAATTCCGGGATCGCCCGGAGTGTAGCAAAATGCGGCGACACCGAAGGCGAGCGCGGTCTCTTCCCGGGCACGCCGGTAAAGGCGTGAACTGCGGCCGTCGCCCAGAATGGTGCACAACAAATCGAGCGCGGGGACATCGGGATGGGTGACTTCCGGCACGTGCCACGCCAGGGCGAGGCGGGTGAGTGAAGTTGCAAATTCCTGGTGCAGCTCGCGACGGCCAAGCTGTTGGGGTTCGGTCGGGATATAGATCGGTCGGAGCGATTTTTCCGGATACTTCTCGAAAATCTGCGCGAGCTGATCGCGCACTTCGATTCCTGAAACGTCGCCCACCACGACGAAGGTCAGGTTATTGGGCACGTAACGCTTTTTGTAATACTGCATCACCTGTTCCTGGGTGAGCTCGTTGTAAACATCCATGCGCCCGATCACGGGAAGCCGATAGGGATGGCGCGTGTAGGCGGTGGCAAAAAGTAACTGGCCGACCATGCGATCGGCGTCGTCTTCGCCCATCGCAAATTCGCGGCGAATGACTTCCTGTTCCTTCGCGTACTCAGTCGGCGGCAGGGTGGAATTCATCATCGCATCCGAGAGAACGTCGAGCGTGATCGGCACGCCATCCTTCGGGACGTCGATCGAGTAAACCGTGCGATCGAAGGAGGTATAGGCGTTGATGTAACCGCCGACATCCTGCACCGCTTGCGCAATCTGGTTCGCGCCGCGCGTTTTTGTTCCCTTGAAAAGCAGATGCTCCAGGATGTGCGAAAGGCCGGCGCCGAGATGTTCGTCCTCATCGATGCTGCCGGTGCCGCACCAGACCTGCACGCTTGCGACAGGCGCACTGCGGTCTTCCTGCACGATGATGGTGAGACCGTTAGGCAGAAGCCATTTCTGCGCGGTGTTCGCCGGAAAAGTAATCAGCGGCGTCTCCGCCGGCATGCCGGTATTGAGTTGAGCGCGGTTACGCATGTTTCGGGACACGGCCGCGATTTACACCGGTTTTGGTGCGGGCAATGCGGGAGAAGTTATCGGCAACTGCGGCGACGCCACCGGCGCGAACGGTTTCACAAACGCATCGTCGAATTCGTAAACGCTGCGGAAATCATCCATGGAATCCTCCTCGGTCTTCCCGAAAATTCCGGCGCCGATGAGATTGAAAACCATGTGCCCGATATCTTCACAACGCCGCACGCCCCAGTAGGAAAACACGGTCATCGCCATCGGTCCAAATTCCTTGAGCGCATACTGCCGCACGCCTTCGAGTAGCTCGGGGCCAGCCACGTGACGCACGGACGCGCCTTTCGTTTTCTTCTGCTGCTTCGTCGTAAAATCGAGCGCGTCGCGTAAAAAAAGATACGCATCGCGTTGATATCTGCTGTCACTCGCGACGATCGAGTCCAGCGCTTCCGCAAAACCAATTTTCTGCATTTTAATTAACGCACGAAGCGCTGGCTGATCATACGCGGCAAGCGATTCGCGGGCAACTCGCGTGTGGATGCGCGCCGTTCAACGAAGCTGCTGCTCGATGGTATCGAGATAGAGTGAGAGAGCATCGTGGCGCGTAGTGTCATTTTCGGAACCAGCGGAATGCAGGTAATTCGTGAACGCGCCGCTGGTTGTTTTCAGCTGCGTCGCTTCGAACCAGTTCATGTAATCATCAAGCTGCACCATGCGTTGATCGAGCTGCCTTCGCTCGAAATCAGCCCGCGCGAAGCGTTGCGCCAGCTCGCGCTGCTTTCCGCGCGCAGCGAGTTCCGCGCACCTGGCAAGATCTGCGACGAGGCCGCGCAAAAGCGGATGGGATTGCGTTCCCAAAACGGTGAGCTGCTGTCGGAGCACGGCGAGAGCTGGCTGGCGGGGAGTAAAACGCGCGCCCGCAACCGCGCATTCGCGAAGAGTAAGGGGCGCTTTTGTTTCTCGCGATTCGGCGATGGACAACTTCATCAGGTCATCGATGGCTCTCTCCGTCGCGAGGAAACTTTGCGGTCCGCCATCGTACCGCAGCGCGATGCGTTTCACTGCACTTTGCCAGACTCTTTCGGCGGCGATGTCGCTTTTCAAGCCGGGAAAATGCGCGCCCAAATCAGCCAGCGGATCGTTGGAAGCCCGCGGCAGGTCGGTGATCAATCTTGCCAGCCGTGCGTGACCGTCGGGCTGTGCGCCGAGCATCTCGACGATGGCATAACTATAAGCGCGAAAAAGTGCACGCGATTCACCGTCGAGCAGGCTGCGACGTTGTTGCATGAAATCGCGCAATGGCATCACGTGTCCGCCGTTCACCGCATTCTGCAGGGCTTCGGTGAGTGGCGTTTTGTTCGCGGTTCCGACGAGCAAGCCTTCCAGAAGCCAGTCGGGCGCAGCGACATACGGCTGGCCTGGCTTGAGATCAGAAATGCTGCGGTAGCTCAGCTCGAGAAGTGTTGCGCGAAGGAGCTCGCGCTGCACCACCGTCGGCTGAATCTCGGGGCCAACGAGAAGATCGAGCTGAAGCTTAAGTCCAAATCCGGTCTGGCTGAAGTTCAACGCCACTTCCGGAATCTCGGGAAGATTCGGTTGGGGTTCCTGGAGATTGATCAGGATTGGTGTCTTCCAGTCGTCCCGAATTTGCAGCCAGCGCAGAGCGTCAGATTTGGTCTGCTCCGACAGCTGCGCGATCGCCCCGCGCAGGTAAACGTCCGCACCATAGACAACGAATTGCCGCGATGTGCTGGTGCTCTTCGCGACGGCTTCACCGCGGGCTGGGAGCGCAAGAAAGTGCAACGCAATCCCCGCGATCGCGCCCCAGTTACCAGTCCTGATGGATTTCATCGTCGCCGTCACAATGTGGCTCTTATCCCGATCGCAAAATATCCGAAAAAAAAGGTAAGAAATCGCAACTTTGGCCGTCCAAGAACGTATAACCAAATAGAACCTATGAAAACATTACTAGCAGTTGGCACAATCGCGGCCCTTGCTTTGACGGCAAACGTCCAGGCAGCCAAGCCGCAGAAGAACAAAAATGCGTCTCGCACGGTTAACACCGCGCAATCGACGAATCGATCAGGTAACACGACGACCACCGGTCATCGGACGGTCGTTAAGAAATATTACTACGGCGGCGGATATGGCGGCGGCTACGGCTACCCTTATTACGGCGGCGGTGGTTCCAGCTTCTCGATTGGCATCGGAAACGGTGGATACGGCTACGGCGGTTATCCTTACGGCGGTTACGGGTCAGGCTACGGATCTGGCTACGGATACGGGTCAGGCTATGGCTACGGTGGCGGATACGGCGGGAGCGGTGTCTCGGTCGTCATCGAAGTGCAGCGTCGTCTGGCGCGCGCTGGTTACTACTACGGCCGCATTGACGGCGTAGCGGGATACGGCACACGGAACGCGATCGCTCGCTGGGAGCGTAATCACGGCATTTATGCCGATGGCCGGATCGACGGACGTCTGCTCCGTTCGCTCGGCATCGCGTAAGCGGCTTGTCAGTTGGTGGCCGGCGGGTTCTGGAGAGATCCAGCCCGCCGGCAGGGCCGTTTAAATGCTTGGGGTCAGTAACACCTGCCCCGCGTCGAATTTAACCGAGCTTAATTTCGCGACTTCCATCCGTTCGCGGGTCATCGCATGGACGACATCTGCAACGAAGAAGTCTGCGTGCTTCATGATCTCAGGGTGAACCGGAAGGCGGCCGAGGTTTGCGCCCGAAAGGATGTAAACCGGTTTACCATCCTTCACGCTAACTTGGTAATGCGAGGTGAGGAAAAGTGAGTAGCCAAAGATGGAACGCTCAGTTGTCACCGCGCACTCGCCGTCCTTGAATTGCACGATGGCCCGCTCGAAATTAATGAGCGGCAAATCGAGCGCCTTTTTCTTGTTTTTGAGGGCGCTGGCCAGATAAGCATTCACATCCTGTTGCGAATATTGCAGGATGCCGAGGCGGTGATAGGTCGCGGCATTCTCCAGATCCATCGCGATCTGCGGTGCGATCGTTCCGGACTTCGGTAGCTCCGGCAGTTCCGGCGAGACCATGATTTCCGCGAGCGCAGCCAGTGCGGCAGCTGCGAGCACAACCTTCGCTACCTTGAAAAACGCCAACCGCAGCTTGACCCCGGTGGGATCAAACATGTTTTTAACACGCTTTTGCGTTGCCGCGGGATCTTCTCCCATCCGCCTTGAAGCGATCGGAGAACGGTCTAGCCGTGTCCCGCAATCGTGGCAGTAAATTCTTTCGGATTCGTTTTCGTGCCGGCATTCCGGGCAGATGAGTTTGATGGATTCGGTGGCGGTCACTCGGTTTTAGGCTTTTTTTCCGGCGCTTTCGCTGGAGCATCGGCCTTAGAAGCAGTGGGCGTGCCTGACTCCTTGGATTTCTCGGCCGCCGGCGTTGCTGGCGCATCTTTCTTAGCCCCCTCTTTGTAGGAATTGCTCCGGTAGTCGGTGATATAGAAACCCGAGCCCTTGAATATCAATCCCGCCCCGGTCCCAAGAAGCCGCTTCACTTTTCCGTGCCCCCACTTCGCCATCTGACAGCTCTCCTTGGGGCATTCCTTGAACGTTTCATCCCGCATCGATTGAAAGACATCGAAGTTTTTACCGCACTTTTCACAGCTGTATTCGTAAGTCGGCATGCCTGCGAAGTAACGCGGCGCGAAGGAAATTCAAGCGCTGAACGCAGGTGTGTTTCTTGACTTTTCCCCTCTGCCACGGACTTTAATCACTCTGTTATGACCCCCAAATTCAGCCGCATTTTCACTCTTCTTTCCGCCGCTTGCTTGCTTGTGCTTCTCACAGCATGCGAATCGGAGGATCCACGCTTTTCCGCGCAGACCCAGTACCTCGGCGGTGTGCATGGACCGGGTCAGGTCGCTTCGACCGCGCCGCAGGACACTGTTTCCTATTGGGACGGTGACGCTGCAACCGGGAAGCCGTCGGTAAAAATCAGCCTGGCAGAACAGCGCGCCTATTTTTTCAAGAGCGGCCAACTCGTGGGCGTTTCGCAATTATCGACCGGACGCGAAGGCCTCATCACTCCAGCCGGCAAATACAGCGTGACGCAAAAAGACCAGGCGCACGCCTCGAGCAAGTACGGCGATTACGTGGACGATGCAGGTAACGTCGTGAAGGAGAACGTAGAAGTGGGCAAAGATCCCAAGCCCCCTGGCACGCATTATAAGGGCGCACCAATGCCGTACTTCATGCGCATCACCGGCGGCGTTGGCATGCATGCAGGTTACCTCCCGGGCTACCCTGCTTCGCACGGCTGCATCCGCATGCCCGAATTTATGGCCGAGAATTTCTTCAGGTCCGTCTCGGTCGGCACGCCGGTAACGATCACGAATTGATCGACGCGCAAACCGCGCGACGGCTGCGAAATTCGGCATGAAAAAAGCCGACGCTTTCGACCTTCTTTCCGCCGCGGCGGCTGCGCCCTCGTTGCGTGCCAAGTTGGACGCGCTCGTGATAGGGGGGCGTGCGGTCCGCTTTTCACACGTCGTTGCTGCCGCACAGCCATTCCTCGCTGCGGTGGTCGCGAGAAACGTCGAGCGCACTACCTGGATCTTTTGCCCAAATGTCCGGACGCAGGAGCAAGTGCACGACAATCTTTCCAATTGGATTTCGGACGCGCACTTTCTGCCGGAAGCGGAATTTGCAGCCGTCGAAAATGTGCTCCCGGACCCGGAACTAACCGCGGAACGCCTCGCAGTCTTCAACGCGCTCGAGCAAAAGAACGGGCGGCACGTCGTCATTGCGACGAAAGCGGGTCTCGATCAGCACGCACCCAAAGTCGGCGCGATCAGTTCCAACACGCTCGATCTCCGCCGCGGAAAAAGTGATGGCATGGAACCATTGCTCGCAAAGCTGACCGCTGCGCAATACGAGCGTGTCGCACAAGTAGTGGCGCGGGGCCAGTTCGCCGTGCGCGGCGGCATTGTCGATATCTTTTCCTGGCACGCGCAGCGGCCCGTGCGCATCGAATTTTTCGGCGAAGACATTGAGTCGCTCCGCGAATTCGACATCGACACGCAGACGTCGGTGGGAGGGTTGAACGATGTTCGCCTGCTCCTCGGCAGTTCGGATGAACTTACCGGCATCGTGCGGAACTATATTGCGGCTGACGACATCACGATCGAACTCGCAGCGAGCGACGATGCCAAGGCACCGGTCGCCATCAGCGAATCATGGATCGAACCCGGTCCGGAAGATTTCTCCGGTGCGTTTTACGACCCAGATATTGGCGAATTTGCCGTGGGCGATCTCATGCTCGCGGAAGCCAAGCGTGAGCAATTTGCTGCGCGCCTCGCGCAATGGCGCGATGAGAAATCGAACGTCGTCATTTATTTCCAGACCGACGGCGAGATCGAGCGTTTCCGCGAATTACTGGGCGGATCGAGAAACGCGCTCGACGGCGTGGATCTCGTCATCGGCACGCTGACCCACGGCTTCGTTTTCCCCGACGGCAACTTCGTCGTGCTTTCCGCGGCCGAGTTGTTTGGGCGTTTTCCGGTCCATGCGCGGAGACGATTGCAGCGCGCCGAACGTGTCGGCCGGCAGCGCACGCAGATCGACTTTAGCGAATTAAAAGAAGGGGATCTTGTCGTCCATCTTGAGCACGGGGTCGGACGCTTTCTCGAGCTAATGCGCGCCCCAGCACAGGGCGGCGGCGAGCAGGAAGTCCTCGCGCTTGAGTTCGCGAATGAAGCCAAGCTCTACGTCCCGCTCGAGCAGGCCTTTCTCGTTTCGCGTTACGTTGGGGTCGGTAAAAAATCGCCGCCGCTCACTTCCCTCGGCGATCCGAAATGGTCGCGCGCAAAGAAGAATGCGGTCGCCTCTATCTTCGATTACGCCGGCAAGATGCTCACCGTGCAGGCTGAGCGCGAGAGCAACGCCGGCCACGAGTTTGGTGCGGACACGAAATGGCAGCGCGAATTCGAGCACTCATTCCCCTACCGCGAAACACCTGACCAGTTGCGCGCGATTCTCGATACCAAGCGCGACATGGAACAGCCGCGTTCGATGGATCGACTGATCTGCGGCGACGTCGGATTTGGTAAAACGGAGGTCGCGATCCGGGCCGCATTCAAGAGTGTGATGGAAGGCAAACAAGTCGTCGTTCTCGCGCCGACCACGGTGCTCGCGCAACAGCACTTCGAAACGTTCCGCCAGCGCATGCTCGAGTATCCGGTGCGGATCGAGATGCTCAGCCGGTTTCGGACTCATGGCGAGCAGCGCAAGATCCTGCAACTCCTTCGCGACGGCGGCGTTGACATCGTCATCGGCACGCATCGCCTCATCTCCGGCGACGTAGTTTTTAAGGACCTCGGGCTTGTCGTGATCGACGAGGAGCAGCGCTTCGGGGTTCTACATAAGGAAAAATTCAAGGAACTCTTCAAGCTCGTGGACGTCCTGACGCTTTCGGCCACGCCAATTCCACGCACTCTCTATCTCTCGTTAGTCGGCGTGAAAGACATGTCCACGATCGAGACGCCGCCGCTGAATCGACTGCCGGTGGAGACCATCGTTTGTGGTTATGACGAGCGCATTATTCGCGATGCCATCAAACGCGAGCTGGAGCGCCAGGGACAGGTTTACTTCCTGCATAACCGCGTGCAGTCGATCCAGAAGGTGCGCGATCGGATCGCTGAACTCTGTCCCGGGGCGCGCGTTGATATCGGACACGGCCAGATGGACGCGGATGAACTGGAGGCGGTGATGACGCGTTTCGTCGCGGGAAAAACGGATGTGCTCGTTTGCACCACGATCATCGAAAGCGGCCTCGATATTCCGAACGCGAATACCATCGTTATTGATCGGGCCGATCGCTTCGGTCTGGCTGATCTGTACCAACTCCGCGGTCGCGTCGGACGCGCCGAGCATAAAGCCTACGCCTATCTTCTCCTGCCGCGCGAGATGATGACGGTGGGGGCGGCGCGTAAGAGAATTAACGCGATCAAGCAATACAGCTCGCTCGGCGCCGGTTTTCGGATCGCGATGCGCGAGCTCGAGATCCGCGGCGCCGGCAGCATCCTCGGCACGCAACAGAGCGGGCACATTATCGCGATAGGCTTCGATCTTTACTGTCAGCTCCTGAAACAGGCGGTCGGGCAACTCAAAGGGCAGAAGGTGAATCTGCGGCTCGACGTCGACGTGCGTCTCGATTTTGCCGCGACCAACGAAGCGGAATTTCTGCATTTCGGCAAAGGCGAACGAGTGCCCGCGTTTATCCCTGCGGCCTACATCAGCGACACCACTCTCCGCATCCAGGCTTACCGGCGGCTGGCCGAAGTTACTTCGCGCCAGGAGCTCGATAAATTGCGCAAGGAATGGGAAGACCGTTTCGGCGAACTGTCGGAGTCAGTCTTAAACCTTCTGCAGCTCACCGAGCTAAAACTCGTCGCCACCAAGCAAAGACTGGCGCGGGTGGAGGTGCGCGAGCGCAAGTTGATGCTCACCCGCGGCGGGGATTTAATACTTGTCGCTGGCAAATTCCCCCGTTTAGTTACCGCTACGATCGACCAGCACCTCGAGGAAATTCTCGGGCTGATTCGTAAACTCTGAAGCGTATGATTCGTCCCCTATTTCCAGCCCTGTTCCTGAGCCTCATTTTCGTCTCGTCACCTCTGTGCCGGGCGTCTCTCGCGGCCGATCCGCAAAAGCCGGCGGCGCAGGCTGAAGTCATCGATGGCGTGGCCGCCATCGTAAATGGCGATGTCATTACCTACTCCCAGGTGCGCCAGGTGGTGACGCCGCGCGAACGGCTGCTGCGTTCCCAATTTAAAGGCGAGGAATTGATGAAGCAGGTCAAAACCGCGCGCGAAGCTGCGCTCAAGGATTTGATCGACCGGCAGCTCATTATCCAGGCGTTCAAGAAGGAAGGGTTCCAGATCCCTGATCATTATCTCGACGCACGCATGAACGATCTGATCACCGAGCATTTCGGCGGCGATCGCGCCGCCTTCGTAAGGACGCTCCAGGCCGACAATTATACGTTGGGTGAGTTTAAGAAGAACGAGATGGACAAGATGGTCGTCTCAGCAATGCGCCAGAAGAACGTGAAGACGACGACCGTTGTTTCGCCGACCCGTGTCGATGAATACTACCGGCAGCATCGCGAAGAGTTTACCTCCAAGGAACAGATCAAACTGCGGATGATCATGATACCAAGCCGGGCTTCGGAAAGCGGCGGTTCGTCGCAAAAAGCGCTCGCCGAAGAGATCCTCGGCAAAATCGTGAAAGGCACCGAGTTCGAAAGCATGGCGCAGCTTTATTCCGAAGACAGCACCAAGGAACGCGGTGGCGACTGGGGCTGGATTGAGCGTAAGACGCTCGCGGACCCGCTCGAGAAAGTCGCGTTTAGGTTGCCGGCCGGGAAGGTAAGCAACATCGTGGATTTCGGCGGGAATTATTACATTCTCAAAGTCGAAGAAAAGCGCGGGGGCGATACCAAGCCGCTGGCCAAGGCGCGCGAAGAGATCGAGAAGAAATTGCTCTCGGAAGAAGCGCGCGCGCGGCAGGAGCAATGGATCGCGAGCCTTCGCCAGAAGGCATACATTCAGACGTTCTAGACGTCGGCGCATTGAAATTGCGCATCGGCATTACGCTCGGGGACCACGCGGGCGTTGGCCCGGAGATAGTTGAAGCTGCGCTAAATTCCGGGCGCGTGCCCGCTGACGTCGATTATCGCATTATCGGAGAAGTGCGGGCGGGCGCACCAGGCTGTCCCACCGCACAAACGGCACGCGCTGCGCTCGATGCCATGGAGGAAGGAGTCCGATTGGCCATCTCCGGCGACCTGCAGGGGATCGTCACCGGTCCCATCCATAAAGCGCGGATGTACCAAATCGGATTTGAATTTCCCGGCCAGACCGAGTTCTTCGCAGCGCGCTGCGGGGTATTTGATTTCGGAATGTTGCTAACGACGAGTAAGATCACAGTCGCGCTCGTTACGACCCATATTCCGCTGCGGGATGTTGCAGGATCGCTGCAGGCTTCGGAAATCATTCGTGTCGGAAAACTCCTGGCGAAGTTCCTGCGGCGGCGTGGGATTAGAAAGCCGCGTATCGCCGTCGCCGGTTTGAATCCCCACGCGGGCGAATCGGGCGCGCTCGGCCGTGAAGAAATTGAGATCATTTCGCCGGCAATCGACAAGCTCCGTGCGGACGACACGAGCACAACTTTTGCAGGACCGATCTCGCCCGACACGTTGTTCCACTCGCTCGCGCAGGGCACTTGGAATGCGGCGCTCTGTATGTATCACGACCAGGGCCTGATCCCGCTCAAGCTGATCGGATTCGACGAAGGCGTGAATGTCACTCTGGGATTGCCCTTTCCGAGGACCAGTCCGGACCACGGCACTGCGTTTGATATCGCGGGCAAAGGCGTTGCTCGCGCGGATAGCATGATCGCAGCCATAAACCTGGCCGTAGAGCTGGCGCAAAACCGCGACGGAGCGTGAACGATCGTCGCACACTCTTCGGCCTGCTGGCAGGATTGGCAGCTGTCATCGCATGGTCGGCATGGTTTCCCCATGACTGGCTCACCTGGTGGCTGGAGGTAACTCCGGGCCTGGCTGCAATCGTTATCCTAATAGCGACTTATCGCCGCTTTCGCTTCACGACTTTCTGTTACATCGCCATCGCACTGCACGTTTGCATACTTCTCGTTGGCGGCCATTACACCTACGCACGCGTGCCTTTGTTCGATTGGTTACGACCGATGTTTGGCTGGGAACGCAATAACTTCGATCGACTCGGGCACTTCGCGCAGGGCTTGGTTCCAGCACTGGTTACCAGAGAATTGTTCGTGCGACTAAACGTTTTAAATCGCAAGCGCTGGCAACCCTTTCTGATCGTTTCAGTCTGTCTCGCGATTAGTGCGTTCTATGAGTTGCTGGAATGGTGGACGGCTTCGATTAGCGGGGACGACGCGGTGAGTTTTCTCGCGACCCAGGGTGACGTCTGGGATACCCAGAAAGATATGCTCACTGCGCTGATCGGCGCGATTATCGCGGTAACCATTGTGCGACCGTGGCACGACCGCGCCATCGCCAATTCTTCCAGGTCATGAACGTCGCGAAATACGGCACGGTATTTAACCTGGGTCTCCAGAATACCTTCGTCTACCGCTGGAATTATTTCCTGCGCGCGCTCTTCGGCCTCATTCCCCTGGCAGGGACGGTATTTCTCTGGCGCGCCGTCTTTGCCGAAAAAGGAGGTAGTCTTCACGGATACGATTATCGATCGATGATCTGGTATTACCTACTGACCCTGCTGGTCTCGAATCTGGTGACGCCGACCGAGGACGAATGGCAAATCGCGTCCGACATTCGGGAAGGCCAGATCAACTCCTTCCTGACGAAGCCGGTGAACTATTTAGCTTACAGATTCAGTATTTTTCTGAGCGGTCGTCTCGTCTACACGGCAGTGACAATTCCGCCGATTCTTCTCATCTTCATCTACTATAGGGACTACATCACCTTACCGTCTTACCTAACGACATATATACTTGCCTTTGTCTCGCTCATCATGTCGGCGATGATCCAGTTTTTCATCACCTACACCCTCGCCTTGATGGCCTTCTGGATACTGGAGATCTCCACGATTGTGTTCATCGTCTATTCCTTCGAATATTTTCTGGGTGGCCAGATGTTCCCGGTGGATATCATGCCGCTCGGCGTGCAGGCGGCGATGAAATGGCTGCCCTTCTACTATGAACTCTTCTGCCCGATCGCGATTTTCCTGGGTCGATTGAAAGGCGCGGAATTGGCCACTGCTCTACTTATCCAGGCCGGCTGGGTCCTGGCCATGTGGGCAGCGGCGCGCACGATGTGGAAACGCGGGCTAGGCCACTATCAAGCCGTCGGCGGTTGACTTTCGACCCGAGTAATCAGGAGGGCGCCGGCAATGAATAGAATCGCGCTGAATGTAAACGCGACCTGTGTGCCGTAGAGCGACCACAGGATTCCAACCAGCACGCTCGAGATCATGTCGCCAATACCATTGACCGTGGCCAGAACGCCGAACGCCATTCCGTGATGAGCTTCGCCCACTAGCTCGGCGCAGAAGGCATCTTCCAAGGTCTCCTGCAAAGCAACGCACACGCCGCCCAGCAGGAAGACAAGCGCGAAGCTGGCGATCTGCGGCGGTAAGGTGACGATCGCAATCGCCATCAACGCTCCGATGCCGTAACCGGCCGCGAGCAACCATTTCTTCGGCCATCGATCGCCGAGCCATCCGCCAATGTAGGAGAATGCTGCGTAGAAAATATTATGCAGCACGTAGAGCGTGACGGCGATAGTGGCGGCGCGCCCAACACCAATGAGGGGCGAAAGTTTTTGAGTCGCGAGAAGGATCAACATCGAGTGCGCAAAATCACCCGCGCCGAAAAGGCCCACGCCGACGAGGAATCGCCGATAATTCCGCGGCAAGGCCCGCAGCCGTTCGCCGAAGGAAATATGCGGGACCACTGCCCGCGTTCGTTCCTTCACCAGGAATGCAATCACCGCGGCAGCCATCAAGCCCGGCACAATCGTGCAGGCGAAGACCAGCCTGAAGTTGTGGCCCGATGCGTTGAGCAGCCAAAGCGCGGAAAGCGGGCCCACGATCGCTCCAAGCGTGTCCATGAGGCGCTCGAGTCCGAAGGCGCGCCCGTACGCTTCCCGCGGCACCGCTCCCGCGAGCAACGCCTTGCGCACCGGTGTTCGGATTCCGCGTCCAAGCCACGCCGTCGCGCGCGCGGCGAGGACGTGCCATGCATTCGTCGCGAAGGCGAAACATGCCGTCGCGATCGCGGTAACGAGATATCCACCCACCGCAATCGGTTTCCGCCGTTGCAATTTATCGGTGTAAAAACCGGACCCGAGCTTCGCGAAACTCGACAACCCGTCGGAAACGCCTTCGATCAAACCGAGCGCGACCGCGGAAGCGCCGATGGTCGCGAGAAATGCCGGCATCGTAGCCGTCGCTATCTCATGCGACCAATCGCTGAAGAACGACGCGAGCCCGACGCCGAGCACTGTCGAATTCAGCCAGCGTATGTTTTTTGTTGTCATCCCGAGTGCGAGCCGAGGGACCCAGTTACATTAGCTAGAGCTGATGTCGCGGGGTTCCTCGGTTTCGCTCGGAATGACCGCTTTATAATAATGAATTTTACCTTGCGACGGGCAGACCCTCCGCCTGCCACGCTTTAAATCCGCCCGCAATGGACCTCACATTCGTGTAACCCATCCGCTGCAGACTCTCCGCCGCCAGCGCCGAACGACCGCCGCCGCCGCAATAACAAATGATCGGCGTCGCCAGATCCGGCGCGATCTCCTCGATTTCGATCTCCAGCGTCCCCCGGCTTATATTCTTCGCCTCCTGGATATTGCCGGCGGCCGTCTCGTCGCCGTCCCGGACGTCGATGACGATCGACTTCCCGCTTTTTACCTCGCCTGCGACCTCTGCCGGCGAGATCTCTTTAATTCGCGTTTTCGCATCAATCACCAGCTTCTGAAAACGGTTCGCTTCGGTCATCGAGCAGCTTCCGCCTGTTTTCCAGCCACGCAATCCACTCTATAATCAGGGATGCGCCGCTACCTCGAAATATACGGGATCATGCTGCGCAACTCGCTCATCCGCGAGATGAGCTTCAAGGCAAATTTTATTCTCTGGATGCTGGTTGAGCTTCTCTGGTTCGCCGGCCAGATCGTTTTTTTCGGCATCATCTTCGGGAATGTCGATCGCATCGGCGATTGGACGAAATGGGAAGTCGTCCTGCTTGTTGGCACCCATCAAATGATCGCGCAATTATTTCAGGCGTTCTTCTTTGTCAACGTCTCGAACATTCCGGAGTTGGTCCGCACCGGCAAACTCGACTCGCTTCTCGTCTTACCGATCGATAGCCAGTTCGCCGTTTCCACCAAGCAATTCGGTCTCGATAGCGTTCTCAATGCCCTGCTCGGCGCCGGCGTGGTCTGCTTTTCACTCGCTCAACTGCACGTGGTTCCACCTCTCGCCATGATAGGACTTTACCTCATTGCAATCGGTTTCGGCATCGCCGTGCATTACTCAATCATGCTCGCGCTCGCCGCGGTTAGCTTCTGGATCGTGCGCGCCCAAGGGCTGGTTTATGGCTATTTCAATTTCCTGAATATTGCCCGTTATCCGGACACGATATTTCCGAGACTGTTCCGCTTTATTTTCAGCTGGATCATTCCAGTCGTGGCGGTGGCGAACGTTCCCTCGCGGCTCCTGATCAAGCCTCTCGAGCATCCCGTGCAGCTCATGTTGTACTTCGTTCTCGCCACCATCCTCGTTTCCTGGCTAGCGCGGCTTTTTTGGAAGTTTGCCCTCCGCCGATACTCGAGCGCAAGCTCCTGATTTTACGGGGAAATCTCCCCTTGCGCCCCGGGCGAATTGCCCTTAATTGACCCTCCGCTTGGCGCCGAGCACGGCGCCTTGTCCTTTTATGGCGACTCCGAAGAAGAAAAAACAGCCGAAGAAACCGGTAAAAAAAGCCACTGCCCGCAAGCCTACCAAGCCGGCGCGTAAGGCTGTAAAGAAACCTGTTAAGCCGGCACGCAAGGCTGCAAACAAACCTTCCGCAAAGAAATCAGGCAAGGCAGCGGCCAAAAAGACCGCAAAACCGGCTCCGAAAAAGTCAGCTCCCGCCAAGGCGAAAAAATCCGCGAAGCCGGTGGCTGCTCGACCGACCAACAATAACTCGAGTCGCGCTGCGCTTCTCCCGGCCAAGGCGAATCGCGCCCCGAAGCGCCTCGATGCCTTCACCAAAGGTCAGCGAGACAAATTGCTGCAACTCCGCGACTCCATGGTCGATTCCATGGCTGGTGTGGCGCAGGACACTTTGCGTTCCCGCGCGGAAGGGAGCGAAGCATCGGCTTTCGGAATGCATCAGGCCGATGCCGGTTCCGACGCTTACGACCGCGATTTCGCGCTTAGCCTTTTGTCGCAGGAACAGGATGCTCTTTACGAGATCGACCAGGCGTTGAAACGAATCGAGCAGGGCACGTACGGAGTGTGCGAAATGTCGAACAAACCGATTCCGCACATGCGTTTGGAAGCAATTCCCTTCGCTCGTTGTACCGTGGAATGTCAGTCACAGCTCGAGAAGCAGAATAAGCAGTCGAGAGTCCGGCAATCGGTGACTTCGCTCTTCGGCCTCACCGATGACGAAGCGCCGGAAGGCGAGGAAGAAGAAAAGCCTGAAGCTAAGAGCAGCGAGGACTAGAATTTATGGCACAGGAGATCGTTACACTGGAATGCACCGAGGCAAAGGCGGAGGGAAAACCTGCCTCGCGCTACATGACCAAGCGCAATAAGAAGAGCCCGCGTACTCCAAATCGCCTTGAGAAAAAGAAGTATAATCCGTTCCTGAAACGGCATACGCTTCACCGCGAGACCCGCTAACCAATGCAACCGAAAACACCAAAACGCCGTTCCGCATTCCGCCGTGCCAACCGCACGATGCCCCGGCGCCGCATCGATATCGCGACTGAAGCGATCGACTACAAAAATCCCGACCTGCTGAAGAAATTTGTGACCGAGAGTGGCAAGATCCTGCCTCGCCGCGTCACCGGGATGCCAGCGCACATGCACCGGAAGATCACGCGCGAGATCAAGCGTAGCCGTTCAGTGTTGTTGATGAAGTAGCATCGGCTTCCAGCCGATGTCCCCGTCTTAAGTCATCGGCAGGATGCCGATGTTACGACTTCTTCCGCGTCTTCTCGCCCTGCTCGATGAGTTTCCAGAACTCTCGATTGCTCCCGAGCTGATCGTCTTCTGCCAGCGGCAGTTTGCTGCGGAAAAGAAAGTCCCGAAACGTGTTCTTGTGCAGGACTCGGTGCACCGTGATCCCCTCGCCGGTGCGCGCAAAATAAATCCGGTAATCTTTCGCGCGATAACGATAAAGCTTTTTCCCTTCGCGCTCAATCAGCCCGAATCGACTGTCGGCAAGCTTATCAAGATCATCCGGCAAAATCTGGAACTCGGCCAGAAGCTCAAGTTGCAGGGACTTCGGCAGGGCCGACATTTCACTCGCGCTCAGTTCGTTAAATATGATTTGAAACATCAGGTGTAAACGCGTTGCACGCGGCTGCCGATCCTCGTAGTTATTTCCCACGTAATCGTGCCGGCACGATCCGCGAGTTCGACGCAGGAAACTTCATTATCTCCCTGTCGGCCCATCAGAACCGCCTCCTCACCGGTCTTAACCTCTGGAACATCCGTTACGTCTACCACCATCAAATCCATCGTCACCCGTCCGAGCAGCGCGCAGCGATTTCCCCGAATTAAAACGGAAGCGTCGCGACTTGAAAGATGGCGCGGATATCCATCTGCGTAACCCGCGGAAAGCGTGGCCACGCGCATCGGTTTCGGCGTGATGAAAGTCCGTCCATAACTAATTCCGTGTCCGGCCGGGACGTCTCGGATGAGCGCGACTCGCGTCTTCCACGTCATGGCCGGTTGCAGGTCAATCTTCAAATCCGGCAGCGAAGGAATTCCATACAGCACCATACCGGCACGAACGATATCGAATGTCTCTTCATTAAAGGCAAAGAGACCTGCGCTTTGCAGTGCGTGGACCTTGAAACTGTATGGAACAACTTCCCGCAGCTGCTGCACGAGTCCGGAAAAACGGGCGAGCTGCTCTCGCGTGAAAGTGGCATCCTCATTCGAGACTGGCAGATGCGTCGAGATACTATGAACGGTCACGTCACTCAACGCGGCGATACCTTTCAAGGTAGCGACGGCGATATTCTCGAGCATACCCATGCGGCCCATGCCGGTATCGATTTTCACATTTAGTTTTGTGCCCCCGGATGTCCCACGGCCGCTATGCGAAAACAATTCCGCCTCCTCCAGCGTCGACACCGATGGAATGAAGCCATTTTCTACAATCGGAGTGATCTCCTCTGGCAAAGCCGGGCCGAGTATGATGATGGGGTGCGCCAGTTCGCGGCGCAGGGCGAGCGCCTCTTCCAAGTTCGCGACGCCAAACAATTGCACGCTTTCCGCGAGCGCCCGCGCCACGCCGAGCATGCCGTGGCCGTAGGCGTTCGCCTTCACGATTGCGAGCAATTCCACCGCGGCGCCCGCCTGCTTTTTAGCGAGCGTGAGATTGTGCCGCAGTGCGTCGCATGAAATTTCCACCCAGCACCGTGGGGTCGGCAATTCGGTCATCGGTTTTGGGTGCGCAGAGTTTTCGGTTTCGCTTCCGTGATGTGCGGCTCGCGTAGATACATCGGCTGCAAAGGAATTACGACTGCACCCGGGCTTTTGGCCGCTGCCATTTTGCCGAGATTAATAGCGCTTGGAAAAGCAATCGACACGGCCGTTGACAGTCCCAGCTCCTCTGAAGAATAGAGCGCCGTCCTTGAATCCATAGCGGTCAACCGTGTCTCCATTTCCTGGCGTGTGCAAAGCAATGGACCTTCCACAAAAATCCGCTCGCGAACTCGCGCCGCGAAGAAGCTTTCGCGACGTGCGTCGCCGATAACCCAGAAGTCGGAATCAGAAACGTTCAACGCACAAATCGATGGGAATCCTGTGAGCGCGGATTTCCATGCGAATTGGAGTCCGATCGCCGCGCTAATAGCGATGCGCGTCCCCGCGTAAGAACCGGGCCCAACCCCGACCACGATTTCGTCGGCCGGGCCGAACTCGCCGGCGATCGAGTTCAGCGCCTCGAAGAATCTTGCGGAATCACGGCGATCGTTCGGCCAATCGATCGCGCGCAGGACGACTTGATCGTGC
>JBBQHM010000028.1:0-21954 GCA_038323965.1 Chthoniobacterales bacterium | reverse complement strand
ACTGCGATGAAAGGTTTGGAAACGCAGCTTCGGAAATGTGCGAAAGACATTTGCGCGAAGTACATCAATCCGCCGAAGACGACCGATTTCGCGCTGATGTTTTTGCCGACCGAAGGGCTCTACGCGGAGGCAATTCGGCGGGTTGGGCTGGTCGAGCAGGTCCAACGTGATTGCCGCGTGGTGTTCGCGGGACCGACTACCCTGGCAGCGTTGCTCAACAGTTTGCAGATGGGATTTCGCACTCTCGCGATCCAGAAGCGTTCGAGCGAAGTCTGGAATTTGCTCGCGACCGTGAAGACCGACTTCACGAAGTTTGGCGATTTGCTCGACGGCGTGAAAAAGAAACTCGATCAGGCGGCGGGCACGATCGAGGACGCCGCCCGGAAGTCGCGCACGATTGAGCGCAAACTTCGTGATGTGCAGGAACTGCCGTCAGGCGACCCGAAGCTGAATGTCGACGAGTTGCTCCCGGAATTAGACGACGCGGAAGAATAACTATCCGGGAGGGAGCACTTCATCCCACTTCGCCTTGTCCTTGAGCATCAGCTCGCGGAGGAGACGGATTGGCGGCATGCCGTGATCGAGCAGCTGGTCGTGGAATTTTTGCAGCGAAAATTTGTCGCCTTCCTGCGCCTTAAAATCGTCGCGCAGTTTCAGGATCTGCAATTTCCCGAGCGTGTAGTTGAGATAACCGTAGTCGAAGGTGCCGCGCATCGCTTCAGCGCGGGCGGGCTTTTCCTCGTAATAGGAATTCTCGATAAAAAAATTCGTCGCTTCGTCCACACTCATGCTCTGGGTGTGCATTTTGATCGACGCGCAAAGCCGACATAATCGCAGCATCGCTTCGGCCGATTGCGCCATTTTATATTTGGCGGCGCGCTTGTTGTCATCGTCCGTCGCCTTGTCTTTCGGAGGCGCAGCAAATCCTTCCTCGAGCATCATTTGCTCGCAGTAATGTGCCCAGCCTTCAATGAAACCGTAGCTGCCAAACATTTTCTCAACCTTGTTCGTGGGGGACGCATTCAGGCGTTGGAACTGCACATAATGGCCGGGATAAGCCTCGTGAATCGTCACGATGTCCGCGGTGTAAAAGTTGAACGCAGTTAACCACTGCTCCTTTTGCTCGTCGGGCCAGTCGGTTTCTGGCGGTGTGACGTAATAGTATGCGTCCGGCGAACGTTTCTCAAAAGCGCCCGGCGTATCCATCGATGCGAAACTGGTCGCGCGCCGATATTGCGGCGTCTCTTTCACCTGCGCGCGGACGTTGGACGGAATAGTCACGATCTTGTGATCGACAACAAATTTCCTGATCGCATCAAGGTTCTTCGCGATCGCCGCGATCAAACCATCAGCCGGCGCGTGTTCTTTTTGGATGTCTTTGTAAACGTCCGGCGCAGGCCGATCAGGATCGATAATCTTAGCGGCTTCGGCGAACGCTTCCTGTTCCTTTTTTAATTGCGCGAGCGCGATCTCCAGGACGTGCGCTGCGGGCAGATTGACGTATTCCGTTTCCGCCAGCCAGCGGTTGAACTTTTGCTCACCAAGCGCGAACTCGTCCGTCCCCTTGGGCATCCGCTCGCGCTCGAGCCAATTCGCATAATCGGTGAGAGAGGCCGCCGCTTTTCTCGTCGATTCCACCAGATCGCCGCGAATCTTTTCGTCCTTTACATCGGCAAACGCGGCCAGGAGATCTTTCCGCATGAAATCGGCGGAACCGCGCGCGATTTTCATGGCCAGTTCGATGTGCGGTTTGGGTAAAACGGCGACGAGATTCGTCTTGGCGGCGATGACGGTATTCGGCACCTGGGCTTCAATCGCCACCACGCTGCGAGCGCGATCTTCCAGCGGCGAAAAGTTCCGCGAGATGTAGACGTTCAGATCGGCAGCGTTCGCGTAGACGATCGGATTGTGTTCGTAGATCTGGACGTCCTGAAAACGGAACAACTCGTTGTGGACGGCAGCTTGCAGGATGCGCAGATCGACAGATGCGCGCGGCGATAATTTCGCCGGATCCATCTTCTTGAGCCGGTCGTCAAAACGCCGCAGGCGCGCGAGCTCGGCATCGAGCGCAAGCCGGCTAAAATCCGTGAGCTTGCCATCGTGTTCGTGCATGCCTAGCCGGGTGCCGAGGAGAGGTCGAGCGGCGAGGTAGCCTTTAATAAATTCCTCGGCGATCTGGCTGAACTCCGCGTCGGCGGTTTCTGCACGAGAGATCGGCACCGCCGCCGCCAGGAGTGCGACCGCTAGTAGAAGATGAAGTTGAAGGCGGAATCCGGGCACGCGAAGGGTTCGCAAAGTAACCGGAGCTCTCGTTGTTGCCAAAAATTTCTCGATGTAAGAGAATCAGGCCCCCGCACGTCCATGAAACGCCGCTACCTGATCAGCAGTCTCCTTTGTCTGGTCGCGTTCGGACTCGCAGCAGGAGTGCGGCTACAGACGGCTCTCGCCACGGAAACGAACAGCGACGACGACACCGGTTACTCGCAAATCGCAGTATTTGCGCGCGCCGTGCAAATCCTGCGCCAGGACTACGTCGATGGCGGCAAGACGAGTTACCACGACCTCGTTTATGCGGCGATGAAAGGCATGCTCGCGTCGCTCGACCCGCACTCCGCCTTCATGGAGCCGAATGACTTCCACGACATGCAGGACGACACGCGGAGTCGCTTCAACGGGCTCGGGATTGAGGTCGCGAACAAAAATGGTGCGCTCACTGTGATCGCGCCGATGGAGGACACTCCCGCGGCGCGCGCCGGAATACTCGCGGGCGATCAGCTACTTAAAATTAACGGCACCGCAACGGAGAAGCTCGACATGCAAGGCGCGCTCAGCGTCCTGCGCGGCGCACCTGGGCAGAAGGTCACACTCACCGTGCTGCGACCTTCCACCAAGGAGATCAAGGATTACCTGCTCGAGCGCACCGAAATTAAAGTGCAAAGCGTCAAAGGCACGAAGATGCTCGATCCTGAGCTAACGAATAATTTCAAGGTGGGTTATGTGCGCCTGGTGCAGTTTAACGAGCCGACGGCAGACGAGCTGGCCAAGGCGCTTGACGGTTTGCAACACGATGGCATGCAGGCGCTCATTCTCGATCTGCGCAATAACCCCGGCGGACTATTGAACAGCGCCGTCGATGTGTGCGCGCAATTTCTCCCACCGAGCACAAAAGTCGTTTCGACGCAGGGGCGAGTGGCATCGCAACAGCGTGAGTATGCGACCTCGAGCGCGACGAAGGCACGGCCACATTTTCCGATCGCGGTCCTGGTGAATGAGGGAAGCGCGAGCGGATCCGAGATTGTCGCCGGAGCACTAAAAGATCTGCATCGCGCGGTGCTGGTGGGCGAAACGACTTTCGGAAAAGGCTCAGTCCAAAATGTGATGCAATTACCGGATGGATCCGCGCTGCGATTCACCACCGCGAGGTATTACACTCCGAGCAAGCAGATCATTCAAGGCAACGGCGTGGCGCCGAACATTCGCGTGCCGATGACGGCGGAGCAGGAGCGCGTTTTATTTACGTCGCGAAGCTCGGCCGGTGCCAAACCTGAAGAAGAGAAGGAGTTCATCCGGACGAAAGATCCACAGCTCCTGCGCGCGATTGACGCGCTCAAAGGCGCGATGATTTACGTGCAGCAGAGCGCGCCTAAGGTTGAAGCAACTAAGAAGTAGCAATGCGGTCATCCCGAGCGAAGCCGAGGGACCCCGCGACGTTAGCGCCAGCTTTCGCAACGGGGTCCCTCGGCTTCGCTCGGGATGACGGATGAGGCCGACGATTCTTGCGATCGAAACGTCGTGCGACGAGACGGCCGTCGCGATTTTGCGCGGCGATGAATTGCTCGCCAGCGAGATCGCTTCGCAGATCGCCGATCACGAGCAATATGGTGGCGTCGTCCCCGAGGTCGCGGCCCGTAATCACGTAATCAATGCGCCGCCGCTGATTGCACGGGCGCTGGAGACGGCGGGTATTTCGGTCGGCGACGTCGATGCGTTTGCCGCGACCAGTGGGCCGGGACTGGCGACTTCGCTGATGGTGGGCGCATCGATTGCCAAGGGCTTGGCGATCGGATTGCAAAAGCCCTATCTCGCGATCAATCATCTGGAAGGTCATTTACTCTCGCCGTTTTTCGGCCGCGCCAAAGTCGAGCCGAACGTCTCCCTCATTGTTAGCGGCGGGCACACTATGCTGGTCCACGTGCGCGCGGCGGACGATTACACAATCCTTGGTCGTACGGTCGACGATGCCGCGGGCGAAGCGTTCGATAAGGTCGCGAAGCTGCTCGGGCTCAGTTATCCCGGCGGTCCACAAATCGAAAAGCGCGCGGTGGCGGGTGACCCGCAAAAATACGATCTACCGCGCAGCATGTTAAAGTCCGGTGATCACAATTTTAGCTTCAGCGGTTTAAAGACGGCGGTGCGCTATCTTTTGCCGGGTCTCAAAGGCGATTACGTCGCGGATGTTTGCGCATCTTTTCAGCGCGCGGCGATCGAGGTGCTGGTAGCAAAAACGGTCGCCGGTGCGACCCAATACCACGTTGATCTGGTCACGATCAGCGGCGGTGTCAGCTGTAACAAGGAGTTGCGTCGATTATTGCAGCAGACCTGCGAGAAAAATCGACTTCGGTTCTTAGTCGCGGAACCACGATTTTGCACTGATAACGCGGCGATGATTGCGTCTGCCGCGATGCGTCGTCTTGAGATCGGGAAGCATTCCGAAGTGATCGAGGAAATCGATCCGAATCTCGCGCTGGTTTAGTAGTCGCGGACGAGGAGGTAGTTTGCGATCTCGCGCAGCGGCGTGGCTTCGTCACCGAAACTCGTAAGCGCACGCTGCGCGGCATTTGTTAGGCGCTTCGCTTCGGCGCGCGATTTCTCGAGTCCGATGACGGCGGGATACGTCGCCTTTTTGGCAGCGACATCCTTGCCTGCACTTTTACCGAGCTTCTCGGTGGACTGTGTGACATCGAGAATATCGTCAATGACCTGAAAGGCGAGGCCGAGTGAGCGTCCGAATGCGGTGATTGCTTTCAACTTCGGAGCGCTCGCATTCGCGCTGAAGGCACCGAGGCGTAAGGAGGTCGTTAGAATCGCGGCGGTCTTATTTTCATGAATGTAACGAACTAATTCGCGATTTGCGATTTGGCCTTCACCCTCGAGGTCCGCGACCTGGCCGGCGATAAGTTTTCGGCTGCCGGATGCGACGGCAATTTCGCGGACGATTTCGTTCATCGGATAACGCCGGGGAGTTTTGGCGCGGGTGACGATTTCGAAGGCAATGGTGAGCAGAGCGTCGCCGGTGAGGACGGCAATTCCATCACCAAAAACTTTGTGACAGGTGGGACGGCCGCGACGCAGATCGTCATTGTCCATGCCCGGAAGATCATCATGGACGAGCGAGTAGGTGTGGATGCATTCCATCGCCGCCGCGAAGGGGAGAGCGTCGCGAGTCTTTCCGCCGCACGCCTCGGCGGCTGCCAGGCAAAGGATGGGCCGCAGCCGTTTGCCGCCCGCGAAAAGGCTGTAGCGCATTGCCTTGTGAATCGTCGCGGGGCGCGCGTTTTCATTAGGTAAAAATCGATCGAGCGCGCGATCAACCGTAGCTCGGCGGGCGGCGAGGTAGGATTTGAGATTCACGCGAGCGGATGGTCGAGAAGGGGAATCAACCTAAAAATCGTGCGCGTCAATCACTCCTGACCTGGCTCGGCGAGACGAGCGGTTTTCGTCTGCATGGCGAGGAATGCGCCCGCGAGCAGGACGCCGCCGCAGATCAGTTGCGCACTATTCAGGCGTTCCCGAAAGACGAGTGCCGATAAGGCGAGCGCGCCGAGCGGACATAAAAGTTGCAGCGTTTGCGCGAGAGCCACGCCGATCTCGTGGATCGCAATGTAATAGAGAACATGCGCCATCGTGATGCAGGTCACAGCGGAGATGACGAGGATCAGGTTGACCTGCCAGCTGACATGCAGCGGCGTCGTGATATCGCCAAACGCGAACGTCAGCGGGAGGAGCAAGGCGGAGGTGATGAAACTAATGAGGCCGAAGCTACGGATGGATCCGAGCTCAGCCGAGGGGCGTTTAACGAAGACGCCGTAAAGCGCCCAGCAAAAGGTCGCCGTGAACGCGACGAAAATTCCGGTGAACGCGAGATGTTCGGCGCGCGTGCCGGGTTGAAACCAAAATACTCCGACCGCGCCGATCAATCCCAGCAAGGTGCCCGCCTGGAATTTCCACTGGCGAATGACGTAGCGCTCCTCCGGGAAAAAGAGGAGCGCAAGCAGCGCGGTAATGATGACCGTCGAGCGCGCGAAGATCGCGTAAACGCCGGGCCCGATGTAAAGCAGCGCAATCGTCTGGCAGACCTGGTGCACGACATTGGGTAATGCCGGTAAAAGACAGAGCCGCAACGCGCGCCAATCGTAGCGCGGTCCTCCGCGGCGCATGCGGAAATAGACGAGTGGCGCGATCGCGAGACATGCTACGGAATAGCGATAAAAGTTCTGTGCCCAGACGTCGTAATACCGGAGCAAATAGAACTGGAAGAGCGACGGCAGCATCCAGATCACGACTGTCGCGAAGAGCGCGGTGCGCCCGCGAGAAAGGCCTGGCTTTCGCGGCAGTGCGCGATTGAAATCCACGGAGTTCATAAATTTCCTCGCCTATACACGTTCGGTGCGGCAGAAATGTCGTGGAGCTGGAGAACGCACATGAAAATTCAATATCGTTACATCATCTTAATTGCGGTTGCCGGAACATTGGTTTGGCCATCCGGTGCGGAGGCGAAAGGTGGTAGTGGAGTCGCGGGCCATAAAGCCAAAGGCATCGAGCTTGCGCAAGCGCATCAATACGACGCGGCGGTCGCAGAATTCACGCTCGCGATCCAGGCCGACCCGAAAGATCCAGCTGGATATCATGATCGCGGGACGGCATTGCGGGCCGCGCAAAAATATCCCGAGGCGATTGCCGATTTTACGAAGGAGATCGAGTTAGCGCCCGCTGACCCCGCTGGTTACATCGACCGCGGGCAGACCGCGAGCATGCAGAAGCAATTCGCCGATGCGATTCGCGACTTAAGCAAGGCTGTGGAATTGCGGCCCGACGAACCACTGGCTTATCGGCTGCGCGGTTTTGCGAATCTCGGCTTTAACGATTTCAACGCGGCCGTGATCGACCTAACGAAAGTGGTGGAAAAGCAGCCGACGGATGCCGAGGCATTTCGCTGGCGCGGTGGTGCGTATCGCAACCTGAAGAAATACGACGAAGCGATCGCGGATTACACCAAAAGCCTCGAGCTGAAGCCGGACCCGGAGGCATACGTGCGGCGCGGTTCTACCTACGTGACGAACATGCAGCAGTACGAAAAGGGGATCGCTGATTACGAGCAGGCGCTGAAGATCAACTCGAACGATTACGAGACGCAGCAGCGCCTCACTTACGCGAAGCAGATGATGGATTCCAAGAATGCGCCGCCTGCTCCGACGGTCGCCCCGACACCTGCGCCAAAGGAAAGTTTGATGACTCCGCTCAATGTTGGGATCGGGTTCGGTCTAATCATTATCGCGATCATCGTGGTTGCGGTCGTGATCATGAAACGAACGAGCAACAACGACGTTTAAAACGGCGGCTGGGATCGAGAAATTCTTTTGACAGCTTGGGGGCGGCTGTTACTTTGCCGACGCTTTTTGTTGGAACGAAGCGGTCCCACGGTCGTTCAATTTGGCGGCTCTGGGATTTTTTCTTCTCCGGCGGAAAGCACACCGGTTTGCCCATGTAGCTCAGTTGGTAGAGCACATCCTTGGTAAGGATGAGGTCACCGGTTCAATCCCGGTCGTGGGCTCCAGTGCGCCAGACCATTACCACAAAAGTACGATACGCAGTTTAGTTAAAAAAGGACACCACCATGGCCAAGGAAGTATTCAAACGCGACAAGCCGCACGTTAACGTCGGCACAATCGGACACGTCGATCACGGCAAAACCACTTTGACCGCGGCGATCACCACCATTCTCTCGAAGAAGGGTTTCGCGGAAGCGCGCAAGTACGAAGACATCGATAACGCGCCGGAAGAAAAAGAGCGCGGCATCACGATCAACACCGCGCACGTGGAATATCAAAGCGAGAAGCGCCACTACGCGAACGTCGATTGCCCGGGCCACGCCGATTATGTGAAAAACATGATCACCGGTGCCGCGCAAATGGACGGCGCGATTCTCGTCGTGTCCGCTGCCGACGGCCCGATGCCGCAGACGCGTGAACACATTCTGCTCGCTCGTCAGGTCGGCGTGCCATCGATCGTCGTTTTCCTAAACAAGACCGACATGGTCGATGATCCTGAGCTTCTCGATCTCGTGGAAATGGAAGTGCGCGATTTGCTCACGCAGTACGAATTCCCAGGCGACAAAATCCCAATCGTTAAAGGCAGTGCGACCAAGGCGCTGGCGGCTGGCGATCCAGCGCATGCCGACGCTAAGTGCATTCTCGATCTCATTGCGGCGGTGGATGACTACATCCCCGTCCCCGAGCGCCCGGTTGATCTGCCATTCCTCATGCCAGTGGAAGACGTGTTCAACATTGAAGGCCGTGGCACCGTTGCGACTGGTCGTGTCGAACGCGGCATCCTCAAGAAGATGGAGGAAGTGGAGATCGTCGGAATCAGAGACACCGCGAAGACGACCGCGACGGATATCGAAATGTTCCGCAAGCTGCTCGATGAAGCGCGTGCTGGCGACAACGTCGGTGTTTTGCTCCGCGGCGTTAAAAAAGAAGACGTCGAGCGCGGTCAAGTCATCGCGAAGCCGGGCAGCATCAAGCCGCACAAGAAATTCAAAGCGGAAGTTTACGTGCTCAGCAAAGACGAAGGTGGCCGTCACACGCCATTCTTCTCGAACTACCGCCCACAGTTCTATTTCCGCACCACGGACGTCACCGGCTCGGTAAAATTGCCGGAGGGCGTCGAGATGGTCATGCCTGGCGATAACGTCTCGATCGAAGTCGAGCTTGGCCAACCGGTCGCGATGGAGAAGACGATCCGTTTCGCAATTCGTGAAGGCGGCAAAACCGTCGGCGCGGGTCGCGTCAGCGAAATTTTGGATTAACTTCAGAAAGAACTACGCCAGTAGCTCAATTGGTAGAGTTGCGGTCTCCAAAACCGTCGGTTGGGGGTTCGAGTCCCTCCTGGCGTGTTCGGAATTGCTTCGATGTTAACGAAAACGAAAAACTTCTTCGGCGAGGTGAAAGTGGAACTCCAAAAAGTTTCATGGCCATGGGAACCCAAGGAGAAGGGCTTTAAGAAATACAAGGAGCTCACTGATTCGACGCTCGTCGTGGTAATCGCGATGCTGTTGCTTGGTGGCTACGTTGCACTTTTCGATTTCGTGCTGGTGAACTTCATCCACTTCTTTACCCGACTGCATTAACAAATGGCCAACGCGCTCGCAGCTAAAGATCAGTGGTTTGTCATTCACGTGCTCTCCGGTCAGGAGAACAAGGTGCGCGACAACATCATGAAGCGCGTGAAGACCGAGGAAATGGGTGATGTCGTTTACGAAGTCCTCGTTCCAACGGAACGCGTCTCGGAAATTAAGAAGGGTAAAAAGAGCGAGACGACACGGAAGTTTTTCCCCGGTTATCTGATCGCGAACATGCATCTGCTCGACGAGAACAATCAGCTTGTTGGTAAGACGTGGTATTTCATCCGCGAAACGCCCGGCGTGATCGGATTTGCGGGAACCAAGGACCGTCCGATCCCGATGCGGCAATCGGAAGTCGATTCCATGCTCGGGCAGATGAAAGAGCGCGAAGAAAAGGTGAAACCGAAGGTCGCGTTTGAAGTCGGCGAGACGGTGCGCGTGGCCGACGGCCCATTCCAGAATCAGAACGGCATTGTCGAGGAAATTGATCCGGAACGCGGCAAGCTGCGCGTTTCAGTGACTATTTTCGGACGTGCTACGCCGGTGGAACTCGAATATTGGCAGGTAGAACGCGGTTAAAAACAGGCACGTCATCCCGAGCGAAGCCGAGGGACCCCGCCGCGCAATGACAACGTAACGAATACAGAAAAAACAGACAGGATTTACAAGATTAACAGGATGAAATCGCGGTCTTTCAACCAATCCTGAAAATCCTGTCTAAGAAAATTTTATGGCCAAAGAAATCGTAGCTCACATCAAATTGCAGATCCCTGCCGGGCAGGCGAATCCCGCCCCCCCAGTCGGTACTGCGCTTGGGCCTCGCGGCGTCAACATCATGGCCTTCTGCAAAGAATTTAACGCCGCGACGCAGAAACAAGCGGGCGACATCCTCCCGGTCGTCATTACCGTTTTTAAAGACAAAAGCTTTACCTTCATCACCAAGTCGCCACCGGCGGCCATCCTGTTGAAGAAAGCGGCGAACATTGCAGCCGGATCCAAAGAGCCAAACAAAACGAAGGTTGGCAAAGTGACGCGTAAACAGGTCATGGACATCGTGAAAACGAAGAAGGCCGACTTAAACGCACGCAGTGACGAAGCGGCTTTCCGCATCATCGCCGGCACCGCGCGTCAGATGGGCCTCGAGATCGCGGATTAGTCCTGCCTTTCCGCAGATCGCGGTCCGCGATCTTGCTTTTAGCTGGTTCAGTAAGTAGGCAGTGCGATGAAATTTTCGTTTTTAATCTGCGTTGGCGGGCTCGTTTTAGTAGGGCTCGCATGTGGAGCCGAACCCCAACAGGGGTCTCTCACCGTTATCAAAGCGGCGCGGCTTTTCGACGGGAAATCGAACTCTCTCGTTTCCAATGGGGTCGTCGTCGTCCAAGGCGACCAAATCATCGATGTCGGTTCGGGGATTCCGACTCCGCAAGGCGCGCAGGTAATCGACCTGGGCGATGCGACTTTGTCGCCTGGATTCATGGATGCACATACGCACGTGACGTTGGATTACACGGACTTCGCGGCGACACGGATGAAGGAGATGCAAACGAGCGTCTCGGCCAAAGCGTACGACGTCATGAAATTTGCGCGGACGACAGTAATGGCAGGATTTACGACGGTGCGCGATCTCGGCGCGCGGACTTTTCGCAGTCGCGATTTCCTCGATGTTTCATTGCGGGACGCAATCGCGCGCGGATTGGTAATTGGACCGCGGATGATTGTGGCGACGAATGGCGTCGGCGCGACGGGTGGACATTTCGACGAGACCTCCGGATTTCGCGAAGGTCTCTTCGGGCCAGATCCGGATTATACAGACGGGATTGCGGACGGCCCCGACGCGATTCGGAAGGCGGTTCGTTACGAGGTGAAAAACGGCGCGGATGTGATTAAGGCGGCTGTTTCGGGCGGTGTCTTATCGATGGCGGATGAAGTCGATGTGCCGCAATTCACACCGGCTGAGATGGCGGCACTGGTCGATGAAACGCATCGGCTGCGCAAAAAGATCGCGGTGCATTGTCACGGTGATCAGGCCGCTAAGGAGGCGATCCAGGCTGGGGTCGACTCGATAGAGCACGGGTCGTTTTTGAAACCGGATACGCTGACACTGATGAAATCGAAGGGGACGTATCTGGTGCCAACTTTGATGGCGACGGAGTTTATCATGGGCAAGATCGATAAGTATCCGCCGGCTTTGCAGGCGAAGGCGCGAGCAGCGGGCGCGGCGCGTTCGGAAATGTTTCGGAATGCGGTGAAAATCGGCGTGAAGATCGGGCTCGGGACAGACGCCGCCGTGTTCCCGCACGGGCAGAATGCGAAGGAATTTAAATTGATGGTCGATCTTGGGATGTCGCCGGTCGAGGCGCTGAAGGCCGGAACATCGAGCGATGCTGAGTTGCTCGGCATCGCGGCGAAAACCGGTTCGCTGGAGAAAGGGAAGCTGGCCGACATCGTGGCCATGCCGGGCGATCCGACTCAGGACATTACTGCGACTGAGCGAGTCTCGTTCGTGATGAAAGACGGCAAAGTGATCCGGAACGGCGCACTGCCGCCGACCACGGCTTCGTTACCGGAGTCGGCGGCGTCTGCCGTTGGCGATTATTAGCGCTCGGAATTATCGGCGCGCGATAAGCGCGAGACGCACGGAGTCCGCGCTCGCATCGCACACGTAATAGAGGGCGACGTCGCCAGCCGCGTACAACGGATAAAGCATGTAAGGCAGGCCTTTGAACGAAACAGGATTACTGCGATCCATCCACATCGGGCGCGCGAAGGAATGCGCGGTGGCGGAGGTGTAAGCCGCTTCCCCGCCCGACCAACCGGCGGCGCTGAAGCCGAGATAAGTGGAGCTGTGAATCCCTGTGCCAACCGGGTTGATCAGATGAAAATCGGGCGTTTGCCCGAAATCGATTCGCGGCTGGCGATGGAAAACCACTTCGAGATCAGGACCACCCCAGTAGCTAAGGTTTACTGGTCGCTCGAAAGCCACATTGAGCATGCGCACGTCATCCGCGCCGACCTGGCGATCAAGCGCATCGCCCGAACTTCCGCGGCGCATCGACTCCGGGGTGCTCGCTTTTTCGTAAGCGGCCGCGTCCGATTGGGAAATAACGACATTTGGACTGCGCAGCGATTGCAGCAGCGATTCGCTGGCGCCCTGCGATTTCAGTTTCGCTTCTTCGTCGGCTGTTAACTTGTGGAGCAGCTTACGATTCGAGACTTCGTTTGTGATTGATCGCTCGCTTTCCCTTGCCCGAACGAGCAGCGAGACCTCGCGAAAGTCGATCGGTCGCGCCAGCGACGTAAGCGTTCCAGCAAGGAGAAGGGAAGATGCGATTCCAGCAGTTATCCAGCGATGCGGTTTCATGCCGGAATTTCTAGCAATTCTATGGACTCGAAGGCAATCAGTGAAAGTGACGAATGTGAAAGTCATTTTCTTGACATTGCGCGATTGATCGGCTTACTTGCGCGCCCCACCCGGAAGCAGGAGAGCAACCGCTCGCTTGGACTGCACAAAATCATGCAACAAACTCGCAGCAAACGTTACCGCGCATCCCTCGAGCAGATGGATCGCAGCAAGTCCTACAATCTCGACGAGGCTGTCGCGACGCTGAAAAAATTTCAGCCCCCGAAGTTCGATCAAACAGTGACGGTTTCATTCCGTCTCGGGGTTGATCCGAAACAATCTGATCAAATGGTTCGCGGTACCTGTCCGCTGCCACACGGGAGCGGCAAGAATGTGCGCGTGCTCGTTTTCGCGGAAGGTCAGTCGGCGCAAGCAGCGCGCGATGCCGGCGCAGAGTTCGTCGGATTCGCCGACATGATCAAAAAATGTCAGGAAGGCTTCCAGGACTTCGATGTCGCAGTGGCGACGCCATCCGCCATGGCCGAAGTCCGAAAACTCGGAAAAGTTCTTGGGCCACGTGGATTAATGCCGAATCCAAAGACCGGCACGGTGACGGACGATACGGCGAAAGCGGTGCGCGAAGTGAAAGCGGGTCGGGTCGAATTTAAGCTCGATAAAAACGGCAACGTCGCAGTGCCTGTCGGTAAATTTTCGTTCGAGGCCAATCAGCTGGTGGAGAACGGCACGGCTGTGATCGATGCGGTGGTCCGCGCGCGCCCTGCCACTGCCAAAGGCCGCTACCTTGAAGGGATGACGCTCAGCGCGACGATGTCGCCTGGTATTGCGGTCGATCCTTCACCTTACATCGCTGTTTAGGAGAATTTCATGAGACCCGAAAAAGCCGATATCGTTTCCGACCTTTCCGCCAAGATCGAGAAGTCGCCGTTCATGCTGGTGACTGATTATCAGCGCATGAAGGTGGGACAATTCAGCGAGCTGCGTAACCGCCTCGCGCCCGCGGGCGCAGAAGTGCGCGTGGTGAAAAACAGTTTCCTCAAGCGCGCAATGTCGACCTCAGGCTTTCCTGATGTCGGCGATCAGCTAACAGGGCAGACGGCAATCGTGCTGGGCAAGAACGATGTGGCGCCCATCGCGAAGCTCCTCAAAACTTTTGCAGCGGAATTTAAAGTAGCGGCGCTCAAGATCGGCGTCGTCGACAAGGCGATCCTCTCGACGAAAGACGTCGAAGCGCTGGCGGAACTTCCGTCGCGCGAAGTGTTGTTGGCGAAGCTGCTCGGATTGTTCATGGCGCCGGCGACCAGTTTAGTGCGGGTCCTGAACGAACCAGCGTCGTCTTTTGCCCGGCTGATGAAAGCGAAGGGCGAAGCGATGCCCGCCGTTGCGGAGACGCCGAAAAAACCGGATCCAGCACCGGAAGCGCCCGCCGAGGCAGCACCCGCGGCAGAAAAACCGGAGCCCGCGACTCCTGCCGAGGCTGTCCCTGCGAGCGAAGTCGACAAATCGGCCGAAGGCGCACCAACTTCACCGGAGGCTGCAGGCTAACGAATTTTCGCCTCGCCGCGATTGGCGAGGTGAGTAACCAAACAACAACGTCCGGGCTGGCGGCTGTTAGCCTCAATTCTCCGAAAGCTTTCGGGGGCGGCAAATTCAGAAGAAAAACAAAATGGCGGATACAAATACATTAGTGGAGAAGCTCAGCGGCCTGACCGTGCTCGAGATTGCTGGGTTGGTTAAAGAACTTGAAACCAAGTGGGGTGTCAGTGCAGCGGCTCCGGTCGCGGCGGCAGCTCCGGCTGGCGGTGGCGGCGCGGCAGCGCCTGCGGCGGAGGAGAAGACGACGTTTGACGTTATCCTCACCGACATGGGCGCCAACAAAATTGGTGTCATCAAGGAAGTGCGCGCAGCGGTTCCGGGGCTCGGATTAGCCGAGGCGAAGGGCCTCGTCGAAAGCGCTCCCAAACCAATCAAGGAAGGTGTGACGAAAGCGGAAGCCGACGAAATCAAAAAGAAGATGGAAGCGGCCGGCGCCAAAGTCGAAATCAAGTAAATCAATTTTCACACGCAACGGCGCGCAGGGATTTGTCTTGCGCGCCGCCCGCGTTTGTGGCACAAGATATCTTCGTTAGAAATAGACGCAGAGTATTTTTAACCCGGTTCACGACGGAATAGTTCAGGGCTGGCAACGGCACAGCAGCGGTCAATTTGACACGCAGCTGTTTCGCTGCCAGTTTTGTCGTCTTCGCGCGCGGCGGTAGCCGCATCTCCAAATCCCGCCGTGCAGGTCCCGGCGGGTTTTCAGTCAGGTCCCAAAGTTTATGTCAGAACGCACCGTAGAACGCATCCACTTCGGCAAACTCAAAGACGGAGTTGAGCCGCCGAACCTGATCGAGGTTCAGCTCAATTCGTATATCGACTTCCTGCAGAAGGATGTGCCGATTGCGAAGCGGAAAATGAGCGGCCTCCAGGCTGTTTTCAAAGAAGTTTTCCCGATCGCGAGCTACGACGAAAAAGCGACTCTCGACTTCAGCCATTACGAAATCGGCGAGCCCAAACTAAGCTCGCTGGAAGCGCAGCGCGAAGGCCAGACTTTCAGTGCGCCATTGTATGTGACTTTCCAACTCCGCGAGGAGAAGGGGACGAAGGAAGAGAAAGTTTACATGGGCGAAATTCCGCTCATGACGCCGCAGGGGACATTTGTGGTGAATGGCGCCGAGCGCGTGGTTGTCTCGCAGCTTCACCGTTCGCCGGGTATCGCGTTTGAGTCGTCGATCCACTTAAACGGTAAAGTTCTCTATAGCTTCCGAATCATTCCGGATCGCGGTTCGTGGATCGAAGTGCAATTCGATACGAGTGACCTGCTCTATATCTATCTGGATCGTCGCAAACGGCGTCGGAAATTCCTCGCCACGACCTTCCTGCGCGCGCTCGGCTATGGCTCGGACGAGGAAGTCGTAAAACTATTTTATAAGATCGAGACGCTGAAGCTGAGTGAGAAACTCGATGAAGAGATGCTGGCGACTAAGGTGTTGATCGCGGAAGTTCTCGACGGCGAGGTAACGGTTGCCCGCGCCTTTGAGCCGCTCACGCTCGCGACTGTCCGCCAGATCATGGCGCTCGGTCATAAAGACGCAAAGGTCATTGATATTACCGGTGACGACAGCGTGGTGAAAGCGCTCCGCAAGGATCCGGCGCACGATCAGGAAGAAGCGTTAAAGGATATTTACCGCAAACTGCGCCCCGGCGATCCGCCGACGGTCGCGAATGCGAAGGCGTTATTGAAGCGTCTCTTCTTCGATCCGAAGAAATACGATCTCGGCCGGGTCGGTCGTTACAAACTCAACCAAAAACTTGGAATCGAGGTCGATCTCACTGAGCGGATTCTGACGGACAAAGATTTCATCGCCGCGATCAAATATTTGATCAATCTACGCCGTGGCGAAGGCACGCTGGATGACATTGATCATCTCGGTAGCCGGCGCGTGCGCACGGTGGGCGAACTGCTCGCCAATCAGTGCCGCGTTGGTCTTGCTCGCACCGAGCGACTCGTGAAAGAGCGCATGACGTTGTTCGACATCAACATCGACGGCATGACGCCGCAGAAGTTGATTAATCCGAAAGCGCTCAGCGCGGTCATTCGCGATTTCTTCGGGCGTTCACAGCTCTCGCAGTTCATGGATCAGACAAACCCGCTCGCGGAGTTGACGCATAAACGCCGTCTCTCGGCCCTCGGGCCTGGTGGTTTGTCACGCGATCGCGCCGGCTTCGAAGTCCGCGACGTTCATCCATCGCACTACGGACGTATCTGTCCGATTGAGACTCCAGAAGGTCCAAACATCGGTCTTATCAGTTCGATGTCGACGTTCGCGCGTATTAACGAATTCGGATTCATCGAGACCCCGTATCTTAAGGTTACAAAGGGTCGGGTGACTGAGGAAGTTGATTACCTGACTGGTGATCGTGAAGAGAATTTCCTCGTCGCACAGGCGAACGCGCCGGTTGACGGGAAAGGGCATTTTACGGGAGAGAAAGTTTCTGTCCGTTATCGTGGCGACTTCCTGGAAGTGGAACCGGCAAAGGTCCACTACATGGACGTGTCGCCGAAGCAGCTTGTTTCAGTGGCGGCGGGATTGATTCCGTTCCTCGAACATGATGACGCGAACCGCGCGCTCATGGGTTCGAACATGCAACGCCAGGGCGTGCCGCTAATAGTGAGCGAGTCCCCCCTCGTCGGCACCGGTCTGGAAGGCAAAGTCGCGCGCGATTCGCACGCGGTGTTGATCTCAATCGAGAGCGGCAAGGTCGCGTCAGTGACGGCCGATCAAATCGTTGTCACGAAAGACGGGCACATGCCGGAAGGTCGGAAGAAACTGAAGACCGATCCGGAATCGCATACCTACGTTTACGAGCTTCGGAAATTCATGCGCTCAAATGCGGGCACGTGCGTGAACCAGAAGCCGATCGTGAAAAAAGGACAGCACGTGAAGAAGGGCCAGGTCATCGCGGACGGCCCGAACACGGACCAGGGTGAGTTGGCGCTGGGACGTAACGTCCTCGTCGCCTTCATGCCTTGGAACGGCTACAACTTCGAAGACGCCATCATGATCTCCGAGAAGGTCGTAAAGGAAGACATCTACACGTCGATTCACATCGATGAATTCGAGATCGGCGCTCGCGATACCAAGCTTGGGCCGGAAGAAATTACGCGCGACATACCGAACGTTTCGGAAGAAGCGCTGCGGAATCTCGGACCGGACGGCGTGGTCCGGGTCGGTGCGGAAGTAAAACCTGGCGACATTCTCGTCGGCAAAATCACACCGAAATCTGAAACGGAGCTCGCTCCGGAAGAGCGTCTACTTCGCGCGATTTTCGGCGAGAAAGCCGCCGACGTTAAGGATACGTCACTAACGGTTCCTTCGGGCACCTACGGCATCGTGATGGATGTGAAGGTTTCTTCACGCCGCGAGATTTCGCAGGAGAAATTGACGCCGACCGAGACGAAGCGGCAGCTCAAATCGATCACCGAGGACAACAAGAAGAAAAAGGACGAGCTGACGGAACAGCTCACCGATTCGCTCTCGAATGTTCTGCTCGGCGAGAAAATTCCGCTGGATGTGGTGAACGCCCAAACCGGCGAAATCATCATCCCGGCGAATCGCAAGATTACCAAAACGTTGCTGCGCAAGCTGGCGAACGTTTACGATCATATCGAGATCGATCCTTCGCCGATCCGCAACAAGATCCGCGAGATCATCGCTTCATATGAACACAAGTTCGCGGAGCTTGAGCTCGAACGTGAACGCGCGATGGATCGCGTGGAAAGCGGCGACGACGTCGATCCGGGCATCATCAAGCAGGTAAAGGTTTTCGTCGCTTCGAAGCGCAAGCTTTCGGTTGGCGACAAGATGGCAGGCCGTCACGGAAACAAGGGCGTTGTTGCCCGCATCGTTCCGGAAGAAGACATGCCGTATCTGCCGGACGGGACTCCGGTGGAAATCTGCCTGAACCCACTTGGCGTGCCGAGTCGTATGAACGTTGGTCAGGTGCTCGAAACGCACTTGGGCGTTGCGGCGAAGGCGCTCGGTTTCAAGGTTGCGACTCCGGTGTTCGACGGAATTTCGGAAGCGAAAATCCGCGAATATTTAAAGGAAGCGAAGAAGGTGGAGGGCTTCCATTGGGTGCAGGAAAACGGCAAGGCTCGCTTGTTCGACGGTCGCACGGGCGATCAGTTCGATCAGGAAGTCGTTGTCGGCTACATCTACATGCTGAAGCTCGGCCACTTGGTCGCCGATAAAATTCATGCGCGCGCGGTCGGACCATATTCACTTGTCACGCAGCAGCCTCTCGGCGGTAAAGCGCAGTATGGCGGCCAGCGTTTCGGCGAAATGGAAGTCTGGGCGCTCGAGGCTTATGGCGCGGCATATACGTTGCAGGAACTTCTCACGGTGAAGTCCGACGACGTGCAGGGTCGGACGCGCATCTACGAGTCCATCGTAAAGGGAGACAACTCGCTTCAGGCGGGAACGCCCGAATCTTTCAACGTGTTGATCAAGGAAATGCAGTCGCTCGGTCTCGACGTCAAAGTCGGTGGCCAGGCGCCCGCAGCATTCCTCGAAGACGTGGTTTAACAATTTGCAGTTTCAAATCGCAGCTTAAATAAATGAACGAACATTCCTGGCGGGAGTTAGTGGGTGAAGAGCGGCCGGTCGGTTTTGACCAGGTCGCGATCGGCGTCGCCTCCAGCGACACGATGCGGTCGTGGAGTAAGGGTGAAGTTAAGAATCCGGAGACGATTAATTACCGGACCTTCAAGCCGGAAAAGGGCGGCCTTTTCTGCGAACGCATTTTCGGGCCGACCCGCGACTGGGAATGCTCCTGCGGCAAATACAAACGCATCAAGCACAAGGGCGTTATCTGCGATCGTTGTGGCGTTGAAGTGACGCTGGCGCGCGTTCGCCGCGAACGCATGGGGCACATTGAGCTCGCGGTACCGGTCTCGCACATCTGGTTCTATAAATGCATGCCGTCGCGCCTCGGTTTGATGCTCGACATGACTGCGCGCCAACTCGAGCGCGTGATTTATTACGAGGATTACATCGTCATCGATCCGGGCCAGACGCCGCTGCAAAAAGCGCAGCTTTTGACTGAGGTCGAGTACCGCGAAGCACAGGAGCAGTACGGCGAATCGTTTGTCGCTGGCATGGGTGCGGAAGGCGTCAAAAAACTTCTCGGCGAGATCGATCTCCACAAGCTTAACAAAGAGCTCGAAGTGGCAATGGGGAACACCAAGAGTAAACAGATTCGCAAGAAGCTGGCGAAGCGCACCAAGTTGGTGCAGGGCTTCATGAGCTCGCACGCTCGTCCGGAGTGGATGGTGCTCGAAGTTCTTCCAGTGATCCCGCCGGATCTGCGTCCGCTCGTTCCGCTGGAAGGCGGCCGTTTCGCGACTTCGGATCTAAACGATCTTTATCGCCGCGTCATTAACCGGAACAACCGGCTCAAAAATCTTCTTCAGCTCAAGACGCCTGACGTCATTATCCGTAACGAGAAGCGCATGCTCCAAGAAGCTGTCGATGCGTTGTTCGATAACGGTCGTCACGGCCGCGCTGTCACCGGCGCCGGGAATCGACCGCTGAAATCACTTTCCGACATGCTCAAGGGCAAAGGCGGACGTTTCAGGCAGATCTTGCTCGGCAAGCGCGTCGATTACTCAGGGCGATCGGTCATCGTCATCGGACCAGAGCTCAAACTTCATCAGTGCGGGTTGCCGAAGAAAATGGCGCTCGTGTTGTTCGAGCCATTTATCATTCGCCGACTCAAGGACATGGGCTACGTGCACACGGTCCGCAGCGCGAAAAAGATGATCGAACGCCAGACGCCGGAGGTCTGGGACATTCTTGACGAAGTCACTAAGGGTCACCCGGTTCTTTTGAATCGTGCGCCGACTCTGCATCGTCTTTCGATTCAGGCTTTCGAGCCGCAGCTCATCGAAGGCGAGGCGATTCGCATTCATCCACTTGTCTGTACCGCTTACAACGCGGATTTCGATGGCGATCAGATGGCGGTTCACGTTCCGTTGTCGGTGGAAGCGCAAATGGAAGCGCGTCTGCTGATGCTCGCGCCGAACAACATCTTCTCGCCTTCGAGCGGCAAGCCAATCACGACTCCGTCGCAGGACATCACGCTTGGCTGTTATTATTTGACGCAGAATCCTCGACGCGCCGCTGGTGCAGCCGCGGACACACGTCTGCCGCTTTTTTCGGAGCCGGTGGAAGTGGAGTTCGCGATGGCCGACGGCAAGGTCAAAACGCACGATCGGATTCGATTCCGCAATCCGGATTTCGGCAAGGAGACAATCTTTGGTAACCAGGAAACTCGCATTCTCGAGACCACCGCCGGCCGCGTGATCTTTAATCAGATCTGGCCGGACGGACTCGGCTTCTTTAACAAGGCTGCGGGCAAGAAACAGTTGAGCGATATTATTTTCCGCTGTTATCAGGTAGCCGGCCAGCAGGGGACGGTTGAGACGCTCGACAAGCTCAAGGACATGGGTTTCACCGAAGCAACACGCGCCGGTATTTCGATCGGTATTTCGGACATGATCATTCCGAAAGAGAAGCAGATCGAACTCGATAACGCTTACAAACAGATCAAGACGGTCGAACAGCAGTATCGTAAGGGCATCATCACGGATGGCGAGCGTTACAATAAAATCATCGATATCTGGACCCACGCCGGTGACGAGATTTCGAACGTCATGTTCCGGACCCTGGAGCACAACGAAGGGCGCAAGGAACTCAATCCGGTTTACCTCATGGTCGATTCCGGTGCGCGAGGAAATCGTCAGCAGGTTCGTCAGCTCGCAGGTATGCGAGGTTTGATGGCGAAACCTTCCGGCGAGATTATCGAGCGCCCGATCACTTCGAACTTCCGCGAAGGTCTTACCGTTCTCGAATATTTCATCTCGACGCACGGTGCGCGTAAAGGTCTGGCCGATACTGCTCTGAAGACCGCGGATTCCGGTTACCTCACCCGCAAACTGGTGGACGCCGCGCAGGATGTAATCATCAATGAAGATGATTGCGGCACTGTGAATGGCATCGCCGTTCGCTCCATCTACGAAGGCGACGAAGAAGTTGTCGATCTCGCGACGCGCATCATTGGACGCGTAAGTTGCGAAACGATCGCCGATCCAGTCGATAAAAAGCGCAAGATCATCAAGGCAAATCAGCTCATCGACGAGAAGACTGCGAACGAGATCCAACGCATCGGTGTCGAGCAGTTAAAAATCCGCTCGGTTCTCACCTGTGAATGCGGACGCGGAGTCTGCGCAAAATGCTACGGCCGCAATCTGGCAACCGGTCAATTTGTGAAACTCGGCGAAGCAGTCGGCATCATCGCCGCGCAATCGATCGGCGAACCCGGCACGCAGCTGACGATGCGGACGTTCCACATCGGTGGAACTGCGAGCCAGACCTTCAAACAGCCAATCATCAAGGCGAAGAACGATGGTCGGATTCAATTCAACGACCTGCGCACGGTGCAGGCGCTTGATGGTTCGTGGATCGTTCTGAACAAGAACGGCGCAATTAGCGTGCACAACGCGGATGGCCGCGAGCTCGAGCGTTACAACGTCGTGGTCGGTTCGGTTATCGCCAAGGAAGACGGCGCCAGTGTGAAGAAGGGCGAGACG
>JBBQHM010000027.1:0-22271 GCA_038323965.1 Chthoniobacterales bacterium | reverse complement strand
TTCCGGGCGCGAGTGAACTGGCCCCGCCCAGCGGAAAGAGCAGCGCATCGATCGCATTCGCAGTAATCGCAAGGCCGCCCGTCCGATTTCCGCCAGTTACTGGAAATTGTCCCACGGGCACACCACCCGGTGGAGCGAATGGATAATCCGTTGAGCCAGCTGGAACACCCGGTCCAGAGGTCAATCCTGACGTGCCGCCACCGCCGAAAACGCGGTGGGAACCCGGGACATTGAATTGCCCGAGCAACCAGTCGAAACCGAGCTCCTTGAGATTGTTCTGCGTGATCTCGATAAATTTCGATTCGATCTCAACCTGCTTTGGTCCCGAGACGTTCGCCTGCTCGACGAGCGCATCAACCAATTCAAGGTTGTCAGTCGTATTGCGCACGATCAACCTGCTGCTTTGGGGAAGAAAATGCGCACTCGCCCCCGTCGGAAACGGGACCCCCTGTGTCTCCAGAAATTCCCGGGCGCCTTCGCGGTTCACCAACTGACGCCCACCCGTTGATTCCTGCGTATCCTTCCCCGTTCCGGCGCCAGCACCTGCACCTCGGCCAGCCGCCACCGCCGGCTGACTCAAGGCACTTGCGCCCGGATTCAACGTCCCGCTGATAAAGCCCGGAGGCACCCGGTACTCTTTCGTTATCAGTTCGTTGCTCTGCTCACTTAGCGGAATGATCGAGACGGCGTACGGCTCGATCTTCACTTTCAGTCCGGCCTGACTTGCGATGTAGCGCAGCGCTTCGCCAAGCGGAATCTGATTCAGCGTGATGGTGATGCGCGCGCTGGCGGGATTTAAAGCCGGTCCAGCTGGTGTTCCCGGTAGTACTACCGGAGGCGGCTGCGCCACTTGCGCGGCGGGCGGTGCGTTATCTCCGGGCGGCAATGCCGCAGGAGTAGACTCGGCTGCCGTTGTCACGCCGGTCACCGGTGCTGGCTCGGTGGAATTTCCAAGCGAACGTAAACGCAAAACGATGTCGACGCCGCGCCGACCTTCCGTGGCAGGATCGTTTGCCGACGCCTGCTGCCGCAAAAAGTCGATCGCTTCACGGATACTCGCATCGCGAAATTCGATTCGCGGAATAATGATGGTGTTGAGCTTGGTCGTGATTCGCGCGGTCCCCGTCGCATCTTTTTGAAAGGCGTCGGCGATTGGGCCGACCGTCTGCCCGTACTGGCGCACTGGATTTTCCCAGCCCTTTTCCACCTGCCACATGCTGCGCGAACGCGCTTCGTTGTAGGCTTCTTCGCCGTAGTGGTATTTCGTCAGGTTAATTTTTTCCTGACCCTTTCGCGCCGCCGTGTTGTACGGATCAAGATTCAGCACCTGCTCGTAGCGCTTGAATGCGAGATCGTATCGTCCCGAGCCGTAGAAACCGTCGGCCTCGACCAGCAATTGTTTCACTTCCTCCACTTTCGCGAGGAACTTCGGCCCCATCGTTTTATTGATGTAACCGGGGTCGTGCAAATGACTGAGCAACGCCTGCGCTTCGCGACAAGTCGGGCTGTAGCGATCGGTTAAAATCTCGGTCAGCACTGCTTCGGCCTCGGCGTATTTGCCTTCGGCCATGCGCTGCTCGGCCAGTTTCACGCCGCTCTCGCAGAACCCGTGGATGGCGACGTCGTGCGATTTACCGCTCGTGGCCGCGTCTGGAATATAAGTAAGCGCAAGGCGAAAATCGTTGTAGGCCCCTTCGAACTGTCTCGCTCTCAACTCCACCTGCGCGCGGGCGAGCGCTTCCTCTCCGTGCGGAATGGCAGCCTGGCGTTTCGCAATTTCGCGCTGCGCGATGCGATCAACGCTCTGCGCAGACGCATGCGAAACGCTGCCCGCTAGAATGACAGCTGTCAGGAGGGAGAACCGCGCACGTCGCGCGGCGAGGATTTTCATCATGTTAAAAAAGAGCGGTGGGATTATTGACTCAGCAGACCGATCTCGATCGGCGCATCGGGCTTCTGGCTGCTTACGATCACCGCTTTGTTCGGCTGGACGTCGACTAGTTTGTATCTGATGTCGGTTTGTGGCGGCAATGAAAATTCCTGATCTTTTTTGACGGTTAACTCCTTGCGCTCTCCCCAGGTGTAGACAAAGATCGCGACCGATTCCGGCGAGACGGCAACTTTCTCTTTCACGAGCGTCAGCTGTTCGCCGCTCTCGACGTTCTGCAAAGTCAGCTCCGAGACATCGACATCGGTCCCGTATTTATCGGGTGCGGTCTTCTCCACGAAATTCGTCACCTTAAAATGCGTGCCGGCAATCACGTCGCCGACCTTCACGAATTGCGTCGGCTGCTGCAGGTCCAGCGTGTTGATGCCGAACGTGTCCGCTGCGCGCGACGAAAACATAAACCGAAACGGCTCCTGCGAAAACGCGCGCAGCTTGAGCTTCGCGAAAAATTCCGGATGCGAATTCCGGTCGGTGGGATTCGTGTGCCCCTGCCATTCCTCGAGATTGTTGAAGCCGTCGCCATCGCTGTCCTGCTCCAGAGCATCGGCATCGGTAATCGGGAGGTTGAATTGCTCAAACCACTCGTTCGGCACGGGCGGATGCAGTTCCGTCGTCTGCAGCGTGGCGGGGAATCCGTTCGCTGCGATGAAGTGCTTTTCCGGGACGAAAAGCCCCGAACGTCCGCTGAAGGTCCACTGCGCCGGCTGTCGTAAACGATCGATCGCCTGCTCAACCTCAAGCGCTCTCCCAGGCGGCGCCGCGTTTTTCTGCGGCCCGCCGCGCACGAGTGAAACGTCCGCGCCGAAGTTCGACGTCGCGCGCCAGATAAAGAATGCGCACATTAAAAGGAACACTGCCGCCGCAAGCAGCACCACGCGTTCGTAATGTGCGCGCACCCAGTCCATTACTTCCCGTCCTCGCTCCTGCTCGTGCTCGTGCTCGTAATCGCGCTCGAATCGCAGCTTTTGTCATTCCGACCGGAGCAAAGCGCAGCGGAGGAATCCCGTTGCCTTAGCATCACGTTTCGCTGCGGGGTCCCTCGGGTTCGCTCGGGATGACGAGTCGACGTGATCAAAACGTGAACCTTACCAGTTCGACCCGTGCCGAAGTTTCGAGCTTTTCGGTACCGACGATGAATTGAATCGCGGGACTCGCTGCCGACTTCGCGATCGGCGCCGATGCCGGAGCAGACGCGTCGGCAGTTTGCGTGCGCGCTGGGCCTTTGTCTTTCTCATTGCGGACATGCAATGCTCGGATCACGAACAACTGATCTGCCGTGGAACTGATTTGGTTGATCACTTTGCGCGACGCTGACGGTTGTCCGGTGAAGGCGAATTCAACCACCGTTCGCTCCACCGAGTTTTGTCCCGGGGCGCCGCTTGGAATCTTTGCGCTTGCCGGCGGAGTAGGAAGCGCGACGGGCTGAGCCGCACCGACGCGTTTGAAGCTCACCACGCTTTCAACGCGGGCATCGATGAGCGCGGTCATGAGCAACTCGATCTGCGACAACTGCTGGCCCAAAAGCGGCGCGGCCTCGGTCGTGGGAAGCGACGACGCAAACTCATCGAACCCGAGATAAAAGCTGTCTGGCAACTTCACTTTATTTGCTTTGGCGCGATCCGAAATCGCGTTCACACTTTGCCGCAGATGCGTCTGGAACTGATCCGGCGCCAGCGGCGGCGGAGCCGGCACGCGGGCTTTTAAATCCGCGCGCAGGCGATCGAGCGACGCAGTATAATTTGCGATGTGCGTTTTCATTTTGCGAACGTTCGTTTGGTTCGGAAACGGATCGAGGCGCTCGAGCCGGGCGCTTTCGTTGGTCGCTTCGGCGAACTTCGCGGTCGCTTCGTCAAAGCCGCTTTTCGCCGCGAAAAAAAGGTAGGTGGCAACCAGAGTCGCCAGCGCCAAGGCGATGACGAACCGGCCTAAAAAACGATTCTCGCGAAACCAGTTCATGGGAGCGGCATTGGGTTTTTCAAATCCAGCCGAAGCTCGTATGGAAATGCCCAGTCGCTGTTGTTTGCCATCGTCGGCTTGATCACACGCGATTGATTATTGGGATCAATCGCGAAGAAGGGCGACCCGACAAGATTCTTGAAATAATCGACGACCAACTCCTGCTGCCGCGGATTAAACAAATACAATCCGCGCAACAAAACTCCGTCGATGGCCGGGCCGGTGACGGCAGGACCTTTGCGCGGCGGAACAGTTGCGGCCGGGGCCCCGGGCTCGTTTGCGGAAGTTTGAGACGTCGCACCGGAAGCAGCGCCCGCCGGCAGGATCGCTTTTCCGCCCGAGGTGGGAATCAACTCGGTAATCCAGATATTTTCCTTAGGCAGACGCAAATTCAAATCCTCGAGAATTTGCGGCCAAAACCCGCGCTCATTCACGATGCCCACCAGCGGAGCGGCTAGACTGTCGAGCGCAGTGGCCTGGCGTTTTAATTCAGCGAGCTGCGATTCGTCCTTTCGCATCTCATCGATCTTCTCCTGGGCGCGTTCGCGCGTCCGATCCAGCACCGTCGCAGCGTGCGAGTAATAAAACGCCCAGCCAAGAAGTCCCAGGATAAAACAGGCCGCGGCGGCGATGAAAAACGGTCGACGGCGCTCGAGTGCATGCGCTCGCAGCACGCTGGCGGGGCGCAGGTTTAACTCCATCGGACAATTCGATGTGGCGCGAAGGGCGAGGCCTGTCAGTTCACCTAGTAGATGCGCTGATTTTGCGATCTCGGAAACGTCAGCCATGGGCGCGACTGCGACGTTGCGCAGGGCATTAAAAAACTCCGTCGGAAGCTGCAGTTTCTCCTGAAAGAATTCGCGCATGTACGGCGTCGACGAGGTGCCGCCGCAAAGAAATACGCGGGCCGGCGCGCTACCCTGTTGCTGCGCGCGATAATGGCTGACCGATCGCATGATCTCGGCGTGCAAACGCGTCATCGTGCTCCGCGTAATCTTTGCCACGCGTGCGACAGCCGCATCCGGCGAGTCGGCATAAGCACCGCCGAGGCTCACATACGCGCTTTGCTTCTTGCGGAACTCCGCCGACGCGTGCGGCTCATTAAATTCCTTGGCGATCGCGGCCGTCAGTGAGCTCCCGCCGATGGGCACGCTGCGCGAAAATATTCTGCCCGGCTCGACGAAGAGCAGGTTGGTCGTGCGCGCGCCGATGTCCACCAGCAGCGAGCAGCCCTCCAGATCGCTGTAGTTATAGCGGAAGGCGTTGTAGAGAGCCATCGTCGCGACATCGACGACATAAGTCTGCAAGCCCGCGCTCTCGACCGCGGCGTTGATGCTCTCGAGCAAATCCGCTTTGATTGCGACCAGCACCACCTGCAATTGCTCGTCCCCTCCTCCGCCGACGAGCTGGTAATCCCAGACGACTTCATCAATTGGGAACGGCACATTCTGCTGCGCTTCGAAGGCAATAATTTTTTCGATCTTCTCCTCTTCCACCGCAGGCAGTTTTACGAATCGCGCGAAGACCGATTGTTGCGCGACAGCGTAATTAACGGCTCCATTCTTGATTCCAAGTTCCGCGAGCATCTCGCGCAGACTCGCCGTGATCTGCGCCTGTCTGACCGTCTCGCCGGTTCCATCCGCACCGATATCGCGCCGACGCAACGCCTGCAGCACAATTCCACCACGCGCCTGCGCGCGGAACTCCGCGACTCCGATCGTTTGCGAACCGATGTTCGCCGCGATGATGCGCGCTGGCGCCGCCATTCAGTTCAGCGCGCCGGCGCCTTGATCTGCTCGTAGCGATCCCAGTAAAGCGGCGCGAAGGGAGTCTCGTTTTTGTTCAACAAAAAACCGGGCAGCTGCGGCAGCCCGGCGAACCATTGCGGCTGGGCCCGCGCCAGACTCAATTCATCTTTGACGGCGCCCTGCTGCACAATTTGCACCGCGATGTTTTGCACCGAAGTCTGCGTCACTGGTCGGTTGCCAAGGAAGCGCACGAGAGCTTTCGGCGGAACGAACATCACCGAACGATTTTCGCGCCCGGCCACAATATTCGTGTGCGTCACTTCACCGGTCAGCAGCTTGCCGTTGAGAAGAACATAATATCTGAAGGTCAACTCATCGGTCACCTCCGGCACCGCGGTAAATTCTGCTTCGATGGTAAGCCAGCGATCTCGTTGATTTGTGGGGAATTGTTCGCCGCCCGAATATGAAAGCTGGGGCGTCGTCACCAGCCGATTATTAATGCGCGTAAGCTGAAACTCCGCCGCAGGTCGCGCCTGCGCGAAAGCGCTGGCGACCGTCGCGAGGAGAAGTGCGATGGGTGCTCGCATCATGCTTTTGCATTCGCGCCGCGCGCGATGTGATCGCGGAAATAGTCGATGGTCTTGCGAATCCCTTCATCAAATTCAACACGCGGTTCCCAACCAAGAATTTTTTTCGCACGACCGATGTCCGGTTGCCGCACTTTCGGATCATCCACCGGCAAGGGTTTGTAGGCGATCCCCGATTTTGCGCCGGTAATCCTGATAATCTCCTCCGCGAACTGTTTGATCGTCATCTCCCGCGGATTTCCGATGTTGACCGGCTCGTGAAAATCGGACTGCGAAAGCTTATAAATTCCATCGATCAAATCCGAGCAGTAGCAGAACGAACGCGTCTGCGATCCATCCCCGAAAACGGTGAGCGGTTCGCCGCTCAGCGCCTCGCCGATAAAAGCCGGCACCACCCGTCCGTCGCGCAGCCGCATGCGCGGACCGTAAGTGTTAAAGATGCGAACGATCTTCGTATCCATCCCGTGATAGCGGTGGTAGGCCATCGTCATCGCCTCGGCGAAACGCTTCGCTTCGTCGTAAACTCCGCGCGGCCCGATCGGGTTCACGTTGCCCCAGTAATCTTCCTTCTGCGGATGCACCAGCGGATCGCCGTAACACTCGCTGGTGGAGGCGAGGAGAAATTTCGCCTGCTTCGCTTTGGCCAGGCCGAGCGCGTTGTGCGTGCCGAGCGCACCCACTTTGAGTGTCGGTATCGGCAGTTCGAGGTAATCGATCGGACTGGCCGGAGATGCGAAGTGAAAAATGTAATCAACATTGCCTTCCGGCGGCACGATGAAGTTCGAGACGTTATGCTTGATGAAGCTGTAGTCCTCGTTGCCGGCGAGATGCTCGACGTTCGCGAGATTGCCCGTAATCAAATTGTCGATCGCGATGACCTTGTGTCCTTCCGCCAGTAATCGGTCGGTCAGATGCGAACCAAGAAAACCGGCGCCACCGGTAACGACTGAAACTGGTTTCGAAGCGGCGGGCATGTTCCGTGTAGTTAATCAGCGCGATTTCGCATTGCGAGGAGAAACAAAGCCGCTGCACTTTCCGCAGGGGCACCCTAGGATCACTGAGATACTCTTCAAGCGCGGACCAGTCGACTGCTCCGCTGCCTCAAGCAGCTCGCAATCTTCGAAGGTGGTGCCGCACGCGCGGCACCGCCGGTTTCGGCTTCGCTCTGTCAAACGCGCACGAACCTAAAAAAAGAGGCGGCCGTCGCCGGCCGCCTCTCGCTATCGAACGCCAAGATTTATTTCCCAGTATTCACGTACTGAATGCAGTCTCCCTGATTTTTGAAGGTCGACGCATCCAATCGCGTCATCGAGCTCCAGCCTCCGCTCTTGCATTGGTTCTTGTCGGTCGGGACGTTGCAAACCGCGCCTCCCGCTCCAACAACGACGGTAATGCGAACTGAAGCCAATTTCAGACCAGCGGGGCCATCGCCCTTCTCCACCGCATAAAGCTCGTAGGTATACGTCGCATTCGGCATCAAGCTCTGCGGACCACCGGGATAATCGCCAAACGTAATATTTTGCGAATTTTGGGCGATATTGTTGCTGTCGGCTAGGGCAGCTGCCGTCCCTTCGACACCCGCGCCATTTGCGGTGGTGTTGATTCCGTAGCTGTTGTCCTGCCAGTAACTGAGCGGATTTACCGTCGTAAATGTCACGCATTGCGACGGATTACCATCGGCAGACAAATAGTAGTCATAGGTAGAAAGAGGAGCGACTCCTACCGCAGGGTCGGAATTGATCGAGAACTCATAGTTCCAGAGTCCTCGCGTAGCCGGGGCCGTCGCGAAGGTGTAGACGCCGGACACATTAGAGGTGTCACCGTTGGTCCGATTCTTCGCTCGCAGAGCCAGCGTGATGTTGTTCGAAGTGTCCGCCGTCCAGCCAGTGTCGGGGTTTCCGCCTCCGAATATAGCTGTGATGTTTTGATTATATGCCACTACTGCCCACGCCGACATTGTGGCCGCGGCGAACAGAGCAACTGCTGTGAGTTTTCTTTTCATTTATAGATTTTTTCTGACAGCACGCCTTAATCTTGTCAATATTAAATTTTTTATCAGTATGGTTTTTATAGGATTCGCGTAATCCGATAATAGGATCGCGTTGGAATTGGGAGCGCCCTCGCTGCACTTTTCACCCGTGCTCGAACGGGAACCCGGCTCACCACGTCGCTGAAGCGGCTGCGAGGGTGCAGCGCACTCAAGAGCAAGCTACACGTGGCGTCGTTGGTGGCTCACGAGATCGAGACGCATGTCCTGACACTCGAGAACGGCCAGCAACAACCCTCCGAACTATTCCGACGGGGCTTTGAATTGAGAACGGTTCCGCCCAAGAGCCAGGCGACCGCGGCTGCAAGGAGCAGGCAACCGCTTGCAGTTGCAGCAAGAATGGGATTGCGACGCGACCATCGCCAGAGCCGCATGGGTAACAACACACGGCGGGCCAGAATCGGCCGGCCATCGAGCCAGCGATCAAGGTCTTCTGCGACGTCGCCCGCGGATTCATAGCGACGTTTCGGGTCGCGTTCGAGGCAGTGGGCGAGAATCGTTTCCAAATCCCGATCAAGCGAAGGTGCCAGCGAGCGCAAGCGCGGCGCATCCGTCACGCCGGCCTGGCGAATGACCGAAAGCGCATTCGCGCCGACAAATGGCGGGCGGCCGGCGAGGAGGTTAAACAAGATTGCGCCGAGACTGTAGATGTCGGCCGCGGGTGTAAGTTCAGCGGCTGCGCCTTCCGCCTGTTCCGGCGCGATGTAACCGGGTGTGCCGAAGGCGGTCAGAGTTCTGGTCAGATCGCTATTTTCGTCGAGCCATTTTGCCAGGCCAAAGTCGCTAATCATCGGCTCGCCGCGCGCGTCGAGGAGGATGTTTCCGGGCTGGAGATCGCGATGAAGAATTCCGCGCTGGTGAGCGTAATCGAGAGCTCGCGCTACCTTGGCGATCAGCCGGACGCACTCTTTCGACTTGCCGGTGAGAGAAGGCGTCGCCGCGCGCAGACTCCCGCCCGTTGCCAGCTTCATACTGAAGAATGGAACGCCCTCGGAGCTTTCGCTCACTTCGTAGATCGGAAGGATGTTCGGGTGGTCGAGGCTCGCCGCCGTTTCTGCTTCGCGTCTAAACCGGGCCAGGGTCTCGCGCGATTGGGCGTCATAACTAAGCATCCGTTTTAACGCCACGACCCGCCGGGAGTGGCGCTGCCGGGCGCGATAGATTACTCCCATCCCCCCACGCCCAATCTCTTCCATCACCTCGTAGCTACCGAGTCGCCATTCCCGGTCCGGAAGAGCGATTTCCGAAAGCACGCTCCGGAAGGCTTCACTCGAGCTTTGACCCTCGGTCTGTAACCCTTCGAGGAGCAAACAATTCACACACCCGCTTCCATCAAGCCGCACCGCGGCGCCACAGCCTTCGCAATTCGCTGGTTCCGCACCCGTCTGCACAGGTAAGTCGCCGCGCACCGTGTTCATGGCTTCAATCCGCCACGTGCACGAGCGTGGCACAGAGATAACGAATCTCGGCATCGACATCCGCAGGATCCTCCACCGTCTCTGCCACCTCACTGCGTAATAACCAACGGTAACGCTGGCGCAGATTGTGTAATTGCTTCTTGATCACCGCCTCTGCGACACCTAGCTGCAAGGCGAGGTCACCGTATGACGTTTCGCCGCGCTCAGCCGTCAGATGGTTACGCAGAACATCAAAAACCTGGCGACGCCCGTTCGCTTCACACTCTTCGGCCAGACGACGAAGCGCATGCTCCACCACCGTCATCGCCCAGCGAAGATCGAACACTCTCTCTGCGGGTAGATGACCGAGTGCCGACTCTGCCGGTGGTTCCGCCATCCAAGCGTCCCAGGACAGGACCTCCACCGTGCCCCCACGTTTATGCGCATGCTTCCTCTCGTCCGCATGATAGAGAAAATTTTGTAATGACTTCAGGAGAAAAGAGCGGAAGCGACCGCGTGATTCGTCGGCATGCTGAAGCCAATTGTTCTTCAGAATCATGACAAAGAAGTCCTGCGTCAGATCCTGCGCATCCGCGGTTGCCCATCCTTGGCGACAGACAAAGGAAAACACGGGCTTCCAGTAGACCCGGCAAAGTTCGGCCAACGCAGCTTGCGCTTCCTGCTTCTCCCCATCGGGGTCGCTACCCGCCACGATCATACTCCACCGGGTCGTGGCAAAGACCGTTGCCTTCTCGTCTTCCATCCTGGCACCGACGTGACTCACGACGGCAGGATGAGCAAAGGCGGGTTTCCGCGCAAGACGAAAATATATCAATGCGTATTTAGCTAGCTACGCCCGTGACGTAATTTGGCCTAACGAGTCGAAATATCGGAACTTCGGCGTCCACGTTCTTTAGTAACCTGGAAGCTACTTCTCAGCACTTAGCGAAGGCCCCTCATGCCCAGTCCGCGTATACCGCAACGCGTCAGCAGCGCAAACGAGCTAGCTCGACGGTAGAGGAAAACCAGGCTCCGAAAATAAATTTAACGATTTAAAGGAACTCTCGCCTGCCGTTCCGGTAGTTAATGATGGAAGGCACTCCAATGAAACAAAAACACAGTCGGAACGACCATTTCTGCGCAAGCAAACAATCGCGAAGTAGCGGTGGACTGGATTTTTCCACGCGCAGCAGACAGCGGCACTGCCCCATCTCGATTGGTTTAATTGTCGCCATCATTATCACCAGTGCTTGTTCTGTTGCTCACGCAGCTAGCGTCACTTGGGGCGCGCCCACAGGGATCTCAGGCGGCACCGACGTCAGCACCTCTGGTGTTCTTTTTGCTGCTGCCAACAACGGAGGCACCGGTACAACGAGCCAGACCGTTAACGGCGTCACTTTTAACCCATTCGTCACCGATGGCAGTAGTACTACCTTCACCGACACCTCTGGTCTCCTGACCCTCTCGGTTGCGAGCGGATCCGTATCCGGCGGAAGCTCCTTTGGCAGTGCTTCCGCGCCCTTCTCAAACTTGTCGCCGTCTTCCTACCGAGCGTTGCTCACATCCGCGTCCTACAGCTTCAGTCAACTCACTTTGACCATCAACAGCCTCACGATCGGTCAGACATATCAGGTGCAGCTATGGGCCAACTATTCCAATATTGCATCACCGTTGGGGGAAACCCTTTCCGCTGGCGGCGTTACAACGCTCGACTACAACGTCACTGACACCGGCGGCGGAGTCGGACAATTCGTTATCGGCACCTTTACGGCCAATAGCGTAAGCGAACAAATCCAGCTAACCAAGGACGCAAACACTGACTTCGCGCAACTCAACGCCGTGGAGGTGCGCACCACAGCCGTGCCCGAGCCGTCCACAGCCGCGTCAATGCTTGCCGGGGCCGCTCTCCTGGCCGCCTTTATGCGTCTTCGTTCCTATCGTTCCTTCCGCTCCATGTACTGGCATTCCCGCCGCACCAACCACTGACCCGATGAATACGAGACACCTGAATCACTCTCACTCGATAACCTCGATACCCTTCTCGGCGGGGTTAATCGAAACGCGACGCCAGCATACGACGCTACTTTTTCACTTCGTTGTGATAGTCAGCCTGCTGTCTGTATCCGCTTCGGCCAGCGCTCAACAAGTCCAGCTAAACTGGGCCGGCACAGCGAGCCCCAACGCGGCCGCCGCGGCTGGCCGGCCGGATGACGTCTTTGTGACCGGTGCCGCCGGGACGTCCACCTTCGGTGCCTTCGGTGTGGGCAGCGGAAACACTTCCGCGTATAGCTTGAGCAGCCTGGAGACTTTACTGAGCATCACCCCCGGCGGCCTGGCCCATGGTGACTTCATCGCGTTTGAACAGAACGGTACACCTAGCATCACCTTCGAGAGCGGCACCTGGACTTTCTCTGATGGCTTCAACAGTCTTTCAGTAACGCATACCTTCGGCAATACCCCCGGACAGGACACTCCTGGGGTGCTTGCGCTCGGTAATATTACACTGGCGAATTACACCACCTTCTTCGGCCTGCCGGCCAGTTCCGGCGCTGGGGATATTGCCTATATTGTTTTTAACATCGCCGGAGTCTCGGCCGTTAACCCGCAGGCGAGTACCTTCGGGGTAACCCTTGTTTCCCCTGGCGGCAACGTTGGGACACCAGATATGGACGCCATGGGCACCATGGCGATTCCCGAGCCAGCCAGCTCACACTTGCTGCTGTTCATGGTGCCAATCGCAGCCGGGCTCTGCTACACCAAACGCGCTGCAATCCGGCGTCTGCACTCCGCCGCGTCGGATGGATAATCACCGCGCCGCGGTTCGACTGGAGGGCGCGTTCTTTCGTGACGGTAAGAATGCGAGCAGAAACATGGCGACTTCTTCGCCCTATAGGAAAACCTAACGGACAGCTGTGTGGCGCATTGCCGCAAATATCAGCCAAAAACGCCGAAACCAGCGATAAATAAAACCACCCCGTTATACCCCTATGAAACTGCAACGCCTATTTCTTGTCGCCACCTTCGCGCACGGCCTCACACACGACGACCCGAGCCGCCTCGATCGGCGTGAACTTCGGCACCACCACGCTTACCCCTGCCGACTCAGCCGGGGCGTCTTCCTTCGCCCAGACGCACTACAACAATGTCGCGTCGGCGGTGAGCGCGCTACGATAGCGGGGCAGCAACCACCGCGACTCTTACGATATCCGGGGCTGGCTTCAGTTCTCTCGGTGGCAGCGTCTCAGGTCCCGACGAGCAGTTTAACGTAGGGGCTGCGTTCTTCCCGAACTTCTCGTTCACGCTTAATAATATCCCTTACCTCAGTTATTCCATTGTCGTTTATGACCTTAGTTTTGCTGTCGGAGATGTCCAAAGCATCACTGTTGCGGGAACGACGTTCTACACCAGCAGCCCGAATCCGACTTCAGCGGGTTACATCGATGGCAATTCGAAACGCGGCGCTCGCGACGAAATTTTCTCAACTCGAACGCCGCCTCGATTCAAACGACGCGCAAATCGCGCAGCTTTTCGCCGCGATCCGGCAACTGCTCGCGCCGGCGCAGCCGAAGAAGCGCGAGATTGGCTTTCACGTGTGCGAGCGAATGGCGCGTTACCGCGCGCGGAAGCCGGCCTAACGACCAATGGCAAACACGCAGGATATTCGGCGCCGGATCAAATCGATCCGCAATACCGCGCAGATCACCAAAGCCATGCAAATGGTGGCGGCTTCGAAAATGCGGAAAGCGCAGCTGCACGCGCTGGCGGGCCGGCCCTATGCGGGTTTGATGAATCGCGTGCTCGTCTCCTTGCAGCAGCGCACCGATCCCACCCTGCACCCGCTCCTCGAACGCCGCGAAGTGCGCAAGGAAATGGTGATCGTGATCGTCCGCCACAACTTCCGCATCCGAAAACGGACGCGACGAGCCAGTGACGCTAGAAGTCGCGGTTGGACGTTCGGCGTTGGATGTTGGACGTTGCGTTCCTTCCACCATGCGCATCCTATCCGGTATTCAACCGAGCGGCGTCCTTCATATCGGGAATTATTTCGGGATGATGCGGCCCGCGATTGCGCTGCAGGACGAAGGCGAGGCCTTCTACTTCATCGCCGATTATCACGCGCTCACCAGCGTGCGCGAGCCAGCGGCGCTGCGCGAGAATAGCCGGCGAGTCGCGATCGATTTTCTCGCTTGCGACCTGGACCCATCCAAGGCGGCGTTGTTTCGCCAATCCGATGTCCCGCAGGTGACGGAGCTCGCTTGGATTTTGTCCACCGTCACCCCGGTTTCGCGTCTCGAACTGGCGCACTCTTATAAGGACAAAGTCGCGCGCGGGGTCGCAGCCAATGCCGGTCTCTTCACCTATCCGGTGTTAATGGCGGCGGATATCCTGATCTACGACAGCGACGTGGTTCCGGTCGGTAAAGACCAGAAGCAGCACATCGAAATCACGCGTGATATTGCGACGCGCGTGAATGAGGCGTTTGGCGAAGTCTTTAAACTTCCGGAGCCGCGCATTCATGCCGCGACGGAAACCGTGCCCGGCGTTGACGGCCAGAAGATGAGTAAAAGCTACGGCAACACGATCGACATCTTCGGCGACGAAAAGGAGATGCGGAAACGTGTCATGGGCATCACAACCGATTCGACACCGGTGGAGGCGGCGAAGAATCCCGACGCCTCGACCATCGTGCAACTTTACGCGCTGTTCGCGTCGACGGGTGAAGTAGAGGCGATGCGGGAATCATTTCGCCAAGGCGGCACGGGATACGGCGACTACAAGAAACAATTATTCGCCAGACTCTGGGAATACTTTGCGCCGATGCGGGAACGGCGTGCCGAAATTCTGCGCGACGCGAGTTACGTGGATGACGTTCTTCGCCAGGGCGCCGAGCGCGCGAATGCCCAGGCGAGCCGGGTGATGACGCGGGTGCGCCAGGCAGTCGGCCTGCGTTAAGCCGCTTCGCTGTTTGCCTGTTGAGAGTGTTTTAACTCCGCGAAAAAGAGCCGGCCCGCGGCCGTCTGTAAAGCGGTGGAGACAACTATCGTCGCCCGTTGGCCGATCGAGTTGCGGGCGTGATTCACCACAATCATCGTTCCATCCGGCAGGTATCCGACGGCTTGATGCGGCTCGCGACCTTCTTTGATCAACTGGATCTCGAGTTCTTCGCCCGCCGCCGCCGTCGGACGCAGCACGCGCGCGAGATCGTTTAAATTTAAAGTTGGAACCTGTTGCAACTTCGCCACCTGACAAAGCGCACTGTCGTTTGTAAGCAAGCGCGCCTGCAGGAGCTTGGCGACGCGCACCAGTCGCGCATCCACGGTTGCGGGCAATTCGTCGGCGGCCGTCTCGTGAATCGTTAGCTCGATATCGCGCGATTGCTGGAGCTCATTCAGAATGCCAAGCCCGCGGCGGCCGCGTTCGCGTTTCCCCGCATCGCGGGAATCGGCCAGGGTTTGAAGTTCATCGAGAACAAACCGCGGAACGATCAGGGCATGACTAAGAAATCCCGACGCGCAAAGGTCCGCGATTTTTCCGTCGATGATGACGCTGGTATCGAGAACGATCGGCTCATGCTGCGTGCCCTGGCGGGCAAACCGCACGTACGGAATAATGAGTGAGAATTCATCGCGATTACTGCGCATCGCCAGCATCATGCCGAGATAACCGAAGGCCGAGTAGAGCACGAGCCGCGTGGCCCACTGCGTCGTGTCACTTTGGAAACGCAGCACGTCCGAAGCCGTAAGTAGATTCGCGAAAATGAGGCCGATGAGCAGACCAAATGTCGCGGACGAAAACGCGCGCAGCGAGATGCCTTTTAACAGCCGATCGAAGAGCACAATCAATAAACCGAGCGCCACGCCGGAAATCAGTCCGGGCATGGAGTTTGACTGCGTCTCGAGGGAGATCATCGCGCCCACGACACCGGCAAAGGTAACGAAGAGCATTCGCAGCAGATTGAAAGTGAGTCGCGGAGTCATGCTTCGCCCTCTTGGGAAGCACAAGTTGTTCCGCCCAATTACCTAAGAAGCGAGGGGCTGCGTTTTCGTGCGCGGCCGCAATTCCGCCGGGATCGCACCGACAAACTTCGGATCGAATCCGAGTTTGACAAAAATCGCCCTGATCTCTCGAAAAGTGACGATCGGTGCATCCATCTCGAGGTATACAATATCGTGGTTGGTATCGACCTTGTAACGGACGCCGTGGAGCGCCTCGAACTCATGCTCGAGTTCCAGGATTTTCGTTAACTCACGAACGCCGGCGGCGTAAATTTCAAGCTCAACCATCGATCCGATTGCGATCCTAGAGAAAGTGCTCGCCGATGTAAATGCTGACATCGGATTTGCGCGCGCGGTCGGCGTGCGATAAGAAACTCGCAGTTCATGCGCGCATTTTCCCGTCTCATCCTCGGCCTCCAGCTTGCCTCGGCGGCGTTCATCTTCGCTGGGTGCGAATCAACTCCGCAGGGCATCCAGGCAGCAAAAACGCAACTGGCCGCGCGCTACGCGGCGGAAGCGCCGGGCGATTATTACATTGGACGGCGCTACTATAAACCCGATTACAAGTTCTGGGGCTACGTGCGCCGGCCGGGCCAACCCTGGAGCACATCGAAAATGGTGATGCTGAACGAGAAGCGAAAGCTAGCTCCGGACCGCGAGCATTTATCCTTCGGCAGCGACAACAACTACGAATATAAATTGTTCGGCCATTTCAGTGGCGAAACCGTCTATGAACCGGCGAGCAATGGATTTTATCCGGAGTTCGTGCTGGAGCGTTACGAAGTTCTCTCCACCAACCCGCCCCCAATTTTCGCCAGTCAGGTCGACCCCCGTATCCAGGCTCAGACCACACGTTACACCATCGAAAAACCGCAGATGTGACCGGCGCGAAGTCGGTTGCTCGTGGCCGCGACCGCCTCGCCGAAGAATTCCTCGAATACCTTGCGGTTGAACGCAACGCCTCGCCGCGCACGATCAATTCTTATCGCTCGTCACTCGCGGCATGCAGCCTCGCCAGCACGAAGCCGTGGCAGCAACTCCAGACGGACGATTTTCGCGATTATCTTTTTGGACTGAGTAAGCGAAAACAATCACGCGCCTACATCCGGGCGCAGTTTTCGGCGCTACGACGCTTCTATAAATTCCTCGTCGATCGATCGCATCTCGCGCTTGATCCCGTCCGCGAAGTGCAGCTGCCGAAGCTCGATAAGAAACTCCCGGTGGTCCTGACGCGTCTGCAAATTGACGAACTTCTCTCCGCTCCTTTTAAAGTGGAGCTCGAAAAGCAGGCGCCGAAATGGATGCGGGATCGGGATGCCGCGATCATGGAATTGTTCTACAGCAGCGGCCTGCGCCTGAGCGAACTCGCCGCGCTCGATGTCGCCGATCTTGATATCTATACCGAGTCGGTGCGCGTCCTCGGCAAAGGTAAAAAAGAGCGCGTTTGCCCCGTCGGAATGCCAGCCCTAGAGGCAGTTTCGCGTTACCGCGCCGCGGCCAATGTGACGAGCGGCGCGCTTTTCATCAGCAAAAATAGAAAGCGTATTTCACCACGCTCGATCTGGCTGACGCTGCGACGTTACCTCCGGCACACGTCGATTCCTATCGCGATCAGTCCGCATAAACTTCGCCATAGTTTCGCGACGCATCTGCTCGATGCCGGCGCTGATCTGCGAAGTGTGCAGGCGCTGCTCGGCCACGCCAGTCTTTCGACGACGCAGATTTACACCCATGTCAGCGTTGAACGTCTGAAGAAAGCGTATAGCGACGCGCACCCGCGCGCTTAATCTTCGCGCAACTAACTCGTGCCAGCGGGCGCGGTGCCTTGCGGCTCGGTCACGTGAAACGCGAGCTTTTGATCCGCCGCAGTGACGTGCACCACGTCTCCTGCCTTCACATTGCCGCGCAGTAATTCCTCAGCGAATGGATCTTCGAGGTAACGCTCGACCGCACGCCGCATCGGGCGTGCGCCATATTGCGGGTCGTATCCTTTTTCGATGAGGAAGTCCTTCGCCGACGGATCCAGCTCGATGTGCACCTCTTTCGAAAGCACGCGCACCAGGACCTTTTTCACTTCCAGTTCCACGATGACCATCAGGTCTTCCTTCGTCAGCTGATGAAAGACAATGATGTCGTCTAGTCGGTTGATGAACTCCGGCTTAAACGCCTTCTTCGCTTCCTCGAGAAGCTTGTCGCGCATCGCCTCAAACTCGTGTTCGCCCAGCGGCCTCGAGGCAGCAAAACCCATCGTCGTATTTCGACGAAGTAATTCGGCGCCGACATTCGATGTCATAATGATGATCGTGTTTCGGAAATCGATCTTGCGTCCAAGCGAGTCAGTGATTTTTCCGTCCTCGAGAATTTGGAGAAGCAAGTGCATCACATCCGGGTGCGCTTTCTCAATTTCATCGAAGAGCACGACGGAATAAGGACGCCGGCGAACAGCTTCGGAAAGTTGGCCGCCCTCCTCGTAACCGACATACCCTGGAGGTGAACCGATCAACCGCGAAGCGGTGAACTTTTCCATGTATTCCGACATGTCGATCTGGATGAGAGCATCGCGATCGCCAAACATGAATTCAGCAAGCGTCTGCGCGAGAAACGTTTTACCAACGCCCGTCGGCCCAAGGAAAATAAACGATCCAATCGGACGACGCGGATCCTTCAAGTCCGCGCGACTGCGGCGAAGCGCTTTCGAAATTGCGACCACCGCTTCATGTTGTCCAATGACACGGCCCTTCAATTCGTCCTCCATCTGGAGGAGCTTCTCGGTTTCTTTCTGCTCCATTTTCTGGAGCGGAACCCCGGTCACCTTCGACACGATGTACATCATGTCTTCGCCCGTGACGACAACTTCCTTCTCTTCGCGCTCTTCGCGCCACTTCGCCAGAATCTCGTCGAGCCGTTCTTTGGTGGTCTTTTCCTTATCGCGCAGTGACGCCGCTTTTTCGAAATCCTGCGCCTTGATCGCGCCTTCTTTCTCGAGGCGAATTTCCTCAATCTGCCGTTCAATTTCCTTCACGTCAGGCGGACGCGTCATCGCATTTATCCGAGCGCGCGAGCCAGCTTCGTCCATCACATCAATCGCTTTGTCCGGCAAAAAACGCCCCGTGATATAACGATCGGAAAGTTTCACCGCCGCCACCAGCGCTTCGTCCGTCAGCTTCGCCTTGTGGTGCGCTTCGTACTTCGGGCGCAAGCCCTTCAAGATTTGCACCGCTTCTTCCGCTGTCGGTGCTTCAACTTTAACGGTCTGGAAACGCCGCTCGAGCGCAGCGTCCTTCTCGATGTACTTGCGATATTCGTTCAGCGTCGTCGCGCCGACACACTGCAGCTCGCCGCGACTCAACGCCGGCTTGATAATGTTCGACGCGTCCATCGCGCCTTCGGCAGAACCCGCTCCGACAATCGTGTGCAATTCGTCGATGAAGAGGATGACATTTTTCGTGCGACGGATTTCATCCATCACCGCCTTGATACGTTCTTCAAATTGGCCGCGATATTTTGTTCCAGCGACCATCAATGCAAGGTCGAGCGTGATCACTTTCTTGTCGCGCAACAGCTCCGGCACGTTGCCGTTGATGATCTCCTGCGCGAGACCTTCGACGATGGCGGTTTTGCCGACGCCCGCTTCTCCGAGCAGAACAGGATTATTTTTCGTGCGACGGCAAAGCACTTGAATGACGCGCTCAATCTCATTTTTCCGCCCGATGACGGGATCAAGCTCGTTCTTTTTCGCCATCTCCGTTAAGTCCCGGCCGAAAGCGCGCAACGCCGGAGTCTTAAGCTCCTTCTTGCCGCCACTTGATTGACCGACCTGTTCGTCCCCTTCGCCTTCCGGCGGGGTGAAATTCGGATCGAGCTCCTTGAGAATTTCATTCCGCGTCCGCTCGATATCGATCTCGAGACTCTTCAGCACGCGCGCCGCCACGCCCTCGCCTTCCCGGAGGAGACCAAGCAGGATGTGTTCGGTGCCAACGTAAGAATGGTTCAGCGCCTTGGCTTCCTTGCCGGCCAGCGCGAGAACTTTTTTCACACGCGGGGTGTAAGGGATGTTCCCGACCATTTTGGTTTCCGGGCCGGAACCGACCTGTTTTTCCACTTCCATTCGCACCGTCTCGAGATCGAGACCCATCTTTTGCAGAACGTTCACGGCCACGCCCTGTCCGAGCTTGATCAACCCGAGCAGGAGGTGCTCGGTGCCGACGTAATTGTGATTGAAGCGATCAGCTTCTTTGCGAGCCAGCGCCAGGACCTGCTGCGCGCGCGGAGTAAAATTGTTCATGCTTTGGGGGACGCTGGAGGTTCGGGTGTCGCCGGCTCCCGCGCTACTTTATTAATATCAGGTTTAGGAAACAGTTTCAAACGCTCGCGGATGATTCTGGCGCGCAGATGATCACGCTCTTCCGCGTTCAGCTTTTGTTGCGAACTCTTCTGCAGGTGCGCGGGCTGGGTTTCGATAAATAGTTCATCGACCGGCAGGCGGCGATCTTCGGGGAACGCGCCGAGATCCACGCCGAGTTTCATCACCGACAGTAAATTCAGAGCTTCCTTCGAGCTCATCGCGTGCGCGAACGTCAGCACGCCGTAAGCGCGGCCAATTTGATCGGCCAGAGTGTCAGGCTTTTTCTGGATCAGCACCTGACGCGCATCGTGCTCCTTTTCGATGATTGTCTCGATGACTTTGGTGAGTCGAGCGATGATCTCTTCCTCTTTCTCGCCCAGCGTAGTCTGGTTGGAGATCTGGAAAAGATTTCCCATCGCCTCCGTCCCTTCCCCATAAAGTCCGCGCACCGCGAGTCCGATTTTATTTACCGCCTGAATCACCTGGTTGATTAGCTCGCTCAACACCAGGCCGGGAAGATGCAGCATCGCCGATGCGCGCATTCCGGTACCGACATTCGTCGGACACGCGGTCAAATATCCCAGCTTGGAGTCGTAGGCGAAATCAAGTTTGCCCTCGAGTTCGCTATCGACTTTATCCACCAGCTTGAAGGCCTGGCGCAACTGCAGACCGGAGCGAATCGACTGCATGCGCAAATGATCCTCTTCATTGATCATCACGCTCAGGGTCTGACGCCGATTCATCACCACGCCACTGCCAACGCTCTTGGCGGCGTGTTCGCGGCTGATCAGGTGACGCTCCACCAAAACCTGTTTCTCCAGCGCCGTCAGATCCTGCAATAATTCCGAGAGCGAATCCTGCATCTCCGGCAATTCCTCCACCCGCGGCATGACGAGCTCGAGAATTGCGGTGCGATCAGCCTTCTTCGCCCAGCCCGGAAACGGGCGGTTCCGCACATTGCGCGCGAGCCGCACCCGGCTGCTGACCACGATCTGGTGATGCGGGCCTTCGCCGCGCAGCCATTCGCTCGCGCCAGCGAGAACGTTTCCAATCTTCATCTATTTCGTTAGCTCGCCCTGGAGCTGTTTAATTTCATCACGCAATGACGCCGCCGATTCGTAGTTTTCTTCCTCGACCGCCTTGCGCAGGTTTTCCGTAAGCGAACGCATCCGGTCACTCATCTCGACCGCCCGATGGGCGCGGTGCGGCAATTTACCGACGTGCTCAGTGCCTTTGTGCATCGCCTTCAGCAGTGAGCCAAGGCCTTCGGAAAACGCGGCATAGCACGAGCTGCAACCAAGCCTTCCACTCTTCTTAAAATCAGCCTGCGTAAAACCGCAGACTGGACACCGGGTCGAGACTGCGCCTTTGTCGATCTCTTCCGCAGCGCCAATCCCAAGCAGCAAATCAGCCAGCGCAAAACCAGTAGGATCCTGCACGCCTTTTTCTTTAGAACAGCCTTCGCAGAGATTCACTTTCTGCATCTTGCCATCCACGATCTGCGTCAGGAACACAGTCGCGTCATTGCATTTGCAAACGTCGCACAACATCTCGGAGAATTAGACCTCGTTTCGCTGGGATCATTCAATTCCCAGCACCTTTTGCGCCCGCGGCTGACGCGCCCGGTTCAACTGAAAATAGGCGTGCCGGTTGCGCGCGTAATCTCGCGGAAACGGGCAATCATCCGCGTACTCAGCGGACCCGGTTTTCCAGTTCCAATCACACGACCATCGGCTTTGATCACCGGGATCACTTCCGCCGCCGTGCCAGTAAGAAAACATTCGTCAGCAACAAATACGTCATGACGAGTGATATCGGTTTCAGTGATTTTGATCCCGAGCTCTGCCGCGATCTCGAATGCGACCGCGCGCGTGATGCCGCGCAGCGCCCCGGCACTGATCGGCGGCGTAAAAATCTGACCGCGTTTTATAATAAAAACGTTGTCCGCCGTGCATTCCGAAACATTACCGGCATCATTAAGCATCAACGCTTCGTCGGCCCCCGCGAGGTTCGCTTCGATCCGCGCCATCACGTTGTTTAAATAATTGAGCGATTTCACCGCCGGATTCAATGCGGCGGGATTGGTGCGGCGCGTTGCACAGGTCACGACCGTCAGCCCGTTCCGGTAAACTTCTTCCGGATACAACGCGATCGTCGCTGCAATAATAATCACGCTCGGCCGCTTACATTGCACCGGGTTCAGTCCGAGATTTCCCACTCCGCGCGTCACGATCAGCCGCACGTAAC
>JBBQHM010000026.1:0-23704 GCA_038323965.1 Chthoniobacterales bacterium | reverse complement strand
GCTTTGAGGAAGTTAGCCTGCGCTGTGACCAGAACCTCTTTGATTTGATCGGGGTGATTTAGGAGGAAAACATGCTGCCGCCCGATGCGGAAGTGAGCAATATCGCCGCAGGTGCGAGCGAGATGCACCAAAAACTCAAGTGGTTGACGACGGAATGCAGTTCCAGCCTTGCGGAAAACTCCGTCTCTGGGTCCCGGAGGATAAGGACCGCGCGTCGCTCTCCTCCCCGAACTTACCGCCTTGTTCTCAGCGCCGCGAACAATCGCGGGTGGCTCACGCAGATAAATGCAAGAGTCCGCTGGCAACCCCGGTGTGATACGCGTACCAGAGGCCATAACCGATACTCAACACGCCGGCCGCCGTCTGAAGAATGTGATGAAAGCCAGTTAACTTCCGCGCGCTTAATGCAAAAGGAAGACCGATCAGACCAGACATTAGCAGCATACCCACCACTGAACCGAGACCGAAAACCAATAGATAAACCATTCCCAGGAGCGGAGAGTTGATTTGGGTGAGGACGAGCAGCGTCAGTGCCGCCGAGCCAGCCAGTCCGTGCATGGCGCCGACCAGAAGCGGCTTGATCCCTATTTTAATTGGAACGTGAGAGTGGGCTGGCACCGGAGACTCCGCGGCAAGGGGGTGAGCCGCGACTTCGTCGTGAAAATGAATGTGCGAATGCATTTCATCGTCGTGCTGATGGGTATGAATGTGAACATCGGGACGTCCGCGCAACGCGCGGAAAAGCGCTGCCCCGCCCAGTCCAATAATCATGAGCGCGACGGCGAATTCCAGCCAGTTGGCAACGCTGTTAGGGATGGCAATACGCAGAGCAAGGACCAGCGCGCCCACGACCAAGAGTGAAGCAGTGTGTCCGATACCCCATAACCCGCCCACGAGCGAAGCGCGCAAAAGATTGCGATGTTCACTGACAATGGTCGAAACGGCCACGACGTGATCCACCTCCGTAGCGTGCTTCACGCCAAAAAGAAGTCCGAGACCCAAAATGGCAAGAGCGCCCATGGAAGCAAAATCAGATTTGGAATTCATTGCCGCCGGCGCCGAGAAAAGTTGGAACCCTGCTCCAAGAAGAGCTTCGTAACAGATGATCAGTCCGAGGCACGCGATGATGAATGCGCTCACCACCGGCAAAGCGCGCACCAGCGGATGGGCGGTCGCGCCGGGCGAAAATTTCATTAAGCGGCCAGCGTAGATAAAGCCGAGACCGATGGCGGTTAAGGTCGCAGCCAGGCCTATACTGAAAGCAAGAACAAGGAGTAGACCATAACCGACGCGCTGGAGCGAGATGGCCGCTAGTAAAACGACCAGCGCGGAAGGACATGGCAGGAGGCCTCCGGAGATACCGAGAGCAAGAAGGTTGCGCCAGGTGACCGGGCCCCCATCGGTTCCGGGCGGCAGGTGGGAATGCGCCCGTCCACCATGGGAATGAACATGATTATTTCCGCCATCTCCAGAGTGAAGGCCATGAGCTATTTCGTCGTGAGAATGGGCAGCGGAAAACCCGACCCCCGCCCGCAGCCGGCGGACAAAGAGACTCAGGCCAATAACAACGACGATTGCGCCCGATAAAAAACTCAGGATGGGAAAGAGCCGCTCGGGAACGATGTAATGGGAAGCAAACAAAGTGAGCAATCCAAGCGCGATGACGCCTGCGGTATGAGTAATTGTGACCGTGAGTCCAAGAAATAGAGCGTGTCGCGGGGTTCCACGCGATCCCACGAGATAGGCGCCGACGATGGTTTTGCCGTGGCCGGGAGAGAAGGCGTGGGCGGCACCGATCGCGGCGGCAATGAGCAGGCCGAGCAAGGCGACATTGAGCGTGATCTTGGGAACGGCAATTAACTCTGCCAGCCGGTCCCGGGCCTTCGGGAGCACCGGCCGGCCGTCGCGCAGGCGCAAAGGAATCGCGCCCGCTGGGAGCTTGTTTCCAAAAGCAAAACTTACTTCAGCCGTCCGTTCATCGAGTGGCGCAGAAAGCATGTCCGAAGGATAGACTTTGATCTCATCAGTGAGGCCATTACCGAAGGAAGAAGTGTTAAACACGGCCACGCCCGCCGCGGGAACGATCACCACTTCGCGCCAGCCGGAGCGAACGGGGTGAACCTTATCTTCGAAATGCAATCGTTTCTCGCTCTGCCGTTCGGGCAGCCTGCCGCTAAAATCGGTCTCTACCCGCAGCGTAGGCAATCCCCCGGCGCCCGACGGTAGAGTCATTTTCTTTGCGTTTGGAGTTAGCTCCACGCGTTGGCCATCCACGGTTACGGAAAGGCCCTCTTCGTACTGAGACGCGACCTTTTCGAGGTAGGAATTAACCTCGGTGCTGGAGGGTGCGTGATCGCCAGCTTTCATCCCCATCGTCTGCATCTCTTGAAATGCTGGAATCTCGGCCAGATCGACGACGAAATGGACGCGCACCTGATCGACCCCGATTTCAATGCGGGTAAAATGATTGGTGGTGAAATTTCCCAGAGGATGGGCGACGACGTCCCGCGCGCATAAAAAACCAATAAGGCAAAGAAGTAAGCAATGCGCCACAGGTCGGGGTTTGCGAAAAGGATTAGGGAACATCGGTTACCTCTGAGCCGAAATGGTAGCTGTCAGGATTTGCAAAGTCTGTTTCGCCGTTTGCGCCTGCAACAAATCAAAGGTTGGATTAATCTCGAGCGCGAGTCGAAGATGTTCGATTGCGTTCGGCGGGTCGCCGAAGGCCTGGTAGATCATTCCGGCATGATAGTTTAATTGGGCGTCACGGGTTTTAAGCCGAAGCGCTTCCTCGATCGCAGTTTTCGCTTCGGTAAGCTGACCCTTGCGGAAAAAACACCAGGCGAGCAGATCGCTGGTGTAGATATCGGAGCGCGCAGCCCGCTCCCGTTGAGCAATTGCCAGCGCTTGATCAAGGTTGATGCCGCGGTCCGCCCACGAGAGGGCGATTTGCCGCGAGTAGGTGCCAGCACCGGCGTTGCCCGAGCGATCGATAAATTCGGCCAGAGCGTACTGTTTTTGTGCCTCGGTCGCGCGGCCAAGCGTGACATAAAGATTTCCCAAGGCGATGGCGACATCGGGCAATGGAACGCGTTCCTGGGCGCGCTCATAAAATGCCACCGCTGCGTCTAAATTTCCCGCAGCAACGCGGGCACGAGCTTTTGCGGCAAGAGCGAAGTGGTAGTTGGGAAAGGCGAAGAGCGCCCGGTCGTATTCATGCTCGGCCTCGGCGCGCTGACCGGCATTCATCAACTCATCGCCCAAATGAACCGCGCACCAAGCCAGGCTTTCCGCGTCTGCGGCTGATTGCTCGGCCATGCGCATCGCCGCAACCGCGCCCGCCGTATCTCCGTGCAGAGAGCTAAGGTAAGAGACACGCGCATACGACGGCGCATAGGGACGTATCTCAATCATCGCCGCCGCAGCGTCCATCGCCTCGGGATAATGGCCAAGCTCGACATTTGCATCGGTCACGATGCCGCGCATTTCGAGATCGCGCGGGCTTCGCTCGAGAGCCCGCTGAGCCGTCTCGAGAGCCTCAGCGAAGCGATGATTGGCCGCCGCCAGCTTGGCGCGCAGCTTGAGTGCACCATAATTGTCGGGTGCAAGAGTCGAGGAACGTTCAGTCGCGGCTTCGGCGCGCTTAGTGAAGGAAAAGTCGCCCGTCTCGCGCGCTTTCTGCATAAACGCCGCGCCTAACTCGTTGTATCCTTCGCATGCATCTGGATCGCGCTGAATGATTTTTTCCGCCCGATCGATCGCGCGATCAGCGGCGGTAATGTTCTGGACTGGCGGTCGCGCAACCTCCTGAGGCTTGTGCGGAAGTGGCGACGCCGTCGGCGGTCGCGAAAATGCCCGAGTGTAAACGAAAGCCGAGGCGAGTGAAAGAGCGAGCAGAAGTCCGCCCTTGGCTAATATTTTCACGAGCACATCCTTCATTAAAAAAGAGCGCCGGAGCGCCGTCCCTTTCGGGAGCGTTGCTCCGGCGTTCACCTTATCAACACCAATCGTTGGATTGGCGCTTTTCAAGATCTATTTACGGACGCGGCGTTGGCTCCGGTTTAGGCGCGGCGGGAGCATTGGTGTCCGTCGTCCCGACCCCGTTGGGACCAGTGGTCGGGCTGTCATAGCCCGCATACGGCGTCGCCACATACGGGAACCGGGTCAGAAACGGGCGATCATTCTCATTCACACCGTCGCCGAGGTCTTTATTCGGCGAAATGTTAAACGCAGGCGTTAACGGAGTCCCGCCAGCGGCGACACGCAATATGATGTCGGGAACGTCATCACCCACACGCCGGCCATTTGGGTAGCCGGCATTATCACCGCCGAGGAATCCCAGTCGATTAGCGGTGCCAGCCGCGGATGCAGTCCCGGGCGTCGGCGGAATACCCATATTAAGTCGCAGCCGTTCATTCGGGACCGTGTTAGCGGGCTGCCCGGGAAATGCGTTTACTCCCGGTCCGGCTTGGTTCGTTTGCACGTTCAGGCCCGGAACGCCAGTGAGAAAAATAGTAGCCACGTCGCTCCGAGGCGTCGGCGGCACATTAATCGTAGGATAGAGCTGATGGATCAGCCTGGCCGGCTCGGGATCGAGCACGTAACTGGCGAATTGGGCGTCTCCCGAAGGCAGAGAAAAGTTGAAGTGATCCTTCATTCCAAGCGGGATAATCAATTCATTCACCAACGGATTACCCAGGCGAGAAAGTTGCACCGGAGTGCCGCTAAAGGTGATTCTCCCGCTGCGGTCTGGTGCGAAAGTGATATTGCCTGGACGCGAGGCTGCGGACCACACGCCAATTACTGCGCGCGGATCATTCTGCGGATTGCTCGCTGGCAAAGGCTGTCTGTCCGAGGTCAGCTCCCGAATCGGCGCTTGAATGGCGATGGTGTTGACGTTCAGACCGAAGAGCCCGTCCACTCCAGCCGCGGTCGCCAGCGGAATTAGGTGCGCCAGGTTGAAAGGACGCAAGCCTAAGAGATCGAAGGCGGAGCCAACATCGATGAAAAACGGATCGTCCCGTGAACCTGCGAAAACCTGAATGTCATTGGTTCCCGCCGCGGAGTTGAACGAGCTTACCGCCGGCAACCCGAGGTTAACTTCGTAGTTCGGCGTTGAACGCGGCCCGACGTTAGCCGGGGCAACCGGAACATTCGTGGCAATCGTCGCGGAGGTTTGATTCGGCGCCCCGGGATTACGGACAACCGTTACATCATAAAACTGTTTAATGTTTAGATTGGGGCTATCCAGCGAAAGGACTTGCCCCGTGTTGTAAAGGAAGGTGTTTGGATTGGCGACGGTCGTCCGGAACTTGAACTGGATCGCAATGTGGTCTGCGCCATCCCCGACGTTATCGATCCTGATCTCGTAAAGAACGTTGTCGCCAAACTGATAGAAGTTCGGGCCGCCCTGCGGCAGTTGGAACGGAATGAAATTAGCAATAAGCGTTACCCGATCCGTATTAATGGGATCGACGAACGCATACACGTCGGTTGCGTCAACTTGCGGGTCGACAGCGGTAGACGGAGCCTCCCGGTGACTTGATCCTTGAACAGGTGTGCTAAGTAGTGAAATCGCAAAAAGCGCGCACGTAATATGAGCGATTGACACGAGAACATTCGAGCTGGGTTTTTTAAGCATTGGTCTTCTCTTTCTGAAATTTGTTAGGCAGTATTATATTTGATTACGCTTCGGTCGGAGCGAACAATTCACGTAATTGTAAAGGTAATACGGCACGACCGGCACGCATGGATGCTTAAAACTTTTTAAAAGATCCCGCTCGTAATGGTACGCTGATCAACCACCTGAGCGCTGCGAAATGTGCGTAGTGAAGAGGCCTCACTCATCGTCGAAACGTGAGAGGTCATATTTGAGCCGTTTACGCGCTCACGGGCAAAGAAGCGTTGGACTCTCGTCACCACTGTGTGGCTAAAATGCCCGTTCCTTATATAGGGCCATCGCTTCGCGATAATATGACTCCAAGTGCCCAACCTGCTCATTTTGTTCGAAATTTGCTGTGGCGGCGGTTCTTGCGCGTCCACCCATCTCGCGAAAAGCTTCTGGCGTGGCGACGATTCGTAGCATCGCATTAACAAGGGCAACATGATCGCCTTCGCGGACAAGCAGGCCGGTCCGCTCGTTTTCAACGGCTTCGACAATTCCTCCGTGCTTAGTGGCCACGACCGTCAAACCAGTCGCCATTGCTTCCAAAATACTGTTCGGCACGTCCTCTTGATCCTCATCGGCCGGAGTTTCGCTTGGATGAAGAAAAACATGAGAGCGCGCGTAGAGCTCCAGTAACTGCGGTTGCGTGAGAAACCCGCAAAATCGGACCTTACCCGAGACACCAAGTTGCGCGATTAACTTTTCAAGCTGTGGCTGAAGGGGTCCCTTGCCCGCTATAACAAACTCCGAGTTCGGATATTCGCGTTGAAAAGCTGCAAAAGCGCGTATGGCAGACCCCACTCCCTTCCTTGGAATTAGGCGGCAAGCTTGCAAGAAGCGCCAGCGACCGCCAACGGGTTGACTGCGTTCTACGAACGGAAATTTATCCAGCGGAAGACCGGCCCGATTAATTCGCAACCGGTCGGGGGAACATCCAAGGCTTATTAATCGACCAGCAACTGATTCTGACCTTGCCAAAATCAAAGGCGTAACTTTAAAGAGTCGTTTCAATTTAGCAGCGTATCCATCAATATTCGCCGCTTTTTGCCCCAGGTCCGAGCCGTGGAAAGAAACGATGCAGGGCCTGTTCCAGCGTTCCATTAATGGAAGTAGGTGCACGCCCACATGGCCAAAATACACGTGCAAAAGTTGGGCTTTCCGGCGTGCTAAAACCGCGGCTAGGCGTTGATATTCACCCCGATATATGAGAGGCGGCTCGCGCTTCACAAACTTCAGCCAACCATGCGCCGCCAAAGAGCAGTCCGCCCGTTTCGGAATAACCTCGAGGTCGCTAAAGGGAAATTGCTGCGTGTTTTCCACCCGTTTGGTGACCACAAACGTGCGAACCCCGCGGAGTGCTTTGATCTGGCGGTAGATATGCCACATCTCCGGCTTGAGAAATGTGGTGCAATAACTTGCTATGATGTCATTCGACATTCCGATTCGGTCCTTAGACGAGTTTATCTTTTCTAGTAATCGCAGCGCACTGAAATATTGAGGCTCGCACTGGATGAGCTCGATGCGCATTTCACTCAACTGTTCGGCTCACATCGCAAGCCAACGATGCACAGGCAATTCTTTACCTGACAAGATTCTTCACTGATGTCGCCAATCTTGCCGCTTCGACGAATTTTTCCGATTGCACGAACATGCCGCCGGACCCGCAACAGGGATCGTAAATGCAGCCCTTGTAAGGTGCGAGCATCTTGTAAACGCGGCCGAGTAGATCGACGGAGCGATGGGAAGGCAAAGGCGGCGTTTCGACTTTTCCTTTGGCTTCAGCTTGGCCGGCAACGGCGGGGAGTTCCGCTCTAGCAACGTCCACACCAGGCGAGGACCGGATAAGGACAATCGTCCCGATGAGATCGATGAGCTCGCCCGGCTCTTGTCCAGAGCTGGACGTGCGTAATCTTTCGGGAGAACGCCTTTGAGGCGCTGGTTGTCACGTTCGATCGCGACCATCGCGTCATCGACAAGCTTTCCAATGTTTGACTGCTTAGCGTTTGCCCGGAGGTGCGACCAATGGGCTTCTTTCGGAACCCAGAAGACGTATCGGAGATCTACTTAAGGAAGATGAGCCCGAGGACGACGTGCTTGTATTCCGCGGCGTCCATGTTGCTGCGTAGCTTGTCGGCGGCGAGCCAGAGCTTCGCTTCGAAGCCAAGAGAGGCGGAGGAGCTGTTTTTGTTTCCGGAGCGCGGGGACACTTGGGAATGTTTTTATCCGACACATCTAATGCCAATAAAAGCTCAAATCGTTCGCCGTCGACAGATCGAGCCGTCACTTCGAAGACCCGCCATGAATGTGCCGCTCGATTGGTGGGGTTTAAACAACGCCGGCCACTTCGTGCGCGCCAGAGACTCGTCGTTAAATAAACGCCCGAAACCTACCGTAGCCGTGGGCGGACGCGTGTGGATACGTTAGCACTGAGCGTTAGCACTCAGAACAGCAACGCCATCAATAAACCGTAAACTACTACGAATCAAAAAGATAGCGGGTGAAGGGAATCGAACCCTCGGGTCGCTTTCGTGGCCATGCGCTTTATCGAACGCACACCCTTGGCATTCTCTGTAGCGCATTCCGCTTCGCAGCTTCATCAATGTCCGTGTAATGGGCAGAAATCGCTTCGCTCTCATGCCTGATGATATCTTGCACAATCGCCGCAGGGATGCCGGCGTTCTTCATGAGACTTGTGGCAGTGTGCCTAAGCGCGTGGAAGGAAATCTCTGATTGGTCGTGGCGATCGTTAGCGCGTTCGCCCTTTCGGTGCCTCTTCGCGGGAGCCATTCCCGCGGCCACCTTCAATTCATAGAATTGCCGGGAAAGCGTGCCGACCTTGCCACTCTTCTCGACCGAGGCAAATGCGCGCGGATGCAGAGGCTGACGCGGATTATCGTCAACGACCAGACTCTCCACGTGCTGGCGCAACGGAGGTGCGAGCGGGATGCTGTCGCCCCGTCTTGCTTGTCACCAGCCTGATTTCCTCCCGAGCCAAATCAACATTAGTCCATGTCAGCCGCGCGAGATCCCCCGGGCGCTGCCCGGTATAAAGACCAAACAGAATGAGTGACCGCCACTCGTCATCTGCCGTTTCAAGTAGACGTTCGATTTCGGGAATCGTGAAGGGGCGTCGGTTGCTGCGTCCTCCGCGATTTAGTTGCTTGATCGATTCCGCGGGGTTGTCGGCGATTAAGCCGTCGCGCTTGGCTTGTTCAAACACCATTCGGATGACCTTAATTTCGTGATTTACTGTTGCGGGACGGACTCGCTCTATCTCCTCCGTTCGAAATCTGAGAATGTCCGCGCAGGAAATTTGATTCAATTCGGCATCAGCCGCTGCGCCGAGCCAGTCAACGAACCGTTTCGCTTTTGCTGCCTAGAAAATATATGTGCTAACCGCCGTCTTCCGGGTCAACCAAGAATTAAAATATTGCCTGACGCCCTCTCGCGGGAGCGTAGAACCTGTTTGACGGCGAAAAATGTCGGCTATCACCCGTTGTGCCTGTCTTGCAGTGGCGCGATGACGGGCTGCGGCCTCAAATTCATCAGCAATGCGCTGAGCTATTTTCCGATCCGTCACGCGGGTGCTGCGCTGCGTTCGGCTGCCGTCGGCAAGGGTGAAACAGCCAAACCAATATTTCGATTGTTGTTTGCGTCGTAAAGAAGCCGCCGTGGTAGCAACGGTACTGGCAACATCCGGCAGTGTCCATACAAGTCTCTAAAGGTGCATCTCCCTGGTAAGAGACAAAGATGATGGGCTAAGAATCAACACAGGGGTTCAACTCCCCTCGCCTCCAGTTTTTCGCCGAGGAGATTCGTCTTACCCCACTAAGATCGCGGCAAGAAGCATCGCCAGAATCGGGGCGGTAAAATAGATCCAAATCGCTTTCCAGTTTCCTGACGGCAAAGCCGAGGCAAAAGTGCGAGCGGGGTTGAGACTCATGCCGGAATAGGGCGACTCGAAAGTGATATAGAGGCAGAGAAGGGCACCGGCGAAGTAGCCAACCGCGGGCTTGAGCAGATCGCTGTGATAAACAAGCCGGAGAGTCGCCAGCAAGATGAAGGAGATAAGAAACTCAGCTACGAACGCGATCGCCGCGCCGGGTTTGCCCGGTTTTGTCACAACGAAGTTCACGGCCGGATCTTTACTCAATTTCCAAAATGGGGCCGCGCCGATTAAAAGGCCAAGCAGGCCTCCAAGGAATTGCGCAATGATGTAGAAGGAAGCGTCCCATGGCTGGATGCGATGCAGGTAGAGCAGAGCGAGGGTGACGGCGGGATTGAACTGCGCTCCGGACTGACGTCCCCAATCGGAGTAAATGAGTAAGACGACGGTTACGCCAATGCCAATTCCAAAAAGTAATCGCCGGCACAACGGGGAAGGCATTCCTTTATGCAAACGAGAACGCGGATGTTCGAGCGCGAGTGCCAGCCACAGCGCGACAATCATAAAGATACCTAGTTCGGCTCCTTCCATCAGGTAGCGCGTCCAATGCTGACGCAATGCTGCAAACGCGAGCTCACCCGGACCCGCCGTATTCGATCCGATTCGGAGAGCGTGGCCATCGGGGTCTCGGCCTTCGCCGATCAAAGTTGATGTGGTGGTTTGAAGATGGATCAGCCAACCCGACCAGTCGTTAGAGCGAATCTCTCCTGTCTCACCCGGTTCCTGAAACTGGAGAAGCTCGAGGCCCGGGCCTCGCGCACCGCGTAGACTGGCAATGCGAACCCGCGAGCCGGGAACACGATTGAGTCGTTCCTGCTCGCCGCCATAGTTAAAGCTTTCGCCCATCAGGCTGAAGCCGAGCTGATCGCGATAGAATTCGATGCTCGATTTGATCGCTCTGACGACGAAAGCAGAGTGATCGATCCCGAGGAACAGGCCGCCAACGCCGCGATGCCAGCGCGGTTCGCCTTTGTTGGGTGGAAATTGGATAAGCTCGAGGAAGTGACCATCCGGATCGCGGAAATAGAGCGCGCGAATTCCAGCCGCGTCGTAGTTCCAATCCGGCAACGTTTGCACTCCTGCCGAAACGATCTGGACCTGATGGCGCTGGAGCTGCGCGTAGGCCAGGTCGATGTCGCTCACGACGATAGCGAGGTGTTGAAATGAGCGATCGTTTGCGGGGAGGCTCCGTAGCGTGTCGGTGCGGCCGATGATCGGCTGCCGCAAAACGATTCGTTCGCCGCCAAGCCGAAGATTAGCTCTTGGGCGATGATCCTTCTCGTCCTGCGACAGAAGTTCGAATTGTAAAACGTCGGTGTAGAAGGTCACGGATGCGCGCAGGTCCGAAACGCCAAGTTCGAAGGAAGTCACTTCGACCGCCGCGGAGACAGATAAGGGAAGGAGGTTGGCGCAAATCCACGCAACCCCGGCGACGACTCGCGCGCTGACCATTAACCCAACCGTTCGATGATGTGATCACCGACCCGCAATGCGTTCGCAGCGATGGTAAGTGAAGGATTTACGGCTCCGCTTGAGCAGAAAAAGCTTCCATCGACCACATAGAGATTGTCGACGTCGTGCGTCTGACAAAAAACGTTCAAGACTGAGTCCGCCGGGTTCTCGCCGAAACGGCAGGTCCCGTTTTGATGCGCCACGCCCATCTTTGGAATTTTCTTATTCAGATAAAGCGATAGCGGGATGATTTGATCGACGGCGTCGACCTTTTTCAGCTCCTCCGTCCAGCGTTCAATCAAGCGATCGAAATGGGTGTGGTAGCGGTCGCGCAAGCTCAATTGAATCTGGCCGTCGCGCGTCAGGGTGATTCTGTTATCAGGATGTGGCAGATCCTCTGCCGTTACCCACCAATCGACGGAATGCTTCGCCATCACGTCGAGGGCCAAGTTCGGCGCGAAAAACGGGGCGTCCGCGGCGAGGATGCCGCGATCAGTTTTGCCGAGAAGCTGAATGTGGCCCATGGGGAAGGGGAATCCTTCCTCGCCCCAGTAGTAGTCGTTCATCGCCATCGTTTTTTGGAAGACAGTGGGATTCTTTTTGGTAGTGAGGCCGAGCATGGCGCCGTTCAGATGGCGCATGTAATTACGACCGACTTGCCCGGAGGAATTCGCGAGGCCCTGGGGATGTTTGTCGGACGAGCTCGCGAGCAGAAGCGCCGCCGAGTTAATCGCGCCAGCCGCGACCACGACGATGTCGCCGCGGAAATAGTGAATGTCGCCGTCGATCTCGGTTTGCACCGTGGCGACCGCGTGCGCGGACCCGTTCGTCAGGAGTCGCCGCACGCGGGCGTTTGTGAGCAACGTGACGTTGCTGAGCTCTAAGGCGGGACGGACCCCGTTGAGATCAGCATCAGCCTTGGCGTCGACCAAACAGGGAAAGCCATCGCAGGTATTGCACCGAATACAGGCACTGCGATGCGGGTCACTGTCGTTGCGTTTCACCGCGAGCGGCAATGGAAAAGGATTGTGACCATTCTTTTTCAATCGCTCGGTCAATTCGAGAATGCGCGGCTCGTGCGCCAGCGGCGGGAACGGATATTCGCAGCTCATCGGCGGCTCGGTCTGATCGATGCCACGCTTGCCGTGCACTTCGTAAAGCGCCTCCGCCTCCGCGTAATAGGGTTCGAAGTCGCGATACTTGAGCGGCCATTCCGGGGAGACGCCGCGTTTGTGCTGGACGGATTCGAAGTCGCGTTCTCTCAGGCGAAACATCGCGCCGCCATAAACTTTCGTGTTCCCACCCACGTAGTAGCCGGTGTGTGGCGTGAATTCTTTGCCGCTCCGATCACGCCATGACTCTCGGGTATGGTAACGCGCTTTGCCGAAGACTTCGGTCGACTTCCAATTCGCCTTCTCCCGCGGCAGAAACCCGCCGCGCTCCAGGAGGAGAATGCGCTTGCCGCTCGGTGCGAGCCGACGCGCGAGTGTCCCGCCACCCGCGCCCGTGCCAATGATGATGATGTCGTAGGAATCAGACATAGGGCAATGCCGTTGCCGAAATGCTCACCTCGGCCCTTGCCATCGATTCACCTAGAGATCATCCGTTGGCGGAAAGGCCGGTCGCGCATACACATTGAAGGTTGTCGCAAGACTTCGACCAGTGTTGATGAAGCGGTGTGGAGTCGTGGCCGGAATGAGCTCGGCGTCTCCATCTTCGAGCAGAATTTTTTCGTCACCAGTTTCCGCCCGTAATTCGCCCGCGAGCAGAATTAACGTTCGGTCGCTATCTTCGTGTGCGCTCGGCGTCTCGCTGCTGGCTTCGCCCGGATCAAGAGTTAACACTCCGGTCTGGCTTCGTTCCGTGGTCTCGAGAACGCGAAAGCCGCGACCGGTCGCGAAGATATGAATCGGTTTCATGGGAAAGTGTGCGGCGCGTTCTACTTGGAGTTTAATGCGGGCGATTTATTCCACGTCGTGCTTTTCGCCCCCGCCCGCGGAATAAGTACCGCCTTCGCTCCTCTTAGTTTGAAGAGAGAACGAGCTCCCTTGAAAACGATAAACCGGCGCAGCCTACTTCTTCACCTCTTGCGTCTGCGCTGGACTGACAGGACGGGTCGCATCTAACGAGTAATGGCCGCACCAAAAACCGTGGTGATAACCGGCGCGTCCGCCGGGGTAGGGCGCGCCACCGTCCGTGAATTTGCCAAACGCGGGGCTCGCCTCGGTTTGATCGCGCGTGGTCGGGATGGTCTGGAAGCAGCAGGGCGCGAAGTGGAATGTGCGGGTGGCCGCGCCCTCATCCTCCCGCTTGATGTTGCCGATGCGACCGCCGTCGAAGCGGCAGCGGCGCAGGTCGAGCGCGAGCTGGGCCCGATTGATATCTGGGTGAACAATGCCATGGTCAGCGTTTTCTCTCCGATCAAAGAAATGACTCCCGAGGAGTTCCGCCGCGTCACCGAGGTGACTTACCTCGGCGTGGTTCATGGCACCCTCGCGGCCCTGAAACGAATGTTACCGCGCGATCGCGGCACGATCGTCCAGGTTGGGTCCGCTTTATCCTATCGCAGCATTCCATTGCAATCGGCGTATTGTGCCGCTAAGCATGCCGAGCGCGGTTTTACCGATTCACTGCGGTGCGAATTGATCCACGACGGCAGCAATGTTCACGTGACGATGGTGCAGATGCCGGCGTTAAATACGCCGCAATTTGGATGGACCAAGAGCAGGTTACCGCGCAAAGCCCAGCCGGTCCCACCGATTTTCCAGCCAGAGCTGGCGGCGGAAGCAATCTACTTCGCTGCCCATAGCAGACGGCGCGAGGTTCGCGTCGGAATGCCGACGGTCGAAGCGATCGTCGGAAACAAAATCGCACCCGGGTTGCTTGATCGTTATCTGGGAAATACCGGATACGAAGGACAGCAGACTAACGAGCTCGAGGATCCTTCTCGCCCGAACAATCTGTTCGAGGCCGTGCCCGGCGATCACGGCGCGCACGGATCATTCGGGTCTCGTTCTTCGAGGCGCAGTTCTCAGTTTTGGGTAACGAAAAATCGCGGAGCCCTGGCTCTGGCGGCAACGATCTCCGCCTTCGTTGGCGTTTTGATGGCTAAGAAAAGGTAACGATGACAGCAAAGGAGTTGAGCAACGAACTGCGAAATGGATCGGGAGGATTCCTGGAGGAGCGGCGCGGAGTCATCGCGCTCTCGTTAACCGCCGCCGGCTGCGTGGGATCCACCTTGGTAACTCGCTAATTCGGCCCAACGTAACGAAGGATCTCCGAAAACCATGCCCAACTTTTCTTGTCGACTATCTGATCGAACGACGCCGTTTTCCCACTTCTGGGAGCATACCATTGGGAGCGGTCATGCCACCCTGGCCTTGCGCGCGGATTGGCAGCGACAATTGAAACGCTGCCGCGACGAACTAGGCATCCGGCACGTTCGCTTTCATGGGTTGCTTTCCGATGATGTCGGAACGTTCACCGTTCAGAATGGAAAGCCGCTCTACTCGTTCTTTAACGCCGACCAAATTTGCGACTTCCTTCTTTCGATCGGAATCAGACCTTTTGTTGAACTCAGCTTCATGCCCGAGGCGCTCGCCTCGGGAAACAAGACGGTCTTCCATTACCGCGGGAACGTCACGCCTCCGAACGATGACAAAAAGTGGGCGAACCTGATTCGCAAGTTAGTCGAACATTGGGTCGAGCGTTACGGTGTCTCTGAAGTACGGAAATGGTTCTTTGAAGTATGGAATGAGCCTAACTTGAAAGCGTTCTGGACAAAGGGACGCGAGGATTATTTCAAACTCTACCGAGTGACGGTGGCGGCAATCAAGAGTGTGGACGCTTCGCTGCGAGTTGGCGGTCCGGCAACGGCGAAGAATGAGTGGATCGCGGAGTTCTCGGAGTTCTGTGCAAAGAAGAAACTACCTCTCGATTTCATCAGCACGCATCATTATCCCACGGACGCGCTCGGGAATGAGGGTGACGATACGATCACGCAGCTGGCAAATAGTCGGCGTAGTATTTTGCGCGAACAGGCGCAGGACACCTTCCGGCGGGCGCGGGGTAAGCCGGTTTACTACACGGAGTGGAACGCGTCCTCTAATCCGCGCGATCCGCTCCACGATCAACCTTATGCCGCGGCGTTCATGGTCAAGACCATCATGGAAGCGCGAGGACTCGTTCAGGGCTACAGCTTTTGGACATTTACGGACATCTTCGAGGAGAACTATTTCCCGTCAGTTCCATTCCATGGCGGATTCGGACTGCTCAATCTGCACGGTATTCCCAAGCCGACCTATCGCGCCTTTGAGCTACTTCATCGTCTGGGAACAGAGCAATTGCTGGTTGATGGGATTCACTCCACGGTTGACGCCTGGGCCATTCGACGTCGGAAGACTCTGACCTTTCTCCTGACGAACCATGCGCTTCCACGTCATTTCATTGCGACCGAAAAGGTAAAGCTTCAGATTGCAGGCACGACCAGGCCGCGCGCCGTGACGATTGAGCGGATTGATGAGAACCACGCCAACGCGCCTCGGCTTTGGAAAAAGATGAAAAGGCCTGACTACCTCACATCCTCCCAATCGGAGGCGCTCCAGGAAGCATCGCGCCTCCAGGCCCGGCCGCTCCCGTGGAAGCAACGCAAAGACGTGCTCGAGCTGGAACTCAGCATGCCGTCGCACAGCGTGGCGGCGATCACGGTCACTTTCGCATGATGAAGACAGATCAACCCAAAGGAGGCATTGAGCAGGAATCGTTAGGCGAAGCCAAGCTTTCCCACGTTCAAAAGAGGACCTTTGGCTATTTCCTCAAGGAAACGAACCTGTCCAATGGGATGGTGCCCGATAGCACGCGCCAGGACTCAGCCGCCAGTATCGCTGCGATTGGCTTCGCTCTGACCGCCTATCCGATCGGGGTCGAGCGCGGGTTTTTGACGCGGGCGGAAGCAGTCAAGCGAACCGTGACCACGCTTCGCTTCTTTGCCCAAAGTGAGCAATCGACCGCGAGCGATGCTACCGGTTACAAGGGATTCTATTACCATTTCCTCGAGATGCAGACCGGCCGTCGCGCGGTTGACTCCGAGCTAAGCACCATTGACTCGGCCTTTCTTTTTGCCGGAATGCTGACGGCCGCGAGATATTTTACTCGCGAGAACTCGGCCGAGAGGGAACTCCGTCGACTCTCCCATATGCTTTTCGCGCGGGCGGACTGGCAATGGGCGCTGAACGGAAAGCTCAAGGTTTCGCATGGTTGGAAGCCAGGCGAAGGGTTTTTAAAACCCGTCTGGGAAGGTTACAGCGAAGCGCTCATCCTTTATCTTCTCGGGCTTGGAGCGCCCGACTATCCGTTACCTGCCAAAAGCTACAAAGCCTGGACAGAGAGTTACGAATGGAAGGAACTTTGCGGCTTGGAATTTCTCTACGCCGGACCGCTCTTCGTCCATCAGCTTTCTCACCTCTGGGTCGATTTCCGCGGTATTCAGGACGAATACATCCGCGGCAAGGGGATCACTTATTTTGAAAACAGTCGGCGCGCGACTTATGCGCAGCAGGAGTACGCCGTGCGCAATCCCAACAGGTTTGCTGGTTACGGCAAGTATTGCTGGGGGGTGACCGCGAGCGATGGGCCCGGCCCGGCCACGCGCAAGATCAACGGCGTCACGCGAACGTTTTTCGATTACCTCGCGCGCGGCATTCCGGATGGGCCGGACGACGGGACGCTCGCGCCTTGGGCGATGCTCGCCTCGCTGCCTTTCGCGCCGGAGCTTGTTCTACCGTCGATCAAACATTTCGACGATGCCTTTCCGGAAATGACGAGCAAGTATGGGTTTAAGTGCAGCTACAACCCGACCTTCTCGAAGGGCGCGGGGAAAGGAAAGAAGGGCTGGATTTCGCAGGGATACTATGGACTGGATCAAGGCCCGATCGTGATGATGATCGAAAACTATCAAACTGGATTTCTTTGGCGGTTAATGCGCGACTGCCCGATTATTCAGCGTGGACTGCGGCGCGCCGGGTTTCGGGGAGGGTGGATGGGAAATGCTTAGATTGGCCGGTTGCTCGAGAGTTGATGGCAATTTTTTGCATCTGAAAATCCTCTTTCGGCGGATGGCTGAATTGAAGCGGCGGGCAGACCCCAGCCTGACCGCGACGACGAGAACGTCACTTTTGTTCTTGGGCGGCTGACCCCAGAACCCTCCGGCCCGATCTTTCGGTGCCGGAGGCATTTACACGTCCGAAGGTTTCCACGTAAGAACTCATTTGGATGGCGTCTTTGCCCGTCCGAAGCGAAACTTCTTCCCACGCCGGGCGTTTTATCTATAATTTCTAGAACTTGCTCGCTTCCTCGACTCTATGAATCGCTTTCTAGGTTTTCTCGCTGCCGCCGTTCTGATCAGCTCTTTAACGAGCTGTTCGCAGAAAGTCGTTCTCACCCCCACTGAGGATGACCTCGTGGTGCTGAACGGCTGCGTTGTTTCAGCCTGCAATTATCTCGCAGCGATCAAGACGCAGCACAGTTTGGAGAAGAATTTCTGGGCGCGCATTCTTCTGGTGCGCTATGCCAATCATCCGGCTGGCCACGCTTATTGTGTCTGGGAAACGGACGGCACGATTTACGGGTACGATCGCAACGCGGGCGCTTTTCCGATTCCGCAATACACCCGCGATCCCAAACAAATTGCGATCGTGCTGGCGCAGGAGCTCTCGCAGCATCTTGGCCAGTCGCTCTCAGTTTCGCGCGCGGAATACGTCGAACCGCAGACTGAAGTCGCGCGTTTTTAGGCGCGTCCTTCCGGAAAGAGAAAGCGCGACCATTTCTGGCCGCGCTCTACGAAACCGTTGGAAGGGTTATTCTATGGCGTGTAATTGACTTCCCCGGTCGCGCTTCCTATTCAGCAGCGCGCGTGCCAGCAGGCGGGATAGGGCCATTGTCTTTTTCGATTCGATTCTACTTTATGGCCTCAAAGAAACCGACTGCTAAAGCGATGAAGAGCACCAAACCGAAAACAACGGCGATCAAACGTCGAAGCTCGGCGACGACGAGCAAGCGCACCTTGATCGAGCCGCACAAGGGTGATCGTCGCTACGTCCGCCGGAACAAGAAAGGCGAATTTAAATCGGAAGTAAATGTTGGCCGGTCACTGGCGGCGGATCGTCGGCATCAGTCGAAGACGCGCGTGGCCAAAGGCCAGGGAGACCGCGGCGATACGGCCGGCTGAGATTGGCGGTCCTTACTTTCAGGACAATCGCTCGGCGTTTGCGATTTCGCTTTCGAGCGTGCCCAAAGTCGGAGGCGGAAAGTTTTGCTGGAGCCAACGCATCGCCTCGTCGCGGTCGCGCGTAATGTGCGTGTTCCAGCCGAGATGCCGGACGCGAGCTTCCCAATCCGTGGCTAAGCGGAAGAAATCGTCGCCGGGTGCCACGATGACAACGACTGCATTCGGCCGGTAGGTGGCCGCCAGACGATCTTGCGCGGTGATTTGGTCGAGATGATCGTCGCCGGCGTCGATGAGTTTTGTCGCGCCGGTCAGGTCAACAAATTCGTAGTGAAAATTCTGCGTATTTTGCACGAGTTGGAGCGCGCCGTAACTGCCTTCGACCAATTCATCGCCGGTGATCACGCCGGTGCCAACGTGAACGATTCCTTGACAATCCTGCGTGGTCTCGGTTGTCAGCGGCATAGACTTCGCCGGCAACGTCATTTCGTTCCTGGCACGTCACCGATCGTGACTTGATGGAGCTATTTTAACTGGATCTTGTCGAGCAAATTATCCGATCTGCAAACGACCAGGCTTAGACGAAGGACGGCGAAACCTAGAAGGAGAACAGCCCTTCGCGAACGCTTTCGGTGAGCGGCCGGCGGGCATTAGGCGCTTCGCTCTTCTGCAACTTTTCCGGCAACGTGTCGGCCTTTCCTGGACGACCAACGGCCGCCATGGCTTCGATCTCGAATTCATCCGGAATCTTCAGGACAGCGCGAGCGAGATCGTAATCGAAGCCCTGCATTCCGTGAACGACCAAACCCTGGCGAAAACCTTGCAGCGCAAATTCTCCCAGGCCGCCCCGCAATCATAGGAATGAGTCCGCGATGGCTTGTCGTTGTGTTCGAAATTCCGCCGCGAAACAAAAACGACCAGCGCGGCGGCGTTCGCGCACCACGTCTTGTTCGCATCGACCAGCAAAGAGAAGAAAGTCGGCCAATGGTCGCTCTCCCTTCGCGCGTAAAGAGCGCGCCACTGCTGCGCGTTGAAAGATGACGGCCCCCAGCGTGCAGCTTCGAAAAGACGGAGCAATTCCGGGTGTGGAATCGATTCGCCTGACATGGCGCGGGGCGACCAGCGATCGATGATGAGACTTTCGATCGAATAATCGGCGCGGCGTTTTTCGCTTCCCTTGATCACGACTTTGCTTACCAGCCTAGAATTTTTGCAAAAACCAGCGGAGCGACAATCGTCGCGTCCGACTCAATGATAAACCGCGGCGTCGTCGCCCGCAGTTTTCCCCAGGTAATTTTCTCGTTCGGAACCGCGCCGGAGTAAGAGCCGAAGCTCGTCGTCGAATCGCTGATCTGGCAGAAATAACCCCACTCGGGAACATCGGCGTCCTTTACATCCTGGTTCAGCATCGGGACGACGCAGATCGGAAAATCGCCGGCGATCCCGCCGCCGATCTGGAAAAATCCAATCGATGATTTTTTCGCCTGCTGCCGGTACCAGCCGGCTAGCTCCATCATATATTCGATGCCGGAACGCATCGTCTGAAAATCCTTCAGCTCGCCGGTAATATTGCGGGCCGCATAAATGTTGCCCAGGGTAGAATCCTCCCAGCCCGGCACGATGATGGGCAGATTCTTCTGCGCCGCCGCCATCAGCCAACTATCGTTAGGGTCGATCTCGTAATATTTTTCGAGGCGATCGTCGCGCAGGATCTGGTAAAGAAACTCGTGTGGGAAATAGCGTTCACCGTTTTTCTCTGCCGCCTTCCATTGTTGCATCACCGCCCGCTCGATCCGGCGAATTGCGTATTCCTCCGGGATGCAGGTGTCGGTGACGCGATTGAGGTGCTGCGCCAGTAACTTTTCCTCCGCCTGCGGACTCAGCTCCCGGTAATTCGGAATGCGTTCGTATTGGCTGCGGGCGACAAGATTGAAAATGTCCTCTTCGAGGTTGGCCCCGGTGCAGGTGATAATGTGAACCTTGCCGCGCCGGATCATTTCAGCAAGGGACACGCCCAGCTCGGCCGTGCTCATCGCGCCCGCGAGTGTCACCATCATTTTCCCGCCCGGCTTCAAATGGGCGGTGTAGGCTTCGGCCGCGTCTTTCAGGACCGCGGCATTGAAGTGGCGGTAGTGGTGATCAATGAAGCGGGAAATGCGACCGTCCGCTTTCGGTCTTGTGGAAGCTAAACGCTTTTTCGGATGAGGCACGCGTCATTGATAACGCGGTTCCGAAGAGATGGGCAAATTTTTCCTGCAAAAATCATCGAGGCGATCATGCGTGGCCAGGAAAAAAAGCCCGGCCGAAATGATCGACCGGGCGTCCCTGCGATTTCTAAAGTTCGTTAGCCTTCGTAAGGCAGGGCGGAGCGACGATTATTTTGCCCGGTGATAGTCGATTTCCATCGTCTTCATTTCCTGCCCGCCGCGGTCTTCATACCATTCCATCACCTGGTTGTTCTTATCCGCGATCTTGAGGACCTCGCGCACCTTCACCTTCATTCCGGGCATCATTTCCGCTTCGGAAGTGTAGGTAAATGTCTTCGTCGCCGCGTCGTAATCTCCCTCGAAAAACATCATGCCGGTGCCCATGTTATCGATCCACGAGGCGATGAATTTCTTCTTCGTGTTGTCGTAACCCTCGATTGAGTTGCCTTTGAACGTGAAGTCTTTCAATTTCCCGTCCTCGCCGGGCATCTTCATCGTGCCGGTGACGTCGAAGGTGTAATAACGGCCTCCCAGAATCGGCTTCCGCACCGCGGTGCCTTTCGATTCCATCGGTGGCGCGCCCGGGGCCATCCACATTTTGACGGTGTAATTCCAGTTACCGGCCATATCGCCGATGAGTTTGTGATTCTCGTTCAACTTGGAGAGCTCCATCATTTGCTTCATCATTTCGGCCTCGCTTGGCATCGCCGTGGTGGTGCTGGTGGTGGAAGTTGTCGCCGGACCGCTGGGACTGACCGGCGCGGTGACGGCGCTGGGAGTATCGAGCCCGTGTGACGCCGGACTGGCCGTCGCGGTGGGCGACTGGGCGAAAGCCTGCGGTAGAAAAAAGATTGCTCCGATGGCGAGACTGAAAAGCAGCGGCTTCATGCGGCCGATGCTGACCAATGGATCGCGCCGCGTCAAGCTAACGCCGCGCTTACTTTTTCTCCTCGCTCCCTTTCTTCTTCGCGAAAGATTTTCGGCCTGAAGCAAGTTCGAACATTTCGAAAGCCATGGAGTTCGTCTGGTAATATTTCTGGTGATAATCTTCCGCGGGCCAGAACTTCGCCCCCGAGAGAATCTCAGTCACAATTGGCTTATCGAAACGGCCGGAGGCGGCTAATTTCGCTTTCGAAGCCTCCGCGATTTTTTTCTCGTCATCATTCGCCGCGAAGATCGCGGCTCGATAGCTCGGCCCGATATCGGTGAATTGTCCGTCCGCTTGCGTCGGATTGATCTGCTTCCAATAGATGTCGAGTAACTGATCGTAGGAAATCTTCGCCGGATCGTAGGTGATCTCGAGCGATTCGCGATACTGCGTCTTTTCCGAAGTCACAAGTTCGTAGGTCGGGTTCGGCTCCGTGCCGCCGGCATAGCCCACGATGGTTTTCACCACGCCCGGCGCCTTGTCGAACGCCGGCTGAATGCACCAGAAGCAGCCCCCGGCAAAAACGGCCGTTTTGAGGTTTGGCGCGGCCGGCGCCGGGCTCTCGGCGGCGACAGAGATGCTGGCCACAGCGAGCGCGCACAAAAGTGAGAGGAAATGTTTCATACGATTAAGACACTCGAGTTGCGCAGTTATTCGCGCGAATACATTCCGCAGATGCGGGGTCGACGAACTCTGACCGGGGACGAGGCGGCCACTCTGGTCGGGCCGGTCGGCAACGGCCTCCCGGACTGGGCGGCGATTTTCGGCCGGGACGCGCCGCTCGAAGTCGATCTCGGTTGTGGAGACGGCACCTTTCTCGTCGCGATGGCGCAGTCTTATCCTGAGCGAAATTTCGTCGGCCTTGAGCGCATGGCCGGCCGGCTGCGCAGTGTTTGTCGAAAAGTAATCAGCCATTCACTGCCCAACGTTCGGGTGGTGGCGGCAGATTTGCCGAAGGGCATTTCCTCATTCTTCGATCGCGAAACGGTGGCGGTTTTCCATTTCCTTTTCCCGGACCCGTGGCCAAAGCGACGGCATTGGCCACGGCGAACTTTCAATGACGATTTTCTTCGATGCCTCGCGCGCGCGCTTCAGCGCGATGGCCTCCTTCATCTCGCGACCGATCACGCCGACTATTTCGTCGCGATGCAGCGCGTCCTGCAAAATTTTGAAGGCCGCCTTACGAGCAAGCCTTTACCGTCGATCGAGTTTCCCGCGAGCGCGTTCGAGCAGAAATTTCAAGGACGCACGATCCATCGCCTTTTCTTGCAGAAGAAACTGCCTGAACGCTAAACGAACTTTTAAAAGCGGCGGCTTATCGCCCTCGAACGATTTCGTTGGTGATGAAGGAACGGGCGCGCCATCCGTTCTCGGCAAATTCAATCTCAACCGCGCCAGTTTGATCCTGCCGAAACAGTTTGATTCCGCGCTCCGCGAGGTCCTGCACGAATTGCTCAGTGATTTGTTCGTTCAACGGACTTTCGCGCGACGTGGCGATAACGAGTTGTGGTTTGACCGCATCGAGAAATGCTCGAGTGCCCGATCCACCGCGGTGATTCTGTCCTTTAATCAGAATATCGCTTTCCAAGCCGTCGCCCGCCGCTACAAGCGCGGCTTCCGCGTCGGCACCGGCGTCCGATTCGAGCAGCAGACTCGTGCGATCGGCGATTTCGATCCTCGCAATCAAGGGCGCATCGTCCGCCGCTTTCACGGAGAGATCGGGTGGCGGGTAGAGAATTTGCACCGCAACATCCGGACCAAACATCAGTTGATCGCCGCGAATCAGAGCGCGTGGCTTTTCCGCAACAGTTTCGTGCAACCGACGGAAGCTGGACGAACGGACATCGAGCGGGTTGAGGTAAAATTCACGCGGCAAAAAGTCGGCGATCACCTGAGGAGCGGCGCCGAGGTGCTGGGCATCGCCGTGCGTGAGAACCAGTCCTTCGATCTGGCCGACGCCTCGCATGTGCAGGAATTCCTTCAAGGTGCGCGGATAATGTCGCGTGCTCCCGCAGTCGATCAGCCAATCGTAATTGTCCGCGCGGAAATGCAGCGCGCCGCCCGTGCCCTCATCGAGTACGGTCGCTGAAATCGGCGTGAGGCGTTGGTGGGGACGGGCGAGATAGAAATGACTCTCCGGCGCGACGGCAAAGAAATGAACCAGCGCGAGGACGATGCGCGAGAGCAGCCAGTTGGCGTTGTTGAAAATGATGGAAAGGGAGAGCGGCGCGCTGAGGAGCGAAAGAAGCGCGAGCGCCAGGATGAAGTAGGCGAGGGGAACGAC
>JBBQHM010000025.1:0-23773 GCA_038323965.1 Chthoniobacterales bacterium | reverse complement strand
TTGCGGCAATCCTCTCGCGCCAGCCGGAGTGTCACATCACGCATCCGTCGGAATTGCGCGCTCTCAAAGCGTTATCGAGTGACGAGCTACAAGCCTTTGCCGGCGAAAACGGCTGGCGGGTGATTCGCCGCGTCGGCGGACGGCAGCTCGAATTCTATAACGATGTCAGTGTTCGCCGCGACGAGCGGGGCTAGGATTTCGCCGAAAGAAATCCCGTCAGCGGACTGGTCGCGTTGGCCGTCGAAAATTTATCCGCGAGCCCGATTTCGCGAGCATCCCGGCCAGCTTCAACGGCAAGCCGAAAAGCGCGGGCCATGCGCGAAGGGTCCGATGCAATGGCGATCGCCGTGTTCACCAGAACGGCGTCTGCGCCCATCTCCATCGCTTCCGCGGCCTGGCTGGGTGCGCCGAGTCCGGCATCCACCACGACCGGTACGGTTGCCTGCTCGATGATGATTTCGATCTGCGCGCGAGTTTCGATCCCGCGGTTGCTGCCGATCGGTGATCCGAGCGGCATCACCGTTGCGGTCCCCACATCCTGAAGACGTTTCGCGAGCACCGGGTCCGCGTTGATGTAAGGCAGGACGATAAATCCTTCGCGCACGAGAATCTCGGCGGCAGCGAGAGTTTCAATCGGATCGGGCAGGAGGTATCGCGGGTCGGGATGAATCTCGAGTTTGATCCAATTGGGAAGTCCGGCTGTGACCGCAAGACGCGCCAGTCGGACCGCTTCGTCCGCGGTGCGCGCGCCACTGGTATTCGGCAGCAGGAGGAAACGGTCGCGGTCGATGAACTCCAGGATGTTCGCGTACGGGTCGTGCTTTCCCGACAAATCCGCGCGGCGAAGGGCGACGGTGACGATCTCCGTGCCGCTTGCGACCAGTGCGTCCCGCATGGATTCGTTCGATGAAAACTTTCCGGTCCCGACGAGCAAACGCGACGAGAATTCGCGGTCTGCGATTTTGAGTTTGTGCGATGTGTCGGACATCGTTTCCAAGTTACCAAGTTCTCCCGCGGCTGCGAACGGAGTTGTACGCAGCCCCGGCCGAGTTATGATCTCGGTCGATGACAAAGTTTGAGTTACGCATGGAAGATTGCGTCGTCGGCATGCGCGCGGTGAGCGAAATGTCGGTGGACCTCGTCGTCACATCGCCGCCGTACAACCTCGGCATTCGCTACCACAAATTTTCGGATCGCCAGGCACGGCAGGAATATCTTCTTTGGTGCCGCGAATGGACAAACCAGGTGCATCGTCTCCTGAAACCCGACGGCTCGTTTTTCCTAAACGTTGGAGCGTCGCCTTCGAATCCGATGCTGCCGCACGAGCTATTGCTGCAACTGCGGGAAATCTTCGTTCTGCAAAACACAATTCACTGGATCAAGTCGATCGCGTTGCCTGAAGGCGACGGCGAAATAATCTCACGCGGGCACTTCAAGCCCATCAACTCCCCGCGCTACCTGAATGATTGCCATGAATACGTCTTTCATCTCACGAAGTCTGGCGACGTGAAGATCGATCGGCTCGCACTCGGAGTTCCGTATCAGGATAAGAGTAACGTTTCGCGCTGGTCGCATACCGCCGGCAACGATCTGCGTTGTCGCGGCAACACCTGGTTCGTGGCTTATCCGACAATCAAGAGCCGCGCTAAACAGCGGCCGCATCCGGCAACGTTCCCAGTGGAACTGGCGGAGAATTGCATTCGTCTTCACGGCTTGAAGCGCGTGGCGACCATGCTGGATCCTTTTCTTGGAATCGGAAATTCAGCGGTGGCGGCACAACGTTGCGGCGTGCCAAAGTTTATCGGGTTTGATATCGACGAAGGTTACGTCGCGGAAGCGAAGAAGCGGCTGGCTTCCCCCTGACGGTCATCCCGAGCGAAGCGAAGCGGAGTCGAGGGACCCAGTTGCGCCAGCGACACCTTTCGTCGCGGGGTCCCTCGACTTTGCTCGGGATGACGGGCCGGGTTACAGCAACTCTCCGGGTCTCGGTTGAGCGCTCCCATTCGGCGCCTCCTGAAAACGTTCGAGCGGCTTCACCAGATTCCCCGGCAACGGCCGGACGCGATCGTAGATTCGATCAGCAATCGGCTTCGCCACCAGATATCCGGCCGAGAACATTTCCATCCGGGCATCCAGGTTATCAATGTAATTGAGCGCCATCGCTTCCGGCGTCTTCGGGCTGACCGGCGAACCGAACTGTGGTTCGCCGTGATGCGCGCCAATCAGGTGGAGCAGGTGCAGGCGCACGTCTTCGGCCTCAGGTAAAATCGATTTCCAGACGCGGATATTTTCTTCCGTCTGAATCTTTCGCCAAATCGAATTAACCAGCTCAAGCCCGATCGAGATGTGCCCCATCAATTCACCGCGCTCGTCGAATGCCATGGTGAACCCGTCCTCCGGCAAATGATTTTCCCAGAGCTTGCCGGAATCGTGGAATAAAATTCCCGCGACGAGCAGGTCGAGATTGAGATGCGGATAGAGCGGCGCGATCTGCAATGCGACCCGCATCATCTGCGCGGTGTGCTCGACTAACCCGCCGCGCCGCGCGTGATGATAACTTCTCGCCCCGGCCGTCCGCTTAAATCGATCGCCGTATTCCAGGAGAAACGCCTCGCCCAAAGCGCGCAGCCGCGGATCGCCTATGCTAGCGATCGTCTGCGTGATGAGCGAATAGTCGACCGCCTGCTTTTCGCGCAGCTCCGCCGGGCCCGCTAGCAGCGCGTTAATTTCCTCCTGGTCGAGCGGACGGAACGTCCACTTCTTGGCGTCGAGTCCGAATTGGTGATGCTGGGTAAACTCACCCGCGAGTTCGATGAACTTTCCGTCCGGTAAAGCCGAGCAGGCCTTGTGCGCCGGATGATCGCTCCAGACGCGAAGAGTCATACGATCGCACGCATCCGCGAGGCTGAGTTCGCAGTAAGGTTTTCCTTCTCGCGTCGTTTTAGCCTGCGCTGAATTCACCTGCACGTGAGCGCGTGCAGGGATTCCATCTTTCTCCTGCCCGCGGCGGCGAATCTCGCTGATCGTGAGCAGTTCCATCTTCCTAGGGTTTCGCGATGCCGATGACGCCGCACGCCACGCGTCCGCCGGCATCGCCCGTCGGCTGCGTTTTCAAATCGTCCGCCTTTTCGTGAACGATCACGGCATGCCCAATAATGCTGTCCGCGCCCGCGAGCTTCATTGATTTATCGCTGGCTTCGAGGTGGGCTTTACCCGACGCGTCGGCATCGATGTTACCCAGGTCACCGGCATGACGTTCAGCTGCGTCCGGCGCGCCGTGTTGATGATTGGATGGATTAAAATGTCCTCCCGCAGAAGCAGCCTTCGGGTCCGAGCAATCGCCGAACTCATGGATATGAAAGCCATGTTTACCGGGAGTAAGGCCGGTTAGATCGGCCACGACCTTCACCGTGTCGCCCGCAGCTGTGAACGTGACGGTGCCGGCAACGGTGCTGCCAGCGATCGGCTGAAGAACAGCGATGGCCTTGGTAACGTCGCCAGCCAGAGCGACCGATCCACAAACGACAAACGCAAATGACGCTAAGAGAAGTCCTTGTTTCATGTCGCGAACTTACAGCCGCGATGGAACAGATGTAAAACTCTCCAGCCGAATCAATCGATTAGCCGCTGCTGGATTCCTTCGTAGGCATCGATCCGCCGATCGCGCAGGAACGGCCAGTGGGTCCGATGTTCGTTGACGCGATCCCATTCCACATCGGCAACGATAAGTTCCTCCTGCTCCACCGATCCTTGCGCCACGATTTCACCGCTGGGTGCGCAGATGAAACTCTGGCCCCAGAACTCAATTCCCGGGCCGCCCGCAGGCGTCTCGTGTCCCACGCGATTCACGGCGCAGACATAACATCCGTTAGCTATCGCGTGGCTGCGCTGCATGGTTTCCCAGGCCGAGTGCTGGGCCTTGCCGTATTTCTCTTTCTCCGCCGGATGCCAGCCAATCGCGGTCGGGTAAAACAAAATCTCAGCGCCCCGCAACGCCGTGAGTCGCGCCGCTTCCGGAAACCATTGGTCCCAACAGACGCAGACCCCAAGATTCGCCTGCGGGGTCTTGAAGCTTTGGAAGCCAAGATCTCCCGGGGTGAAGTAAAATTTCTCATAGAAAGCAGGATCATCCGGGATATGCATTTTGCGATACTTCCCGACGATCCTGCCATCGTCGCCCAGGACGACTGCGGTGTTGTGATAAACTCCGGCGGCGCGTTTCTCGAAGAGCGAGGCAACGATAACCACCCGAAGTTCGCCGGCTAGCTTGCCTAACGAATCTGTCGAAGGCCCTGGAATGGTCTCCGCGAGCGCAAAGTTCGCATGATCTTCCGACTGACAAAAATACTGGGAACGAAAAAGCTCCGGCAGACAGACGATGCGCGCTCCCGCGGCGGCAGCTTCCCGGATGAAAGCGACCGCGCGCGCCGAGTTCTCGTTAACATCGACTCCGCACCGCATCTGCACGAGTGCGACCCGCGTCGTGCTCATTACTTAATCAAGCCGGCCGGCGCCAGCTTGATGCTTTCCACCACGATCCGCCGCGTCGGTTTGCTCTTCTCACCATTCATTCCAGCGTTGGCGATAACGGGCGTTTCACTAATCTTCTCGAGCACATCGTCGCCCTTAATCACCTTGCCGAAAGTGGTGTATTGATGATCCAGGCGGGTGACTGGTCCAAGGCAGATAAAAAATTGCGAACCCGCGGTGTCAGGACCAGCGTCGCGCGCCATCGAGAGGACGCCACGCTGGTGGGAGTGGTTGTTAAACTCAGCTTTTAATTTATAGCCGGGGCCGCCTTCGCCGTAGCTCATTTCCTTGGCGGGATCTTTTGTATTCGGATCGCCGCCCTGGATCATGAATCCCTTGACGATGCGGTGGAATGTCGTGCCGTTATAAAACCCGGCACGCGCCAGCTTCTTGAACGCCTCAATCGTTTCGGGCGCAGCATCTTTCCAAAACTGCACCACCATTTCGCCTTCAGAAGTTTTGATAATTGCGACTTCATCACCGCCGGAAATGGAAGGCTGGTCACCCGCCCAGAGAATTCCGGCTGCGCCGAGAAACAAGCCGAAGAGGACCGAAACGGAAAGCGTCGATTTCATGAGACACCAGTGACACGCCGTTTCGGGTGTGTCACGTGGATTGCAAAGAGCCTAGTGGTTGATCGAGCCGTGACCGCTGCAAATTGGCGTGATACTCCTGCAGGCTTCGGACCTGCAGCTTGTTCTTTTGCAGAGAGCGAATGCCAGTCGCGCTGGCGTGCGCCGCCCGGAGCGTAGTCATAATCGGTATCTTTTTCGCAAGTGCCGCGTTACGAATCACGACCTCATCTTCGCGGGGGATCTTGCCGCTTGGAGTATTAATAATGAAATGAACGTCTCCGTTTTTCACGCGATCCAGAACGTTAGGACGTCCTTCCCGGATCTTATAAACGTTAGTAACGGGGACGCCTGCTGACTTGAGAGCCGCGGCGGTCCCGGAAGTCGCAATAACGCCAAAGCCGAGGTCGACGAACTCGCGCGCGACAGCAACAACCGCTGACTTCTCACTATCCTTTACGCTGACAAAGACATTGCCGCCGGTCGGTAGTGGCGGTGGCGCTGCCATCTGAGACTTGGCATAGGCGAGACCAAGATCGACATCGATTCCCATTACTTCGCCGGTCGACTTCATTTCCGGCCCTAACGAGATATCGATCCCCTGATAACGAAGGTAGGGGAATACCGCTTCTTTCACCGCGTAATGTGTTGGGACAATCTCCTCGGTAAATCCAAGTTCACGCAGTGATTTCCCAGCCATGACCTTGGCCGCAAGCTTGGCGAGAGGGACTCCTATCGTCTTACTCACGAAAGGGACAGTGCGCGAGGCGCGAGGATTTACTTCGAGCACATAAACGCAATCCTCCTTGACCGCGAACTGCACGTTCATTAGGCCCCGCACCTTGAGTTCGCATGCCATGGCCTTTGTCGCGGAAGTGATTTCCTCCAGCACTCGCGGCGGCAAAGAAAAAGTAGGAATCACGCAGGCACTATCCCCGCTGTGAATGCCGGCCTGTTCAATGTGCTCCATGATCGCTCCGATGACAGTCATCTCGCCGTCGCTGATGCTATCAACGTCCACTTCTACCGCGTCCTCGAGAAAGCGATCCACCAGCACCGGTCGGTCCGGGCTCACCTCGATCGCATTGGCCATGTAGCGCCTCAAGTCCTTCTCATTGTAGACGAGTTCCATCGCGCGTCCGCCCAGAACAAAGCTAGGTCTAACGAGAATTGGATATCCTATCCGTTCGGCGATCGTGACCGCCTCGTCTTCCGTCACGGCGGATCCACTTGGGGTTTGCCGAAGTTTCAGTTTGTCCAGCATCGCAGCAAAGAGCTTGCGATTCTCGGCTATCTCGATGCTTTCCGGCTGGGTCCCAAGGATTGGCACGCCGGCGGACTTTAAACCCTCCGCCAGGTTGAGTGGGGTTTGGCCCCCGAATTGAACGACGACGCCTTCGGGCTTTTCCTGGTCGTAGATGTTGAGGACATCCTCCAGCGTCAGCGGTTCGAAGTAGAGCTTGTCACTAGTATCGTAGTCCGTGGAAACAGTCTCTGGATTCGAGTTCACCATGATGGTCTCGAAGCCAAGTTCGCGCAGAGCGAAAGCGGCGTGGACGCAGCAATAATCGAACTCGATGCCCTGGCCGATGCGGTTAGGCCCGCCCCCCAGAATCATTACCTTGCGCTTGCCACTGTCGCGCCTTTCGTTCTCACTGCCGTAGGTCGAGTAGTAGTAAGGTGTATAAGCTTCGAACTCCGCCGCACACGTGTCTACCAGCCGATAAGTAGGCACCACTTTTTCCGCTATGCGTTGTTGGCGGATAGAGTTCTCGTCGGTCTCGCGGGCAACCGCGATCTGGCGATCGGAGAAGCCCAGCTTCTTGGCGCGACGCAGCGGCAATTTCTTCAAGCCGGCCGCTTCCTTCACAATCTCGGCAATGTTTTGCAGGAACCATGAATCGATCTTCGTTAATTCGTAGACCTGATCGATCGACATGCCGCCCTGCAGCGCCTGCGCGACGTAAAAGATACGCTCCGCATTCGGCGTGGTGAGTTTTAAGCGAAGCGAATCTTCGTCCAGCTGACGTTCCGCGCCGTCGCCGATCAAACCGAAGCGTTTGATCTCGAGCGAGCGCAATGCTTTTTGCAGTGCTTCCTTGAAGGTGCGGCCGATCGCCATGGCTTCGCCCACGCTTTTCATCTGCGTCGTTAGGGTAGCGTCAGCCTGGGGAAATTTCTCGAACGTAAAGCGCGGGATTTTGACGACGCAATAATCGATTGTCGGCTCGAACGAGGCGGGCGTTTCCCGGGTGATATCGTTGCGAATTTCGTCGAGCGTGTAACCGACCGCCAGCTTGGCCGCGATCTTCGCAATCGGAAACCCGGTCGCTTTCGACGCGAGCGCGCTGGAACGCGAGACGCGCGGATTCATCTCAATCACAATCATGCGCCCGGTGTCGGGATTCACCGCGAACTGGATATTCGAGCCGCCGGTTTCGACGCCAATCTCGCGAATCACCGCAAACGAGGCATCGCGCATCATCTGGTATTCTTTGTCGGTCAGCGTCTGGGTGGGCGCGACGGTGATCGAGTCGCCCGTGTGCACACCCATCGGATCGACATTTTCGATCGAACAAACGACCACGCAGTTGTCTGCGCAGTCCCGCATGACTTCCATTTCGAATTCCTTCCAGCCAACCAGAGATTCTTCGATCAAAACCTCGCTGACGGGCGAGAGGGCGAGGCCATTCGCGACGATCTGCTGCAGTTCGTCGTAGTTGTAGGCGATCCCGCCGCCGGCGCCGCCGAGTGTAAAGGCCGGTCGAATGATGAGCGGGAAAGTTCCGATTTCCTCCGCAACTTGATCGGCATCGGCGAGCTCATGCGCCACGCCGGAGTGCGCGACGTCGAGGCCGATTCGCAGCATCGCCTGTTTGAAAAGCTGACGGTCTTCGCCTTTGGCAATCGCCTGGGCATTGGCGCCGATGAGTTTTACCGAATGGCGCACGAGCGCGCCGTTGCGGTGCAGTTCCATCGCGGCGTTGAGCGCTGTCTGGCCGCCCATGGTCGGGAGAATGGCGTCCGGTTTTTCGCGCTCGATGATTGCCTCGATCACTTCCGCCGTGATCGGCTCGATGTAAGTGCGATCCGCGAATTCCGGATCGGTCATGATTGTCGCCGGATTCGAATTCACGAGCACGACCTGATACCCTTCTTCGCGCAGCGCTTTGCACGCCTGCACGCCGGAATAATCAAATTCGCAGCCCTGCCCGATCACGATTGGGCCGGAACCGATGAGCAGGATTTTATGGAGCTGATCGTTACGCGGCATGGGCTGCCGGACGATAGACGAAATTATCCGGAGATCACGATTTTTGCGGACGCGCCGGCGCTTATTGTGAAATCAGAAGCCGGCCTTCCGCAGAAAGGGCGCAATCCATTCTCCGATCTTCTCATCCTGCGGTGGAGGTTCGCCTTTGCCCGCAAGGAGTTGCCAATGTTCTGCGTGCTCGGTGGTCGCCCCCGGCGCGAGCGAAACCAGCGGACCGAGCGATTCAACCTCGAGCATTTCTTGATTTGTGAATGTCTCGAAGTTGCAGCCGTTGTCCGGGTAATTAGCGCCTTCGAGGTAATCGAATGACTTCACAAACAAAGTATCCGCCCGATGATAGGCCACCCACTTCTCCCGATGGGCCAATCCGATTTTTGCCGGCCCACGCGTGCGAGATTGCCGAAGCGTCATAAAGTTTTTCCCCCACCGCCAACGATCGTCCGCCATGTCGGTGTAAGGCCATAGGATCATCGTGCGATTCGGCAGGAGATCGCGCGGGTGCAGCCCAGGCGGCGGCATGGGAATGATTTCGATTCCTCCCGGCGCCATCACGCTCAGCCCCCAGGTCGCGAGTCGGATCTCCACCGCCCCATGATTTTCTGCGCGGTGAACTACCGTCACTCGGGACGAACCCGGATCGAGAGAGAGACGCAGGACCTTTTTTACCGGAAGAAAGCTGGTCGGCTCGTTGATGAATTCGACGGCAGCATCGGAAATAACGAGGTGTTTGATACCGGTATTATCGGGGATGTAGCTTTTCACTTTGTCTTCCGGAGCGAGCCAAAAACGGTGCCCGCCGCGTGCCTGCCATGCGGATTCGCCGACTCCACCCAGTTGATCCGCAAAGGTCTTGAAGACGTTTTCGCCAGCGGACCTGCGATAAGAAATGACACGAGGCCCGACATCGAGCGTGATGATGACCTCAACGCGGTCGTTGCACAGAAGCACATTGTTTTCCCAACCGCCGAAACGGACGTAGTCGAGAGCCACCGTAGAATCCGACTAACTCGCGGCAGTCGCGGCGCGCTGACGGTCGAGCCAGACTTTGCAAATGCCTTTGATGCGCGAGAGGACGTAGTAAATCGTCTGGCTGCGGACGCGCACCAGTTCTGCGCCCACGATTCTAGTGACAAAATCGCTCGGCAGATCGAGGATTTCGCGAGGTGAGCGTGCATCAAGACCCTTGCACAGAATCGCAGTCATAGCCCTCGTTAGGGTTTGCACTTCCGGTCCAAGCGTCATGCGGATGTGAGCCTTGTCCTCGCCGTCCACTTTGAGATATACACCCACCGTATCCGCGCATTCTTCGTCTTTGCGGATGTCTTCAAGGTCGAACGTTTCGCCCGGCTTCGGCTCCTGCTTCTTCGCGTTATCGGCGTAGGAAACGAGTGTCTCACGCCGTTCGATTTCCGGCAGCGTCTCGAAAAGGTTAATGATTGCTTCGAGCTTGGGTGGATATGAACTCATCGCGCGACAAATCTAACGCAGCGTGCCGCGTTGTCATTCAACGCCAGCAATTTGAGAATGCGATTACTAATGCCGCGGGCGCTGCTGGAAGACTGCCCCGGCAACCATGAGGACGCCAGCCAGCCAGGCTGCGTTCGGTTCCGGCACGAGCGCTCCTCCAGCCGCGGACATGGGATCGCTCAGTGCCCCGAGCGCGCAACACGTGGCAGCTGGCCTTGATTCTGTACGATTACTTATTTAACAGGTCGGCCGGAACTTTGCCGCCGTTCTGCGACAGCTTCTGCATCACTTCTTTGTGCAGCCACATATTCATCGACGCGGAATCGTTGGTGTCGCCCGTGTAGTGCAGGTCTTGCGCGAGCTCTTTGCGAGCGCCAAAGCTGCTGTCCATGCCGACAAGCTTCATGAGATCGACGATTGAGTGTTTCCAATCGAGTTTTTCCGAACTCTTCGCCGCAAGGCCGTCGAGGATCGCCGCCACGTCCACGTTCTGAGCCGGCGCCGGCACTGAGCCCGACGTTGCTGCAGGAGCAGTCCCGGTTACAGGTTGCGAAGCCGGCGCACCAGCGCTCGTCTGTCCGGTGGAAGCCTGGGCGTTGCTCGGCGCGTGGCTAAAAATTTTCGTCATCAAATTATTGAAGAGACCCATATTGTTACTTTCTATTTTCTGCGTTTCCGACGGAAGATGAATCATCTGACAGACGACATCTTCAAACGACGAGGGCGCCTCCCTGTCGTACCTTGCTCCTTCTATTCGGGCGTGTGACGTCGCCTGCGTGTCCGCGGATCGAGATGAGCTGGATGAATGTTCGTCGCGCTACTTCAATTGACGGGAAGCCCCCAGGGAGCGCTTGCGTTTGGGTGCAGCGTTCTCCGGAGTCGATCGACGTCGTGCGCGTAGCGATTTCTTTGAGCGAATCACGATTCGCTGGCTGTCCTGAAAGAAGAATTCGGGCAGTGCAATCCCATCCGGCGACGTGATGATGGAATGCTTGACGGGAAGCTTCTCGCTACCCGGTCTGCAGGCGAAGCCGTCAATCTCGTCGGCGATGGAAAGTGCGCCGCGCAGATAGTCGCGCAGCTCAAGCACCGACTTGAATTCGTGCTCGTAGTTAAATGCGCACGAACAGCCTTCATGCGAACCGACATAATAAATATGTTCGCAGCGTAGAAGCCGGCGAACGTCCGCTCCCTTTTTGAGCAGCTTAATGACGTGGAAAGCCGGCTTCAGCGGATCCCATGGAACAGTGGGCAACGCCTTCGGCGCGCCGATATACAGTGCTAAACACATCGAAAACTCCCTTCGAAAAACCCGGGCCAAATGAGTCTGGCCCCAAACAGAAATTCAGCATGAAGCGGGCCACCGTTATAATTTCTGGAACGGAAAATAATCGTCGCTGCCGCTGAGGGGCCGTGACGAAAATCAGGGAATCATTTCCAGCGATTGCGCCGGATATAGAACGCCGCTTTTCATGACTGCCTGAAGATCGGACGCATGTGCAATATCGTGGAGCGGATTCGAGTTTAAGATCACAAGATCGGCAAATTTGCCGGGAGCAATCTCGCCAATCTTCCCGCCGGTTTCGCCGCCGAAGGCTCGGGCGGCGTTTGCTGTCGCACACCGGAGGATTTCTCGCGGGGTCAGTCCGGCTTGGTGCATTAATTGGAATTCATGGAAGAGCGCTGGGCCGTGAATTGTTCCGATATTCCCGGCGTCAGTCCCGGCCGCAATCGTTACCCCGGCATCGTGCAGGATTTTTAAGTTCTTGAAGGCGACATCGTAGGTCTGGCGAATACGGGTGAGCGTTGCGTCGGGGTTCGCGAGCGCCTCGGTCAGGCGGGATGGCATTTTGTCCGGCGGCAAACGCGTGACATCGAGGGAGGCGATCACTTCCGGATTGCCCCACGCCTTTTCTTCCGGCGCGAGATCGAGCTTGTTGGCGAACGTGCGCCCGTAACGTTCGAAAACAACGAGCGTGGGGGTGAGTATCGTCCCGCGCTCCCGCAGCAAATGGACAAACGCGTCATCAACTATTTTATCGGTGACGCAGTGGACCAGTAGATCCGCTCCTTCTTCCACGGCCGCACGGGCAGTTTCAAGTTCAGTAGCATGAACGGCAACGCGCAGCTTCAGGGCATGACTTTCCTCGATAACGGCATGCACGACCGGTCGAAATTTCGCGACTGGACTGTCCGGACTTACGACATACCAGATTTTGATATAATCCGGATGTTGCTCCGCTAATTTTCGGACGAACTCGCGCGCCTGATCGGGCGTGTCGATCTTCACAATCGGCGGATCACCGAGATCGAGCTGGGGGCGGGCGACGCTCGAAATCAGTGGGCCTGCCACGGCGACGCGCGGCGCTTTCGCACTAGTTCGCGACCGTTGGCGAACGTCAAAGTTCCACATCGGGCCACCCACATCGACGACACTGGTAACTCCGCACTGGATGTACCGGCTAAACACGTCGTCGACGTGCGATTTCACCCAGGCCACCTCTTCTCGGTAGGGCCGCACATTATTCAGATCGACAACGTCCGGCCGCGTAAACAAGTCACCGGACTGGAAGAAGTGCACGTGCGTATCAATGTAACCGGGAAGAACAAACTTTCCCCGACAGTCGATCCGGGAGATTCCCGGCGACGTCGGAAGTTTGTCCATCGTTCCGACGCTCAAGATGTGATCACCCTCGATCTCAATGAACGCGTTCTCGACGATCGCGGAAGCGCCCGGATTAATCAGGGTAGCGCCCACCAAAACCTGTTTGGCAGGGCTCGCAGCGCTCGTTAGGCTCGCGGCCAGAACAGAGAGCGCGATTGCCGCCGCGAATTTCGAGAACGATCCCACGAGGCGGCTATTGAAGCGTGGCGGCGTCCTGTTCGCGGCCCTGTAGTTCCATGACCATCCGGCGGATGTGTTTGTAATTTTGATGCGATTGCAGCAGTCGCAGACTTTCCTGTGGGTCTCCCCAGGCGATGACCTGGATCTGTTCCTGTCGCACGCCCCAGGAGTTCATGTCCAGCGGCGTGGCCATGTAAAGATCAATGGTATTACGACCCGCGAGTCCCCAGCCATAATCATCCACGCGATAAATCTGTCGCGTCGAGAGAAGGCGGAAGGTCGTACCCGCCGGCCAGCGCGACCAGTCCGCCGCCGCGCTGCCAATCCGGGGTGATTGTCTTACGGGAAGCGGGATGGCGCGCCGAGATTCGCGAGATTGGGACGGTAAACTGGGAGCGGCCTTTTTTATCGGTCGGGCTTTCGGAGAGACTTCATCTTCATCAGCCATCGAGAACGGCTGCGGTGCGGCCGAGGAGGAAGCAATCCGGTAATTATCCGAAGTCGCCAGGCCTAACGAGAGTTGTGTTGGGCTGGTGTCGACCCGTCGCACGGGCGGTCCCGCGGCGTGAAGTTCGCCGTCGAGAGCATTGTGGTTGGTATATTCCAGGTGGTCCGACTCGGTATGGGTATAGGCAGTCGTCCGTACGAATTGGAAGCTCGATTTCGCAATCGGCGGTTCGTATGCCGGGAGCCCGCGTGCAACATTTCCGGTTTCACAGGAAGTGAGACATGCTGCAGCCACCGCGGTGAGGAAAAGCGCGAGTAACCGGTTATGATTCATGCCAAGCACGCTGCCCGCGTTATGAACAAAAACTCTCTATTGCGCAACCTTCGAAATAACTCCGAGTTCTGCTATCACGACTTGTCGCGTGCGGCCGGCGACGAATAGGAATCAGCGTGCGAGTATTGGCAACCATGCGCTCGACGCCCTCAAATCGGCGAATTGATCACATCGAAATGGTCGTTGCGATCTTGGCGGCGATTGCGTTCGTGGTCTTACTCGCCGTTCGCGGCCTCAGCGCAGGCGGGCTCTGGCGCGACGAAGCGGGAGCGGTTCAGCTCGCACGGATGGGAACGTTCAAGGAGATCGGACTCCTTTATCCATTTGAATCATTTCCAATGCTATTCCCCATTACCCTGCGCACTTTTACTGCGTTCACCGGCACTACCGACGGTGCGCTGCGGACGTTTGGACTCCTGGTAGGGCTATCGCTTATTCCGATTAGCTTTTTCAACTGTCGAGCATGGAAATCAGGTCCGCCGCTATTTCTTCTCCCTCTCGTAGGATTCAACACCGCTTTCCTAATGTGGGGAACGTCTGTTCGCGGTTACGGAATCGGAAGCATGCTTCTACTACTCACAATAGGGCTGGCGGCACGCGCGCTGAGTCGTCCAACCAAGCTCATCAGCGCTGCGCTCCTGACGTCGGCCCTCGCCAGTACGCACTTGCTTTTGAACAATCTGCCACTGCTGGCCGCAATGACCATCTCTGCTGCCATTGTGCTCGTCCTTCGTCGACGTCGGCGCGATGCTTCGGTCGCACTACTAATCGGGGTTGTATGTGGCGCCTCGGCAGTACCATACTTGGTTCGCTATTCCACCGCAGACTGGAACGTCCTGCTAAAATATCCGGTCGGGATCGGCGGCCTGCTCAGCCAACTTACGATAGCCCTCGGCGAACCCGTAATCCTTATGCCATGGATCTGGATCGCAACGATTACCGGAGCGCTGATAAGTGGCATGCTCGTCGTGGTCAGACAATGGCATTCCGAGACAACGGGAGAAACCGATGCGAAGGCCTTTGCGTTTCTATCGTTACTATTCGGAGTCGGATTTTACTACCTCTTCCTGAGGGGAGTAAACTACCCGACCCAGCCCTGGTATTATCTGACGTTAGTAGTGTTCATCGCGGGCTTGCTCGATCCTCTTCTCGCGCTGCGTCCGCCTGCTTCAATCTACCGGGCCTGCCGGATCGGATTTGCTGTCGCGGCACTTTGTTTGTTGCCCGTGGCAGGGTGGTCGCGAGTAAGAGTGCGGAATACAAACATCGATCTGGTGGCCGAATTTCTAAAGCAGAATGCAGCAGCGAGCGATCTAGTAGTCGTTAACCCATGGTATTTGGGCGTATCCTTTCAACGGTATTATCAAGGTCATGCTGCATGGATGACCGTACCAGACTTCCCTTTCCATCGAGTGCATCGATTTGATCTGATGAAATCGAAAATGTCCCAGCAGACACCGTTGGCCGACCTTTACTCGAGGATGCAATCGACGCTGGAGAGAGGCAGTCGGGTGTGGCTGGTGGGCGGGGCGCACGTGCCGGAACCCGACGCACGCTCTGCGAATATCGGTCCGGCTCCGGATCCCCAATTTGGCTGGAGTAGCGACGCCTACCTGACGGTCTGGTCGTGACAACTAGGCGGTTTTCTGCAAACGCACGCCGTCAACGGAAGCGTGGTACTCGAGCCGGAAGCAAATATCAGTCCGACGGAAAATCCGGTGTTGTGGCTGGCTTCCGGGTGGCGAGATTAGCGTCCCGCTGATCGACCGGATTGCGCAGGCGCCAGTTTGCCACAAAGTTAGTTCATGCTTGAAGTATTTGATCAGCAGCTCACCCGGACGCTGGATGAGATCCGTGCGCAGGGGCTCTACAAAACAGAGCGGATCATCACGACCGCTCAGGACGCGCACATTGAAGTGGGCGCGGGACAGCGAGTCTTAAACTTCTGCGCGAACAATTACCTGGGGCTGGCCGATCATCCCGAGCTGATTGCCGCTGCCAAAGCGGCGCTGGATAGCCACGGCTTCGGCATGGCAAGCGTACGCTTCATTTGCGGAACACAGGACATCCATAAAGAGCTCGAAGCGGCATTGACCCGATTCCTTGGGACCGAAGATACCATTCTTTATCCGAGCGCTTTCGATGCCAATGGCGGCTTGTTCGAGACAATCCTCGGGCCGGAAGACGCGGTCATCTCCGATGAGCTGAATCACGCCTCGATTATCGACGGCATTCGCCTCTGCAAAGCCCAGCGTTCCCGTTACAAACATAACGATATGGCGGAGCTGGAGGCGAAACTTCAGGAAGCGTCTAGCGCGAAGGTAAAACTGATCGCGACCGATGGATGCTTTTCGATGGACGGCACCATCGCCGACCTCGGTGCCATCGTTACGCTGGCAGAAAAATACGGTGCGATCACGATGATCGATGATGCCCACGCCAGTGGATTTCTCGGCAAAACCGGGCGCGGCACGCACGAGTTTCGCGATGTCATGGGAAAAATCGACATCATCACCGGGACGCTTGGCAAAGCATTAGGTGGCGCCAGCGGCGGATTCACCAGCGGACGAAAACACATCATCGAGCTGCTCCGGCAAAGATCTCGTCCCTATCTATTCTCAAATAGCGTGGCCCCGCCTATCGTCGCGGCCACTTTGAAGGCGCTTGAGTTGCTTAATTCATCAACAGCTCTGCGAGACAAGCTTGAAGAGAATACCAGATTCTTCCGTGCCGGACTAACGACACGTGGGGTGACAATTAAACCAGGAACTCATCCTATCGTCCCGATCATGATTGGCGATGCGGCAAAGTCACAGAAATTCGCCACGCGGATGCTGGAGAAAGGCGTCTACGTAATTGGCTTCTTCTACCCGGTCGTTCCGCTCGGGACAGCACGGGTGCGAACGCAGGTAAGCGCCGCGCACTCGCGCGAAGATCTTGAGTTCGCCATCAACGCCTTCGCGGAGACTAACGACGAGTTGGCAGACGCGTAGCAGTTCAATCTCGCTGACGCAGCGCGATACTTGATCCCACCCAGGTCTTGTCTTTGTTGAACTTGACGCCCATCATCTCGCCCTGACTCATCCGGACTAGGTTATTAACCAGAATCGGGGAACCATCGTCCGGCCACACATACAACATGCGAATTTCCGCCTTCGATTTTTTGTCATCGGGTGTCGCAACAAAATCCGCATAAGTCACTTTTGTCTGCAGGATCCATTCGTGGGGCTTCTCCAACGCCGAAAGCTTTTGCGCGGTGGGCGCGAGGTCTACCCCGGCGCCGGCAAATGAATAGAGCGGTTTTAGAACAAAGTCGTGGAGGGATTCTCCACGAGGAAACTCATCCGCAAAGTAGGCTGGCGAAGTATAGTTGGTGTTCAAGAATGGCAGTGAATGCTTGCTGATTCGAAAATACCAATTCGGATGTCCGGCCCATTCGATTTCAAGGTCGTCTTGGAAACTAAAGGCCAACTGCAAGTCGCGGCGTCGCAACAGCTCGTCGAAGATTACGCGGTTGAAAACTCGATCGATCCTCACTTCGCGCCCGGCGCGGTCGTAGAATAGGCGGCGTTTATGCTTTCTAATCTTCGTTACACAAACTGGAGTGATGCCAAGGAGTCGCTCCGTAGAGGCAAAATCGATCCGTGTGTTTTGTTTCTCCGGCTCGATCTCGAGTAAAATTACGTTCTCCGGCTCGCACTCACCAAAGATGGCGCGGCGGAGAAGTCCCAGGTAGTCGTCATCATGAATGCCGCCAAACGCCGAGGTCCAGGCAGACGGAATCGATGGATACGCCCGCCTCATGCAATCCAGCAGCAGGAATTGGAATCCGTATAAACTCGGAAAGCCTTGTAGCTCAATCAGCCGCGGGACAAGCCGGCCCTCGTAGTTACAGACACCGAAATCGACCGCAATGAAATTCGGATGCGGGCTTTCGTTCGGTACGCTGAGCCCGTCCGGGACCGCATCCGCCGCATGCCGCATAAATTCAGGCGTTCGCGTCAGATCTACAATTTCGTTCGCTGCCGTGACGATTTCCTCGGTGAATTCGCGCGTTAAAAATAGGGGAGACTCCGCCGTGCGGAAATGAGACGGCCAATACTCCGTCGTGTTAAGACAGTTGATCAAAGCGTCATATTTCGCGGGCGTGAAGTCCGCGTTGAACCGCGCGCGCAGCTCGGGATGCATCGCCGCTAGATCAGAAACTTGCCACCGCGCATGACCTGATCGCCATCGAACCAGATATCGAAGTTACGCCCAACGCAGTCGATGTGCGTTTTGGAAAACCAGTCGGCGCCGGTGTGCTCGGAGTAGGGATGGCCGAACGCGATGTGAATGCCCGGAATTTTTTCGTCCTGTAGAATGTTGCCGATCACGCGCGTGCAGGCGGTGTTCGTACCGATGGCAAATTCTCCGACGCGATTACTATTCGCATCCGTGCTGGTATAGGCAGTGAAGTCGCGCAAAAGATCGATGTTGTCGCATCGCATTGCGCGAATTCGATTGTCTTCGACCTCGATCGTCAACGGCGTTGCCTCGATGTCGCCGTACTTGGCGCAGAGGTAATCACCCACCACTCCGTCGACCACGAAGGTGCCGTTGGTGTTACCAGGTGAGGTGAAAATCTCGCCGCCGGGAAGGTTGCCCCATTTGTCCGGCGTGATGATGCCGCTTGTCTTTAACCACTTCAGCTTGGGCGATATCTCGGCCTCGAATTCGGTTCCATGCGGCGTCTTACATGTCACGCGCTCGGTCATCCGCGCTCGTTCCACGAGCCGCTGACTCAACGCATCCACCGCGAGAAAATCGGCGCGCATTCCTTCCAGCATGATCGCGCGCGTGATGTTCACCATGTGCGCGTGGCGGATGCGATGCTTGTTCACCACATCGCTCATTTGCATGCGCGAGCCGAGTTCACCGCGCTGCACTTGCGCGCAAAAGATCGAGACTTGAGACGTGGCAAGATCATCCAATATCGTCCGCGGCATATCGGTCAGTGGCCGCGGCGAATAATTCTCGAGCACAAAAAGCACGTGCTGTGCGCCCGTCTCCTCAATCTCGCATTGTAACGCCGCTGCGATATCGAGCGTTGCTTCGTCGGTAATAATCGTAACCCGTTCTGCCGGCTTTACCCGCAGGCAGACGCGGATCGCATTGCGTGCGCCCGGGATTAAATCGGGATCGACGGCAATCGGATCAGTAGCGTGACGGTCCGGCATAAATTTAAGATGCGAGCGGCAGTTGCGTCTGTGAAACATCAAGACCTTCGTAGGTTTCGTCGACGATCTGATCGACTACTGATTTGATATCGCCGGTCTCGGCAAATTTGTGCAGCTGACGGTCAGCGCCCGTCCCTTCGCGAAGAATACGATCGACGTGCGCGATTTCCCGGTGACTGCCAAGTTCGTCAACTTCAGGCGTTACAAAATCTACGATCTCGTGAATTAAGCTGCGCGCTTCCACCTCGGCCTGCTTGCCGAAATCGATGAGCTTTCCCCCGATACCGTAGCGCGCGGCGCGCCAGCGGTTTTCATCCAGCAGACGTCGGCGATAAACCCGGAACGTCGTGTTCTGCCGGACGAGCTTGTGCAGTTTTACGATCACAGCCTGGATCAACGCGGCGATGGCGAGCGTGTCTTCGACGCGGGATTGCGCATCGCATACGCGCACTTCGAGCGTGTCGAAAAACGGATGCAGTCGGATGTCCCACCAAATTTTCTTCGCGTTATCGATGCAACCCGTCTTAACGAGAAGTTTGCAGTAATCGTCGTACTCGGAGAGCGACTCGAAGGCATCGGGAATTCCGGTGCGCGGGAAGCGCTCGAAGATTTTCAGGCGATACCCTTTAAGTCCGGTGTCGTGTCCCACCCAGAAGGGCGAATTGACCGAAAGGGCATAAATGTGTGGCAGAAAGTAGCGCGCCTGGTTCATCACCTGGATCGCCGTTTCGCGATCCGGAATACCGACATGGACGTGCAGTCCGAAGATGAGATTGGCGCGCGCCAGCAGCTGCATGTCCCGCACGATCTCCTTGTAGCGTTCGCCCTCGGTGATGAGTTGATCGCGCCAATGTGAGAATGGATGCGTGCCCGCCGAAGCGATCTTAAGGTTGGCGCGTCCGGCAAGGTTCGCCAGCTCGCCGCGAAGCTGGACGACGTGCTTCCGGGCATCGGCGATGTCCTGGCAAATCTCGGTGCCAAGCTCGACGACGGACTGATGCATCTCCGGCTTGATCTGTTCCTTGAGCGTGACTTTACCGCCCTCCAGAATTTCCTGGATATGGGATTTCAGTTCGCGCGTTTGCGGATCGACGATCGCGAACTCTTCTTCAATCCCGAGGGTAAACTGATGCTCTTTCATGGCGCCTGCGAAAGAAAAGCATCCGCAGATTTCGCGGATTTACACAGATTATTTTTGTAGGGCGAGCAACCTCTCAAATGGTCATCCCGAGCGGAGTCGAGGGACCCCGTGGAATAACTAGCGGGATCGCTCTTTCCCTACGGGGTCCCTCGACTGCGCTGCGCTCCGCTCGGGATGACCGTTATTTTAGCTCGCTTAATTTGCGCTTCGTCACGGCGGCTTGCATAAACTTGCCCCAGCTCAGGTTGTCCTTGCCGGGTTGATGCTCGCGCGCTTTGCGGATGGCCATGTCGGAGACGGCTTCGACCACCCAGTCGAAATTTGCCTGTCCAACCGAGGTCACTTCGGCGTCCGGTGCGGGGTTGCAAAAGTCGATGGCGAGCGGCACGCCGTCCCGTATCGCGAACTCAACCGTATTGAGGTCGTAGCCGAGGTAATGGTTTAGCGCGAGCACGCCTTCCTCCACTTTGGCGAGAATCGCGCGCGGGGTTTTCCATTCGGTTTGATAGCGCAAGTGATACGGATTGCGCGGCTCGTAGGGCATGATGCGGACGTTGCGCTGATCGATGGAGTAGCAACGGAAGTACATATCGAACTTCACTTCCTCCTGCAGCATCATCACGAGCTGGCCGGTTTCGCTGTAGGCGCGATAAAACTCTCCCGGATTGTTTAAGCGGTAGACATTCTTCCACCCGCCGCCGGCGAATGGTTTGAAGAACGCAGGCCAGCCGATGTAGGCAAACATCGCTTCCCAATCGAGTGGGTAAGCGAGGTTACGGAACGAGCCCGCACTCGTGTCGGGCGGAATTTCGTGGGAGGGCAGGAGCACCGTTTTGGGAACGGCGACGCCGATCTTTGTAGCCAGGGCGTTATTGAAAAACTTCTCGTCCGCGCTCCACCAGAACGGGTTGTTCACCACCGAGCATCCGGTCAGCGCTTCGTTTTTCAGCCAGCCGCGATAGAAGGGCACATCCTGGGATATGCGATCGATGATGACATCGTAACCGGCGGATTCGCCCTGGATGACCTTGTCGATCTTCACCGGCTCAGCGACAAAATCCTTGCCGCCTGATTTTTGGTTTACGCGCTCGATGAATGCAGGTGGAAACGAGTTTTCCTGCCCGTAGAGAATGCCGATTTTTTTCATGCGCTTGTTCGTTAGGTCGTCCGGATGCAGCGGGGCGAAAAGCGTAGTCGAGTAATGTCGCCGCGCCAGTTTCTAATGCGTATGATGCCTTGTGCCGGAACTTGCCGAGGTTGAATTCTACCGACGCCAATGGGATGCGGGAATGCGCGAGACCGTGCTCGGTGTTGCGCTGCATGCGGAGAAGCGGATTTTTCGTGGCACGAACACGCGCGCGCTCGTCCGCGCGCTGAGCGGGAAGCGACTGCTTCGGTCCGAGGCGCGCGGTAAGCGGATGCTCTTCCGGTTTTCGGACGATAACTGTCTTGGCCTGCATCTCGGCATGTCGGGAAAAATGTGGAGCGCGCCCGCTGATTACAGGGCTGAAAAGCATGATCATCTGGTGCTGTCGCTGGCGAAGCGAACCCTCGTTTTTCGCGATGCGCGTCAGTTCGGTCGGGTGCAGTTTCATCATGGCAAAAATACGCAGCCGTGGTGGAGCGACGACGATCCGCCGGAGATCATCTCGCCCGGGTTTACGCGCGCGTTCTTCGATCGATTTCTGATTCGCCACGCGAAAGCGCCGATCAAAGCCGTTCTGCTCATGCAATCGGGCTTCTCCGGTATCGGAAATTGGATGGCGGATGAAATTCTTTGGCGCGCAAAAGTCCTGCCGGCTCACCGCACCGGAAAACTCACCGCCAGGCAGCGCGCGCTGATTTATCGCGCCACGCGTTTCGTAGCGCGAGAGGCATTGCGCATTATCGGACGCGACTTCTCCGATCCGCCGCCAAGTTGGCTACTCAATGTGCGCTGGGCGCGCGCAGGCAGATGTCCGCGCGATGGCACCACCCTAAAACGTGCCACCGTTGGCGGCCGCACGACGGCCTGGTGCGCACGTTGCCAGCACTGACCGCTCTTAAATCGTCGACAAATAGTAAGGCAGCATCTCGCGCCAGTAGTTCCAATCGTGGCCGCACCATTTCCGGTCATCGAGCCAGTGGCGGATGCCCTTTGAATTCAGGATCTCCGACATGCGCAGCGATTCGTGTCGCGTGTTATCCCATTCGCCGGTGCCGAGAATAATGCCCATGTGGTTAAACTTCCACGGGTCGGAAATGTTCGGGAGATATTGGTAAGGGCTATTGAAGTAGATGTTGTCGTCGTGATAGCCGTCGAAAAAATCGCCGATGTCGAAGGCGCCACTGAGGCTAATGAGGTGGCTCACCGCGTCCGGGTGCTTGAAGGCTATGTTGGCCGCGTGATAAGCGCCGAGACTGGCGCCGCAAACTGCGACTCGTTGCGCCGAACATTCGCGCCGCGCAAAATCGAAGACGTCACCGACGATGACGTTCTCGTACGCGATGTGTGTCCGGACACGATCGGCCGGATGAATGCTTTTGTTGTAGAAGCTGTCTAGGTCAGCCGAGTCCGGGCAGTAAACGGTAAGCCGTCCGCTATCGACGAAATGCGCGACTGAGTCGGTCAGGCCAAAATCCTTGTTCTGGTAATAGCGGCCGAATGAAGTCGGAAAGAGAATGAGCGGCAGTCCACCCCCATCGCCAAACACGAGCATATCGAATTCCCGGCCCATGTACGGGGTGAACCATTTGATGTGGCGCTCGTTCATATCGTGGCGTGCCGAGGGGCAGACAAAGTGGCCACGGCCAGGCGGTTGGACAAGCGCGATTTCCTCAGCGATGCGTCTCCGCTTCCATGTCTGACCACACGCTTACCGGCAACATCCACAAGCATTCGCATTTCGAATCGCGCATCCTGCGGAATCGTCGCGACATCCTGGTGTATCTGCCGGTCGGCTACCGCCGGAATCGTCGGCTGCGATATCCGGTGCTCTATCTGCAGGACGGGCAAAATGTCTTCGACGCGGCCACGGCATTTTCGCAGGTCGAATGGGGCGTGGACGAAACGGCGCAGCGACTAATCCGTAAAAGACTGATCGAGCCGATCATCATCGTAGCGATTGCCAACACCGGAGAGGATCGCATTCATGAATACGCGCCGACACGCGGCGTGATCGACGAGGAGGCAAAGCGCAAGAAGCGCAGCCGTGGTCTCGCGAAGAAGTATGGTCGGTTCCTGATCGAGGAGTTGAAACCTTACATCGACAAAACCTACCGAACGAAGACTGAGGCTGAGTTTACTGGGCTCGCCGGATCTTCGTTAGGCGGACTCCTCACGATGTGCCTTGGGCTTTGGTTTCCGCACATTTTCTCGCGGCTCGCCGTGATGTCCCCATCGATCTGGTGGGACAGGCAAGTCATCATCGGGATGGTCGAAAGTCTTGAGGGAAAGCTTCCATTAAAAATCTGGATCGATACGGGGACGCACGAACCGGGTTGGGAACGCGCGCGAACACTGCGCGATGCGCTGGTGGAAAAAGGCTGGCGGCTGCACAACGACCTGCATTACACCGAAGCAGAAGGCGCGGACCACAGTGAAGGCGCGTGGGCTGCGCGCGTCGATCCGATGTTGCGGTTCCTGTATCCGCCGACCGCGCCGTTAGTGCCGCGCATCGCGGTACGCGAAGGTCGCGCCGCAGCCGTGCCGGTGTAAGTATCTACATGTCGTTGAGAGACACTCCAGCCTTCGAGGCAGTAAGCGAGCGGGATGTGGACTTGCTCGTGATGGAAGAAGTGGAGAGCGACGCAGCATTCGTAGAGTGGCTCGCAACTGCCACGTCGAAGCTGCCACCGACGCGGATCGTTGATCATCGTGTCTGGCATTCCGTCAGCACCGGCCATGGCGAATCAGATTTGCTTATCGTCGCCAAGGGAGCCGACAACAGCACCTTCGCGTTGAT
>JBBQHM010000024.1:0-23964 GCA_038323965.1 Chthoniobacterales bacterium | reverse complement strand
TGGACCGCATTTGGATCGTGCAGTTTTGCCGTGTTCGGTGCGTTGCTTCATCGCCGCAAAGTGCACCGAGCTCAGATCCGCACCGACGACGCTCTACTTTAGAATCCCGCAGATCTCCGGTCGCGTGCGAACACCTCGTTCTTGCGAATGACAATCTTCCTCCCATTGCAGTCGAGATTGCTTTCGTATTTCCATAAATTCTGCGCTGGTCGTTACTTTCCGAGAACCACAATTGCGCCTTCCGACGCCGCACCCTAGCTGGCACGCACAGGCATGTTTCTAGCTAATAACTGCACTGCCTTTGCGGGCCGTCGACGCATTCGATTTTCGACTGAAACCAAACCACATCGCGATGCCCGACGTCCCCCTTACGGCCTTCCAAAATACCACCACTCATCATCATGAAAACCGCTGGCCGCTTGACGAAGAATTGCAGCATCAAACTCCGGGCTATCTCGAATTTGTTGCGCGCGCTACCAATGATGCGGTTCGGGATTGGGATGTAAAAAGCGGCGAACTCGCCTGGCCACAGGGTCTGGAGACGCTCCTTGGTTACACGCCCTCGCCCGCCCGCAATTCAATCGGTTTCTGGCAACAACGTTTGCACGCGGACGATCGCGCCCGCACCGCGGCCTCGATTCGCGATGCGGTTAACTCGGAGTCGGATCATTGGTCCGGGGAATATCGATTTCGCCGTGCCGACGGGACTTACATTCATCTGCTGGAGCGTGCACTGATTCTGCGTGACGAGTTGCTGCGGCCGGTACGTTTCATCGGCGCGCTGATGGATGTGACGGAGCGCAAACAACTACAGGATCAGCTTTGCCGCTCACAAAAGATGGAAGCGTTTGGCCAGCTCGCTGGCGGAGTGGCGCACGACTTCAATAATTTCCTTACCGCAATCCTTGGCTACAGCGACCTCGTTCTCGCGGAAACTTCCGGCAAAGGCGCGGTCTCAAAATACGTTGCGGAAATTCGGAACGCTGCCGGTAGAGCTTCGGCCTTAACACGACAACTTCTTGCTTTCAGCCGCCGGCATCCGCTGGAGCCACGCGTGGTCGAAGTTAACGCGAGCATTGTTAATCTGGAACGCTCCGTTCTCCGTTTACTCGGAGAAAATATCGACGTCGTCTGCGAACTGAATGCCGAAGCGACGCCTTCCCATATCAGCGTAGATCCCGATCAATTGTCGCAGATCATTCTCAACCTTGCCGTCAATGCCCGCGACGCCATGCCAAAGGGTGGCCGTCTCGTTCTCGAGACCGCCACGCTCCTGATCGATGAGAACTTCACCGGCGCCAAACCGTTGGACATCGAACCCGGAAATTACGCGATAATCTCGGTGTGCGATGACGGAGTCGGCATGGATGAGAACGTTAAAGCTCATCTCTTCGAACCATTTTTTACGACGAAGGAAGATCGCGACGGGAGCGGGCTGGGCTTGGCGACGTGCTACGGATTAATCCGGCAAAGTGGTGGTAATATCATGGTCGAGAGCGAGTTGAACCGCGGCACGACGGTAAGGATTTTTCTGCCGATCGTTCCGCCACCTGCGCCGCACGCCTACAAGAAACCGCGGGCTTCCAAACTTCAGACGGGGACCGAGCGCATCGTTGTCCTCGAGGATGACGCGAACGTGCGTCACGTCACCGTGCGGGTGCTACGCAGCCTCGGCTACAAAGTCATCGAGGCGGCGAGCGGCGAGGACGCTAAACATTTAATGCGTGTATCAGGCGGCAATGTAGATCTCGTGATTACCGATATGGTGATGCCGCAAATGAGCGGCCGGCAGTTCGCCAGCTGGCTGCGTGATTCCAGTCCCGCGACCCCGATTATTTTCGTCTCCGGTTACTTGCCCGAGTCATTACAGGCCGACAATTTGCACGAAAGCGAAATGTTCTTTCTCGCCAAGCCGTTCGATCCTGAACAACTGGCGGCAAAAGTCCGGGATGCGCTCGACTCGGTGGTGGCCGCCTAGCGATTCGACGCGGAAGTTGCCGCCGAAAATCGGGCAGTGTATGCAAGGCACATGATTTCGCTCAGCGACATCGAGGCCGCCCGCGAACGGATCAAAAACTCCGTCTATTATTCGCCCTGCCCGCCATCGATCCCCCTGAGCGAACTCACGGGCATGGAAATTTATTGCAAGCTCGATAACTTGCAGCGGACTGGAAGCTTCAAGGAACGCGGTGCCTGCAACGCGCTCTCGCAATTATCGGCCGAGCAAAAGAAACGCGGAGTGATCGCTGCATCCGCCGGCAATCACGCGCAGGCGCTCGCCTACCAGGGGAAATTGCTCGGCATTCCGGCGACGGTGGTGATGCCGAAACATGCGCCGCTGATCAAAATCGGAAACTGCCAGAAATTGGGTGCGGCGGTGGTCCTGCACGGAAAAGATTTTGCCGAAGCCAAGGCGCGCGCGTACGAGATCGCGACCGAAAAAAATCTCGCCTATGTCGATGGTTACGACGATCCGGCGATTATCGCAGGCCAGGGCACGATGGGCCTGGAAATCCTCGAGCAAGTGCCTGACGTCGATGCCGTAGTCATCCCGGTTGGCGGAGCGGGCTTGCTGGCGGGAGTTGCGCTCGCGATCAAAACAAAAAAGCCGAGCGTCAAAATCATCGCCGTCGAAGCGGAAAGCGTAGCGAGTTTCTCAGCCGCGCTGGAAGCGGGAAAACCAACGCCCATCGAGATGCAGGCGACACTCGCCGACGGCCTCGCCATTCCACAAGTAGGCGCGAACGCCTTCGCGACGGCGCGCTCGTTGGTCGATCGGACCGTCGCCGTGACCGAAGAGCAAATTGCGATCTCGATTCTGCGGATCGTTGAACTTGAAAAAGGAGTCGTCGAAGGAGCGGCGGCGACCCCGCTCGCCGCCTGCCTTTTTGCGGACCTCGATGAACTGAAAGGAAAGCGTGTCGTGCTTTTGCTGTGCGGCGGCAACATCGACCCGAATGTCTTGAGCCGCGTGATCGAACGCGGCCTCGTCGCCGACGGTCGTCTCGCGCGTTTCCGTGCGGTGATCAGCGATCGGCCCGGCGGACTGGCGGACCTTGCCACCCAAATCGCCGCCAGCGGCGCGAGCATTAAACAAGTGGTACACGATCGCGCCTTTGCCGGCTCCGACATCACCGCCGTGCACGTCCTCTGCACTTTGGAGACGCGCGACCATCAACATTTGCAACAAGTCCGCGACCGCCTGCGCGATCACGGTGTGCAGACATTTGATTCTCGCTAACCGCTTCACTTGAAGCGCGAGCCGCGTCTCGTAAACTTCGACATGGACAGCGGCGAAACGGCGACAATCGAAAAACCATCGCGTTCCGGCGCTGCCAAAACGGCGCGCCGCGACCACTTGAAGGTCGAGAATTCATTCGCCCGCCGTCACATCGGCCCGCAGGAAAAGGAAATCGCGGAAATGCTGCAGGTCGTCGGTTACGCCACCATGGACGAACTGATCGACGCGACCGTTCCGAAAAATATCCGCTCGCTGGCGTCACTCGATCTTCCGCCGGCAAAAAGCGAAAAAGAGGCGCTCGAAGAATTGCGTGAACTCGCCCAGCGCAATCGTGTGTTGCGCTCCTACATCGGCGCCGGTTACCACGGGACGATCGTTCCCTCGGTGATTCAGCGGAACATCCTCGAGAATCCAGGTTGGTACACCGCCTACACGCCGTATCAGGCGGAAATCGCACAAGGCCGGCTGGAAGCGCTGGTAAATTTTCAAACGATGATCACGGACCTGACCGGTCTCGATATCGCGAACGCTTCGCTGCTCGATGAAGCAACGGCCGCCGCCGAAGCGATGGCCTTGTGTCACGCGAATTCCTCCGATCGCTCACGATTTTTTGTGGCCGATAATTGCCACCCGCAGACGCTACAAGTGCTGCGGACGCGCGCGAAACCGCTCGGGATTGAGATTGTAATCGGACAGTTCGAGGAATTTCACTTCAACGAAACGGTCGTCGGTGCCATCGTGCAATATCCTGCCACGGACGGTGTGATCCACGATTACGCCGGCTTTGTAAAATCTGCGCATGATGCCGGCGCTCTGGTCATTGTCGCGGCCGATATTCTGGCTTTAACACTATTGAAACCGCCGGGGGAATTCGGTGCGGACGTCGCGATCGGTAGCACACAACGCTTTGGCGTTCCCCTCGGATTCGGGGGACCCCACGCCGCTTACATGGCCACGCGTGATCAATTCAAACGTCACCTTCCCGGACGACTCGTCGGCGTTTCGCACGATGCCGAAGGACGTCCGGCTTACCGCCTTTCGCTACAAACGCGCGAGCAACACATCCGGCGCGACAAAGCCACCAGCAACATTTGCACGGCGCAAGTTTTGCTCGCGGTGATGGCTTCGATGTACGCGGTTTATCACGGGCCGAAGGGACTGCGTGCGATCGCGGAGCGCACTCATCACTTCGCCGCCAGGATCGCCGGCAGTTTGCAGCAGCTCGGATTCGAGATCGCCTACGAATATTTCTTCGACACCATCCGGGTTGAACTCGGTAACGCCTCGTCAACCGACTTGGTGCAACGCGCAGAACGCGCCGGCTGCAATCTGCGCCAGCTCGGCGACCACTCGATTAGCATCACCGTCGATGAGACGACGGACGACTCTCACGTCGAGCTGTTGTTATCGATATTCCGCGGCACGCATGTCCGCGAATTCGAGAATGACGATCCGGACGACGACTCGTTCGCGATCCCGAATTTCGCCGTTCGCCAATCGCAATTCCTGACGCATCCCGTTTTCAATTCCTACGACACCGAGACCGAGATGCTGCGCTACATGCGTCGGCTCGAGTCGCGCGACATGTCGCTCGTGCATTCCATGATTCCGCTCGGCTCCTGCACGATGAAGTTGAACGCGACCGCGGAGATGTTTCCGATTTCGTGGCCGGAGTTTGCCCACATCCATCCCTTCGCGCCGGAAGATCAGTGGCTCGGTTACCGCGAAATGTGTGAGCAACTCGAACGCTGGCTGGCGGAGATTACCGGATTTGCCGCGGTTTCTTTGCAGCCGAATGCCGGTTCGCAGGGCGAGTATGCCGGCTTGCTCGCCATTCGCGAACACCACGCGTCGCGCGGCGAAGGTCATCGCAACGTCTGCCTGATTCCAACTTCCGCGCACGGGACTAATCCGGCGAGCGCGGTGATGGCCGGTTTCAAGGTCGTGCCGGTCATAACGCTTAAGGATGGCGACATTGATCTGAATGATCTGCGCGCGAAAGCCGGGCAACATGCACAGGATCTCGCGGCGCTCATGGTGACGTACCCGTCAACGCATGGCGTTTTCGAGACAACGATCCGCGAAATTTGCGACATTGTGCACGAGCACGGCGGTCAGGTTTACATGGATGGCGCAAACATGAATGCGCAGGTCGGCCTGTGCCGGCCGGGCGATTTCGGGGCGGACGTTTGCCATCTGAATTTGCATAAGACGTTTTGCATTCCGCACGGCGGCGGCGGCCCCGGGGTTGGTCCGATCGGTGTGGCGGAACATCTTGCGCCATATCTCCCGGGCATGCCAACGCTCAAAGCCACCAGTCATCCTGAGCGAAGCGCAGCGAAGTCGAAGGACCCCGCGGATAAACTAGAGGTGTCGCAACTAACGCCACGGGGTCCCTCGACTGCGCTCGGGATGACCGGACCGGTGGCGGCCGCGCCCTACGGTAGCGCGAGCATTCTCACGATTTCCTGGATGTACATCCGGATGATGGGCCCAGATGGATTAACGAACGCGACCAAGGCCGCAATCCTGAACGCTAATTACATCGCGAAGCGTCTCGACGATTACTTCCCCGTTCTGTTTAAAGGCAAACGCGGGCTCGTGGCCCATGAATGCATCCTTGATCTGCGCGATTGGAAAAAAGCCGGAATCGAAGTCGAGGACGTCGCCAAGCGTCTGATGGATTATGGATTTCACGCGCCCACAGTTTCCTGGCCGGTAGCGGGTACGATGATGGTGGAGCCGACTGAAAGTGAATCGAAGGATGAGCTGGATCGTTTCTGCGACGCGCTGATTTCTATTCATGGGGAAATGAAAGCAGTCGCTGACGGCAAGGCGGATAAGCTGAACAACGTTCTCAAACACGCGCCTCACACCGCGCGGCAGGTCACTGCAGATAAATGGGAACACCCCTACTCGCGCGAGCAGGCGGCGTTTCCGGCAAAGTGGTTGCGCGATTACAAATTCTGGCCGGCGGTTGCGCGCATCGACAACGTCTACGGCGATCGGAATTTGTTTTGTTCGTGTGTGCCGGTGGAAGGCTTCGACGGCACCGGGGTAGAATAATTTCCGTCATCCCGAGCGAAGCCGAGGGAACCCGCCGCCAAAGTACAGCTAACGCGGCGGGGTCCCTCGACTTCGCTCGGGATGACAGAAAGAAAAGCGGCGCAACCTTTCGATTGCGCCGCTCTCAAATTCCTACCTTCGCTAGTCTACTTTTTAGGCGCTAGCTCTGGCGCAATAACTCGCGTCGGCACCGCGCGCAGTCCGCTCGCAGCTGTCTGCTCCTGCGATTCCGAGCCGGCTTCGTGGTACTCAGCATCCCCATTCACTTCCCAGAGATCGTAGAGCTGCGTGTTCGCGATGATGTTCTCCGCGCACAACATCGCAGTCATCATGGCGTGATCCTGGTTGTTGTACTTGTGCATACCGTTGCGGCCGACCAGGTGCAGATTCGGATAATTGGCGTCGAGTTCTTCACGAATGGTGAGGACGTGCTTTGCGTAGTCATCATCGTAAACCGGATAGGCCTTTTTCTGGCGTACGACCGTTCCATCAAGCACATCGCCTTCTTTCGCGAGCCCGATCTGGATAAGTTCTTTCTGCGCGAGCGCGATCAATTCATCATCTGACGAAGCCCAGAGGCCATCGTGCTCAAAGCAGAAATACTCCAGCCCGTAGCAGGCCTTGTCCGCATCGGGAATCATCTCGGGCGACCATGACTTGAAGTTCTGGATGCGGCCGACCTTCACGCTCGGGTCGTGGATATAAATCCAGTTGTCGTCAAATGCGTTCCGTTCCTTGAGAATCAGCATCACTGTTAGGAAATCGCGATACTTGAGCGAGTTCGCGGCGACCTTGGCGCGCTCCGAAACCGCCGGCGAAAGACCGTTGATCAGTTCGCGCATCGGCGCGGACGAGATCACGTGTTCGGACTCAATCGTCTGCACATTTCCCTCGTTATCGCGGTACTCGATGCTCCAGGTGGCGGTCTCAGCGTCATAACCGGCGCCGGTAACTTTCGCGCCCATTTCGATCACGCCGCCCTGCTGCTGCACTTTCTCGGCACAGGCTTCCCACATCATGCCCGGGCCTTTGCGCGGATATTTAAAGGAATTAATCAGCGTCTTGATAACCTTCGAGCTGTCCTTTGGCTGCTTCTGGGGGAAGAGCGCATTCTTAATAGCGCTGCCCAGTGAAAGACCTTTGATCCTCTGCGCCGCCCAATCGGCGGAGATTTCCTTGCAGCTCATTCCCCACACTTTCTCGGTGTAGCTCTTGAAGAAGGTATTGAAGAGACGTTTGCCGAACTGGTTGCTGACCCAATCCTCGAAGTTCGTCGGATTTTTCACCGGAAACGCCTTGGCTTTCAGTGACGAAAGCACGCATAGCGTCGAATTCACGACGCCGAGTTTGCGCAGCGCCTCGAATGCCTTCAGCGGGTACGAGAAAAACTTGCCTCCGTAAAAAATGCGCGACGAACGCGGTCGATCGAGCATGTCGTTCGGCAGAATCTCGTTCCAGAGATCGTTCACCTCTTTCGATTTGGAGAAGAAGCGGTGACCGCCGATGTCGAAGTGAAATCCTTTATACGTCGCGGTCCGTGAGATGCCGCCGACGTAAACCGGATCCGCCTCGAGCACGGTGACGTTAACGTCGTTCTTGGTGAGAATGTAAGCAGCCGTGAGTCCCGCGGGCCCGGCGCCGATGATAGCTACGTTAGTTTTCATTTTTATTAAGCAACCCAGTTCCCTCGTGTAAAATTCCAGACATACCAGCCTTGGACGACTATCCCAGCCGCGCCGAAAACGACGACTGCTGCCATCCCGAGCGCGCGCACGAGGCGGGGCGGACTTGGTAACTGACTCAGAAATTGAAGGAATGCCAGCACGATTAGTGCGTGCACGCAGAACTCGTAGCGAAGCATGCTTTCCATGGCAACGGACGCGACTCCGGCCACCGAGATGAAGTAGATGACAAAGGCCATAAAGTAGAGCGCGACGCGGGTATGCCAGTCCACTCGCGCTCGAAACACAAACTCACAGGCAATCACCGCCACCAGCATCAATCCACCGAGCGTCATGGCCATTTGGCTCGCCTCCGTTGGATTGTAGAGCGTCGGGATTAACCAGCGATAGCTCGATGGTTTTAGGAGCGCAAAATAATCCGGCTCGATCCCCCAACCCGCCTGTTGCGTGAGCATGTACATGTCCCATCGGCCCCAGCGTAGTAGGCAAAAGACAAAAAAACCGGCGGCTCCAAAGCACGCCACCGCCGTCAATGCGATGGAAGGCGAATAACGGCGAAACCACCCGCGCACATCTCGAACCCCGGCCCAGCCATGCGCCATCACCGCCTGGACGACCGGCGCCCCGGCGCATGGAATTCCCACGATGCGAGTCGCCGACATGCAGATGCCGTGCAGCGCAGCCCAGACTTTCGCCCTCTTGCTGGTCGCGCTGCTCCAATAGAGGAACCCGAGCAGCGACATCATGAAAAGCGACTCAGAATATCCGGTGATGAGGAAGAAGGCAGCGGGGTGTGACGCGATGGCGGCGGCGCCAAAAGCGGTCATCGAAAACGGCAGACGCCAGCGGTCACAGAACAAAAAGAAATAGACCCAGAAACCAAACGCTGCCGCCTGCGCTGTAACTAATAACGCGTTCGATGTCCCGATGCGTAATGCGTATTGAACCGCGGTCGCAATTGCCGGATAGGCGGGAAAAAAGGCGGTATTCGAGACTTCCATCATCTTGTGATTGATGGGCGGAACAGTCGTCTGATACCCGCGATCAATGATGTTCTCGAACCAGTAACTATCGTGCTGCACCAGCGTGGAATATCGGTACGAGAGCGGCCCTTCCGGCGCTAGACAAACGACTGCGAGCAGGAGCTGCGCGGCGGTGAGGACAAAAGCGGCGGCAAAAGCACGGAGCGTAGCGTTCATCGAGTCGGCAGGATTCAGGAGCGCAGAGCGAAAACCAAATCGCTCCGTAAAGCGAGGTTTCCCTGTTGCTAATCCCATCGCAGGGGACGCTTCCATATCCATAGTGTGCGCAGTCATATCGAACGGCGCAGGTTTGACGCGAGGTCAGAAGGTTTATTCGTGCGGGCCGAATGCGGCTACGCTGATAGCGAAACTGCAGCGGTAAACGTATCACGGACACGACGAGCGTCGCTCCCCCTTCTGTCATCCTGAGCGGAGCGAAGGACCTCCCTTCTGATCTGCCGTCACACAAATTCGCGTGACATTCAACCGACTGCGAGGTCCTTCGCCGTCTGCGCGGTTCAGGATGACACGTATTTCGCGAAACGCTTGACGGCGCGAAAATCAATGTCCGCCCGTGACGGTGTAACCGGCCGCGCGCAGGTCTTCCGCGAGATCCATCTCCATCTGCAGCGCCGCGTCGTACGGCATCGGGTTGAGATGCTCGTAGAGTTCAGGCATTAGCCGAACGCCATACTTCTCCACCACCCAGGCTGCCTTGTAGCCGTGACGATGGTTCTCCAATCGGTGCTCCGGCGGAAGTCCGCTCATTCCGACGTAAACGCACGGCTTTGACGGATCGCGATTTGGATTTACCCGCTTCACGGCCGCATGTTTCGATGCGCCATCATCGAGCAGGACGACGTAGACGTTATGATGAAACGCCGGCAGCGTTTCCGACTTACGCGGCGAGCGTGCCCGACGCATGCAGCGTTTGCCGGTAAACTTTTTCGTAACGCTCCGCCGCAGATTCCCAGGAAAACTCCCGCGCCATCGCACGCTTCATCAGTGCAACCCAGGTGTCGCGATCCTCGAAAATTTCTCGGGCGCGCTTGATCGAATCCCAAAAGCCGTCGGCGCTGTCGACGTAACATAAAAATCCGTAGCCGGTATCGAGCATTGGATCGTGATCTTCGATGATCTCATGAATTCCACCCGTGGCGCGTGCGACCGGCAATGCGCCGTACTTCAAACTATGCATCGCGCTCATCCCACTCGGCTCGATCCGTGACGGGATCAGCGTGATGTCGGAGCCCGCTTCGATCAGATGCGCCAGCCGCTCGTCGTAATGATTGCGGTAGGCAAATTTTCTGGGGTATTTTCTCGCGGCAACTGCCAGGGCCGTTTCAAAAGCGGGATCTCCTTCGCCTAGAACGATCAGTCGGACGTCGTCGGATAACAGACGGTCCAGCAGTGGCACCAAAAGGTCTAATCCCTTCTCGGCTACGAGCCGAGTCACCATCCCGAAAACCGGTGCGTGCGACGCAGGTGCAAGATCCATCGCACTGAGCAGTTCATCGCGACACTGCGTTTTGCCCGCCAAAGCCGAGGCGCTGTAAGTTGCGGGCAAGAGCTCGTCGATCTCAGGATTCCACTTGGTGTAATCCGCGCCATCGAGAATGCCGGTGATCTTATGTGAATTTTCCCGGAGCACAGGATCGAGTCGGTACCCAAATTCCGGTCGCATCATTTCACGCCGGAAGTGATCGCTTACAGTCGTCACGCTGTCGGCGAAAAGGATCCCGCCTTTCAGAAAATTCATGCGCCCGAAATACTCGAGCCCATGCAACGTAAAATAACGCTGCGGCAGATTGGTAAGGCTGAAATCCAGCCCCCAGAAACTACCCTGCTCCGCGATTCGATGAATCGTAAGCACGCTCGAGAAAGGTAACCCGCCGGCCCGGACGATGATGGGAACCAGAGCAGCCGCCCAATCGTGGACGTGCAGGATGTCCGGAGAAGGGGTCAACCGTCGCGCGAGTTCGACGGCCGCGCGGTTAAAGAAAATGAATCGAGCGGCGTTGTCTTCATACGGATCGCCATAGATCTCTTCGCGATCGAAGAACTGATCGCACCGCACCAGAAAAATCTGCACGCCGCTGGCGATGCGACCTTCCAGGAATTCCGCGATGTAATTATCCTCGCCGACCGCGACATCAACCGTCACGCCGGTATCCCGTGTCTCGAAGTCGAGATTCTCGCGAATCTCACGGTAGTAAGGAATGACCACGCTCACCTCGTGGTCGCGCGCGCGGAGTTCGCGAGGCAGTGCGTCGAGCACGTCGACGAGCGCGCCCGGCCGCTGCAATGGCGGCCCTTCCGCGCTGATCATCAGAATCCGCATGCTGTATCTATAATGAGTCTTCGCTTTTCAACCACTCCAGCGCCTGATCGCGCGAAGTGAGTTCCCCTTCGAGCTGCCGCGTTTCCACCGCCTCGAGTATCTCGCCGACCTTCGGTCCCGGTCGCAGGCCCAAGGCAATCAGATCGTCGCCACTGATAAGTGGTGGCGGAATAATCGGCTCGTGCGCAAACTCTTCGCGCTTGGCGAGGAGGAACTCATGATTATCCAGCATCCCATGGCTGCTTGCGCAATCGACGCGATGTAATTCGAGTTCTTCTGCAAAGGTGGGGCGCGCCATGAAGCGCTTGAGTTTTGCAACTCTCATCCTGGGGACATCCTTGAAAACCATGTGCTGACGTACCATCTCCACCGTCGCGTCAATCTCCGCGCGTGAAAACCGCAACCGCGTCATGATTTGCTCCGTCATCTCAGCTCCGACCCGGTCGTGGCCACTGAATCGGATCCGTCCCGTTTCATCGATGGATGAAGTCGGGGGTTTTCCGACATCATGCAGCAGCACGCTCCACACCAGCGCTACCGACACCTCAGGCGGCAGCATTTTCAACATCAGCCGCGTGTGCTTAAAGACATCGCCCTCGGGATGGAATTGCGGCGGCTGCTGACAACCCTTCATCGGCGCAATTTCGGGAATGACGGCGATGAGCAATCCGCTGGTATCGAGTAAATCCCAGCCGCGCGCCCGGTGTTGCGATAAAAAAGTTTTCGTCAATTCATCGCGAATCCGTTCCGCGCTGATCTGGGTGATCGACCCCGAGCTAGCGACTAACGCATCCCACGTCGCCGACTCGATTTCGAAGTCGAGCACAGTCGCAAAACGGATGGCACGCAATAAGCGAAGCCGATCCTCGGCAAATCTTTGTGCGGGGTTGCCGATGGCGCGAACGATCTTGGCCGCGAGATCTGCGCGGCCGCCGACAAAATCGATGACTTCATCTTTTGCCGGATCGAAAAACATCCCGTTGATGGTGAAGTCACGGCGCTGCGCATCTTCCTCCGGCGAGGAAAACTTCACTCCGGTCGGACGTCGGCCATCGATGTAAGCGTCGTCCGATCGAAACGTCGCCACCTCAAAATTCATCCCGTTCTCGACGACCACGACGACTCCGAATTGCGCGCCGACCGCAAACGTGCGCGGGAAAATCGCCTGCACGATTTCCGGCGTGGCATCCGTCGCGATATCAAAATCTTTCGGCGATAAACCACGAGCGACGTCGCGCACACAGCCGCCCGCGAAATAAGCAACGTGACCGCGCTCCCGCAAACGCGACGCAATTACGCGGGCGGTTGTCTCCATTTTTTCGTTCACTAACGCCATTTGATGCGTTTCAGTTTCGCGAGCGAACTGCGCCCTGTCGAGACGCCACGCTCACCGGCTCTTGCGCAGTGGACGTATTCGGACAAAAGAAGCGATTCGGTAATCCGTCGCGCCATTGAAACTAAAACCTTCTTTTGACTGGCTGTTGGTCTTCGTGCCCATCGCAATCGCCCTGCGTTTCTGGCCGGGCGGAACGAATCCGATGCTTCTGTTTACCTGTACGGCGATCGGGATCATTCCAGTTGCAGGTTGGATAGGTCGCGCAACCGGGATGCTCGCAGCGCGCGTAGGTCAGGGCCTGGGCGGATTTCTCAACGCGACGTTTGGAAACGCCGCGGAATTGATCATCGCCGGAATAGCTCTCTCGAGAGGGCTTACAGGGGTCGTGAAGGCGTCTATTACGGGATCTATTATCGGCAACATTCTGCTGGTCCTTGGGGTTTCCATCCTCGCCGGCGGTATGAAGTTTACCGAGCAACGGTTCAACCGGACGGCCGCACGCACCTCGGTCGTCTCGCTCTCGCTCGCGGCGATCGCGTTGATCATTCCTACGATTTTCCACATGTCCGCGGATGCGACGCCAGGCGGCTGGAGTCCGGTCTTAGGACACCATCTGTCGCTCGCTATCGCAGTAGTTTTGTTTCTTACTTACTTCTGCGTGCTCGGTTTTTCCCTCCGGACGCACAAACATTTCTTCCAAGGTGCGCAAGGCGAGCACGACGCAGCCGGCGCACGCTGGTCGCGCCGGAAAGCAGTCACTATTTTACTTATTTCAACCGCCGTCGTCGCGTTGCTGTCGGAGTTCCTTGTCGGAACAATCGAAAGCGTCCGGACGCAGGTCGGCATCAGCGAAATGTTCGTGGGTGTGATCGTGGTGGCCATCATCGGCAACGCAGCGGAGCACTCGACTGCGATGGTGATGGCGATGAAGAATAAAATGGATCTGAGCATGGGGATCGCGATCGGCTCGAGCTTGCAGATCGCCCTCTTCGTTGCGCCCGTGCTCGTCTTCCTCTCCTACTGCTTTGGCCGGCCGATGGACCTGGAGTTTTCCCTGCCGGAAGTTTTCGCGCTCTTCGCGTCGGTTTACATTTTGTTCCAGATCAGCGGCGACGGAGAAACCAATTGGATCGAAGGCATTCAACTCCTCTCGGTTTACCTGATTCTCGGGATTCTCTTTTTCTATCTACCCGACGCGGCGCATCACTGATTTGCGCCGTCGTTAATACCTGGCGACGAGCTTTTCGCGGCTTTCTCCTGCATGATCGAATAGATGATGAAGCAGAAAACTGCGACGCAAATGCACGAATCGGCGACGTTAAATGCAGGGAACGGATGGGCGAAGGGGAAGTGAAGATCGAATAATAGGAAATCAATGACGTGACCGTGCGCGAAACGATCGGTTAGGTTGCCTAAGATTCCAGCCAGGAGTAACGCGAGCGAAGCGTCTCGCCACGGCCGGCGCGTTTGCCGCACCACTAGCAATCCGAACACGAGCAGAAGCGCCACACACCCGAGAATAATGAAGAACAGATTGTTGTTCTTAAACGAGCCGAAGGCCGCGCCGTTGTTGGTAACATAGACGAGGTCAAACCAACCCGGCACTATCACCCGTGGACCATCGCTGGGGATGTGGCGCAGAACCCACCACTTCGTCCACTGATCCAGCGCGTAAAGTGGTAGAGAGATGAAGAGAAATAGTCTCATTTAGAGTCGGTCATTTCGAGCGAAGTCGAGAAACCCCGTCGTGAGGAGAGCAGCGATGATCGCTCGGTTTGCGGCGGGGTCCCTCGGCTTTGCTCGGGATGACTGTCATTTCGTCGATACTACCGCTTCGCAACGATCGCATAAATCGGGGTGCACCGTGCTTTTGCCGACATGTTGCCGATGGCGCCAACACCGAGCGCACTTCCCGTACTCTGTCTTGGCGACGACCGCTTTCGTCTCGCCGCCAGCGATCAAGACTAACTGGCTAACGATTAATATCTCCGCCAGCTCATCCAGACGGTTAGCCCAATTCCGGGCCATTTCAGCCGGCATCTCGAGCAACACCTTCGCCTCCAGCGAATTCCCGATAATTTTGTGCTGGCGTGCTTCCTCCAGCGCACGGCTTACCGTCGCACGGAGTTCAAGCGCCTCGTTCATTTCGGCTTGTGCTAACGAGTCATGTGCACTCGTCGCCGGCTCCGGCAAGAGTTGTAGGTGCACCGATTTCATGCCCCCTAGGTACTGCCAGGCTTCCTCGGCGGTGAACGCCAGGACGGGAGCGAGCAACCGGCAGAGCGCAACGTACACGACGTGCATCGCGGACTGGGTGGAGCGACGCCGCGCAGAATCAGCGGCGTCGCAATACATACGATCCTTTGTGATATCCACGTAGAGCGAACTCAGATCGACCGCACAGAACTGATTGATCGTATGGTAGACCTTATGGAATTCAAAACTCGCATAAGCCTCCCGACATTCGTCGATCACATTCGCCAGCCGGTCGAGTATCCAGCGATCAACGAGAGTTGATCCATGCGCGTTTTCCGGCTTGCTGCGTTCAAAATCGAAAAGGTTTCCGTGCAGGATGCGCAAAGAATTGCGGAAACGCCTGTAGGTATCGCCTAGTCGCGTGAACATCTCTTCGGAAAACGGAACGTCATCCGTGTAATTCACACTACTTACCCACAGCCGCACGAGGTCAGCGCCGTACTTGTTCACGAAATGCATCGCGTCCATCGGCTTGTTGTAGGTGCTCGACTTGGAAATCTTCTTGCCATCAACGTCGACCACAAAACCGTGCGTTACGCATGTCTGGTAGGGTGCGCGGTCATTGAGCGCGACGCTCGTCATTAACGAGGACTGGAACCAGCCACGATGCTGGTCGGTCGCTTCGAGATACATATCGGCAGGATCTCGCAGCTCGGGATGAGTGGCACAGACTGCACGATGCGAAACGCCGCTATCGATCCAGACGTCAATCGTGTCGTTGCGCTTGGTCGTTCCGGTTGGCAATCCTAGTTCGAGTGTGAGTTCTTCATCGCTTAATTCAAACCAAACGTTGGAACCCCGCTGCGCGACAAGGTCGGCCAGCTTGCGAATCCAATCGGCGTTGAGCAGCGGTTCTCCTAACGAGGAATAGAACACGGGCAGCGGAACGCCCCAGCTACGCTGCCGTGAGATGACCCAGTCGGGCCGGGATTCTACCGTCCCCGCGATTCGCGTCTCACCCCACGCGGGAATCCAGGCGACCTTCGTGATCGCATCCAGCGCTTTCGCTCGAAGATCGTCGATCTTGATAAAAAACTGGTCGACCGCACGAAAGATAATCGGCGTCTTGGAGCGCCAGCAATATGGATAGCTGTGGTGATAATTTTGTTGCGCGAGAAGCGCGCCGCGTTCGTCGAGAAGGCGGATGATCTGCTCGTTGGCGTCGAAAACATATTTGCCGACCAACTCCGGAAGCCCGACTTCCTCGGTGTAAAGCCCGTGGTCATCGACCGGGGCCAGAATCTCCAGCCCGTTTGCCTTGCCTAGCGCGTAATCGTCCTCGCCATGCCCGGGCGCGATGTGCACTGCTCCCGTGCCAGTATCCATGGTCACAAAATCGCCCAAGAGAATGATAGACGCGCGCGGCAGGAAAGGATGCTGCGTGGTGACGTTCACGAGCTTTTCGCCAGCCATTGTTTTAGTCGGCTCGCCGATCGGCGAAAAGCCGGTCGCAGCGCAGAACGCGTCGACGAGTTTGGCGGCCAGGATCAGCGTGATGACATCACTAGTCATTCCGAGCGCAGTCGAGGAACCCCGTTGGGTAAGGTCGGCGTTGCTTCCACGGGGTCCCTCGGCTCCGCTGCGCTCCGCTCGGGATGACGAGCTGTCGTCGCGGCGGAATTCCTGCACCACGTAAAGTTCCTTGGGGTGAACAGCGATCGCGAGATTAGCCGGCAAGGTCCACGGCGTAGTAGTCCAGATCGCGATTCCCGCTTTCCCCGCGAGATCGCCAGATACGATCGGAAAGTTCACATAGACGGCGGGATCATCACGGTCGTGATATTCTACCTCCGCCACTGCGAGTGCGGTCTGCGCACCCGTGCTCCAGAAGACTGGCTTCTTCGATTCGTAGACCAGTCCGTGCTCTACGAATACAGCAAATGAGCGAAGAACTTCCGCTTCGTAAGCGGGGCTCATCGTCAGATAGGGGTTTTCCCAGTCGCCCAGCACACCGAGCCGTTTGAACTGCTCGCGCTGCTTCTCCATCCAGCCGCGCGCAAACGCTTCGCAACGTCGACGAACTTCAACCGGAGAGAGCGCTCCGGACTCCTTCACGACTTTGAATTCGATCGGCAAGCCGTGGCAATCCCAGCCCGGAACGTACGGCGCTCGTTTTCCCAGCATCGATTGAGATTTCACCACGATGTCCTTCAAAATCTTATTGAGCGCAGTGCCCATGTGGACATCGCCGTTGGCGAAGGGCGGGCCATCATGCAGAACAAAAAGCTCTCCGTCGGCGCGCGCCTTCTGGATCTGCTGGTAGACGTGCGTTTCCTCCCAAACATGCAGCATCTCAGGCTCGCGCTGCGCAAGATTCGCCTTCATCGGGAACTCAGTACGCGGAAGGTTTAGCGTCTCTTTATAATTCTGAGCCATGGCGGAGGCGGCTACCTAACATCCGGCATCTATCCGCGCAATGCCGCGTGCCGCGTGTCCGCTCCGGTTATAAGAGGCTTGGCTGAGATGGACTGCTCTCCTTCGATAGCAATTTTCTGAAGTCAAAATCCAACCATTCCGCCGTATCGACCCGATTAAGATTATCGGTATCCACCAACCGAAAATCGGCGGATGACCCGCGGCGGGTCGTTAGGTTACACCCCGCCGTCGCGAGTGAAGTTCGTACTCTAAAACATTGCCTTCTATGATATTAAGCACCTCCCGCCTTTTCAGTGATCCGGTAGTGCGCTCAATAACACCAACTTCCGCACGGACGTGACGGCGGACGGGTCGATTAATAGCGCGGATATTTCGTTGGTAAAAAGTAAATCGGGCACTGGGCTTTAGTAGCCCTCCGCCAGAGATTTAGCTTCACCGCCAAGTCGGGCACCGCGCTGCCGTAATAGAGTGTTCACGAAAGCTGTTGGCCCGCAGTAAGCGCGTGACAACAGCCGGGAACTCACGTTATTCCGCGTGGCACAATGAAGCATCTCGCTCCGTTTCTTATCGTAGCAAGTGTAGCCCTCCTCACCATAGGGGGCGGCGTCATCCTCTATCGTGCCAAGCGCGTTTCCAGTGTGGCCGCGTCGCCGGATATCGCGACCAAGGAATCGAAACAGGGAGATGTGCACTCGCGCGGGCCAGCAAATGCCCCCGTTGTGCTCGAAGAGTTCGGCGACTTTCAATGTCCTCCCTGTGGGGGACTTTCGGGACCGTTGCTGACAATCGAGAAAGATTACGCGACCAAGCTCCGGGTCATCTTTTATAATTTTCCGTTCGCCATCCACCAGCATGCTCGCGCAGCGGCGCATGCGGCGGAGGCTGCCGCATTGCAAGGTCACTTCTGGGAAATGCACGATCTTCTTTACCGCGAACAGGCGAAATGGAGTGCAGTTCCCGATGTCAGCCAGCTTTTCGAATCGTACGCCGAAATTCTTAAGCTGGATGTGCCGCGATTTAGGAAAGACGTGCGCAGCCCTCAGGTCGAGGTCCGTGTTGTGAGGGACGAGCAACTCGGCAAATCACTGGGCGTGCAGAACACGCCGACGCTTATACTTAATCACCGACCGCTCCCTTCGAGCTCGCTGAATTCCGAAAGTATTCGTAAGGCGATTGACGAGATCCTCGCGACGCAACCCGCACGCTAGCCATGGCACGACATTCACCGCATAAGTCAAAGTCGTCGGCGAACATCCACTTGCCGCGAAGCCTTCAGGTTGCCTACAGTCTGGCCGTGCTAGTTGCCCTCGCGGGCCTAGCCGATGCGACTTATCTTACCGTTCAGAGTTTGACTGGCGAAACTCTCGTCTGCGGCGGTTCCGCGGATTGCTCAAAAGTGCTGGGAAGCGCATACTCACACCTCGGCCCGATTCCGCTCGCAAGCGTTGGCGCCCTCGGCTACTTCGCCGCGTTTACTTTCGCGACGTTTTGCGCCTTCGGCTATCGGCGCCTTCGGATTTTTCTCGCGTCAACCGTCTGGGTGATGTTCGCGGCAGCAATCGGTCTTTTGTGCGTTCAGGCTTTCATCCTCCACGCATTTTGTCGCTACTGCCTTTTCTCGGCAGCAACGACATTCCTCCTGACCGGAATTCTCGTTGCCACGACCCCGAATGGCGCGCGCCAAACTTAAGCTTCCGCAATATCGCGTCGAACGCACCCGGCACTGCGACCAAAACGCAGGGCACCGGGGCGGTGACCAGCACGGTGTATGGACCCAACTCCAATCAGATGACGGTGAACCCGAGCGGCGTGCAGGATGTGAACGGTTACGTCCTTAATAACCTGCCGGGGCGAGTCGACGTTCAGGTCGGCGACGCCACTGCCAGCGGGGTGGTGAATTCGGCCGATATCAGCCTGGTCAAATCCAAGTCGGGCTCCGTCCCTGGCAGCACCAACTTCCGCCGCGACGTCAATGCCGATGGCAACATCAACAGCGCCGATATTTCACTCGTGAAATCGAAGTCGGGCACCGGTCTGCCTTAACCGAGCCGAGTCTTCCAGATTCTTCCGATTTTCCTGAAAAAAATACGTGACAATAACTTAACCACCGAGAATACTTCCATCCACTCGTTTCGCTTGTTTCAAAGAATTGAGGGAAAGCCAGGGAGAAATTCAAAAACAACTGCAGAAACCGAATCGACCAGTGAAAAAAATTCTTCTTACACTCGCCTGCCTCGCCTTTGCCGCTTCGAGCGCACTTAGCGTTCCGCCTCCAGCCACGTTTACCCTTAGCGACAACGGTCTATACGGAGGAACGACTGCTTCAGGAACTTTTAATTCCACGGACACTTTTACACTTACGCTGTCAGGCACGACTACCTTCGTGTCGAGCGGCTACTCGGCCTTCCTCGAGACGAATACCGCGTTGGCTCCTTACCTCACGATCACCGGCCAGACATGGAGCACGTTCACAGATCCAACAGACCAAAACTTCCCTAAGATTTTTACTGACGCTAATGGCGCCGACTCAGGCATGCTTAGTGAGCAGTACGTGGATGCCAATCCTATTAACAATACCGCGGGGGATCTCGGTGCCACGGGCGCGAATGTGGGGCAGAACAGTACCGCTGCCGGCACTTACCAACTGACAACAATCAGCTTCACCCTTTCGGGAGCTCCCGCTGGAGCGTACACTCTTTCGAGCACCACCTTGTCGCCAAAAATTTCGGGATTCAACAACGTTTCTGCGGGCGGGTTCACTGCCGCCGCCCCAGCGACTTATCAAATTACAATTGTGCCGGAGCCCTCGACGTGGGCGCTGCTTGGTTTGGGTGGATTGGGTGCCGTCGGGCTGACGACGCTGCGTCGTCGCCGCGCTTAGAGAATCTCACTTTCAAAAGCCGGTCCGGGGAAACCCTCGAACCGGCGTTTTTGCGTACAGATGCCAAGCGCTCAGGAGGCTGCGAAGAAAGATGACAAGTTTGTCATCATTTGATTGCGGCCGTTTCGCGCGGGCGGCAGAATACGCGCCATGCTTACGCTGGCTCGAGTTCGAGTTTTTGTTGTCGCATCCTTATGCCTGGCGAGTTCGCAGGGCGCAAAGGCGCAGAGCGCGACTTCCGATCAAATTGTCATCAGCGGCGAGGAAGTGCCGACCGCCTATGGCGCGCCGCCGGCATTATCGCGCGCCCGGTTCTCCAACCTGGTGAACGCCTATGTCCTGCCACCCGGTAGCGTTTATGCCGGGCTGATTTATCAGGGAGACGCGCTTCGGTTCAACCGTCCGGATCACCGGTTCACGCAGGAGATCGAGGTCGGCCTGCCTCATCGCTTCGGCGTTGCCATCGAGAACACGGTCGAAACTTTTCGTGGCACCACGCAGGACCGGACATTCAGCATTGAAGGCCGCTACGCGTTTGCCGATTGGGATAAAATCCCGCTCAATCCCACGATCTTTGTCGAGTACAAGTTTGGCGTCGGGAACATCCTGCACGATGAGGGTCCACCGCAAACGCTCGGTCGCGGTGAAGCCGTCGCGTTCCTCAACGAACGCAATCCGCTGCCCGATGCCTATGAGATTCGTTTGCTGCTAGCGGAGGAGTTCTTCGGCCGGTTCGAATGGGCGCTGAACGGTTTCTTCGAACAGGAAATTGGTGGCGACCGTGGCCGCGAGTACGGCTTTGCCCAAAGTGTCATGACGCCGGTTTTGCTCTCGCAGGAACGACTCAAAGTGGGCGTGGAGATGCAGCTGACCACATTCACGGATAAGGGAATTCGCGATATGCCGTCGTATCGATTTGTGGTTGGGCCCACGATCGCGTTCAAGCCCACGCGGAACACGCGCTTCGACGTCTCCCCGCTTTTCGGCACGACGGATGATGCGCCACGCGCCTCGGTCTACGCGGTGTTTTCCATTTTGTTCGGCCCGGGTGGCGAAAGCCAGGAAGCGGAATCGCCTGCATCGACACGCAATCGCTGACATATTCGCGCATGAGCGCGAGCTACGCCTGGCACTTTCCGATAAAATCGCTGCACGCAAAAGCGTGTGCCGATTATGCGAACGGTAATCGGATCCTCGATTCGTATTTTATCGCGGATGAGATTCGCGAGCTGGCTGCGATCGGCGCCACGGCGATGGAGTTCTACGATTTTGCGGAAGACGGCGCATCGCTCGATTGGGAAACGGCGATGCTGATCGCTTCAGCACGGCGCGATTATTTTCTGGTTGTGCAAAAGGGCGAATGGTCGAAGCGGCAAATCGTGATCGACGATCTCCCGGCCAAGACCAATGAGCTTGAAGGCATCGCCTGGCTTCCGCGTTTAATCGCAAAAGCGGAGGGCCGGCTACACGGCGAGCTGCCGCCCGATCTCATGTATTGCTGCGGCGGCGACCGTCGCTTCCTTGAGAAATACGTGATCCACCCCGCCGATTTTATGCGCGAGGTTTGGGCCGCTGACGGCGACACCGCAAAAATCCTGAGTTACGTCCGTTCGCATCGCTGACGCTCTCGGTTTCTGCTAACGTCCTGCGCATGGCGCAAGGCGAACGAGCGGGCTCCGACCACAGGCGCGCTCAACTTTTTCACGGCCCGGACTTCGCTTCGGCGTGGGAGCATGTCCTTCGGCCGTGGTTTCTACGAGCAGCGACAGAAGCGCTGCGCGCGAGGCGACCATTCTTGGTCATCGTCCCCAACCGCATCCGGGCAACGCAGCTGCGTCGCCATATTCTCGATTCCAAAATCTCGCTCGCCGGCGTTCGCTTCGTCACCCCGCCGCGATTACGCGAACTCCTTCTCCGCGAGCGCGAGGTCTGCCTGCCCTTACGCGAACATTTGCGGTTGCTGCTTTCCATCGCGGCCGAAGAATCTGCCGCGCCGGGCGAGACTGGACTAGATCACATTGCCCGGGCCATTGCGCGCAATCCGGATTCGCTTCTTCGCGTCATTGACGATCTCAACGCCGCCGGCTGGAAAATTAGCGAGATCGCGGATGAGCCGTTGCGGAAAATCGTCGATCGATTTCACAGTCTGCAAACGGGATGCCGTTTTCAGTTAGTCAGTGACGCCGATCGCGCGGCGAAAAATGACGCTCACAAGTCCGATGCGAAATTTGAAAGCATACTCGTGACCGGATTCAACGCCGCGCATTGGCCGCAATGGCACCTGCTCAACGCGGCGGTGGCGGCTTCGAATTCCGCGACGATTCACCTGACCGATTCGCGCGACGAAGCCCGCACCATTGACGAGACTTGGATCGGCTCGTGGGAACAGGTACTCGGGGCGGCCGAGACCATTCCGGCAGCGACGCAGGAATCCCACGATGGCAGCGCGCAATTTCGTTTCGCGGTGGGGCGCGACACGCGCGAGCAGGCATCGGCGATCGTCCTGCTCGCCCAAGAATTCCTCGCCCAAGGCGACGACGCCCAGATCGCCATTTTCTTCCCGGGTCCGGGTGCACTGCATCGACTGGTCGAGAGCGACTTGAATGCCCACGATATTCCGCACTACGACGCGATCGGTCACCATTCGGCGCTGGCGGCGGACAACGGCGCATGGACATCGTGGCTCGAGCTGCAGGAGAATCCGCGGATTCGTATACTGCTCCGTTTCCTGCGGCACTGTCCCGCGGCCGTAGCGCCGTTCGGCGGCATGGAGTTTGGCGAGGTCGAGCATCAGCTGCGGCGGGCCTATTCTTCGCTCCTCCTCGATAACGTCACCGTTTTGCGGGAATACTGCGCGCGCCACGGGAAACCCGAGGTGGCCGCGAACATCTCCGCCGGAATCGACACCATCGATTTTCTCCCGGAGAAAACGTCGTTCCGCGAATTTACCCGGCGTGCTCTGATCGCGTTCGAACGATTCGGCTGGCATGATCGCATCGCGTTGCTGCGCGGTTACGTCGGCAGCTGGTGCGATGCGATCGACCTCGAATTTTCGCGGCGAACTTATCTGCGGTGGCTCTCCGAGTTAATAACCGCGCTGGATCGCGAACGAGATGCGGAAGGCGACCATCCCTACAGCCATGTGCATCTGCTGCCGTATTCCGCCGCGGGCGACGAGGCATGGTCGCACGCCATTTTCGCGGGGTTGAACGAAGGCGAATGGCCGGCGTCGACCAGCGATTCCGGTTTTCTCACGCGGGAGGACATCGCGAAATTAAATGCTCGCGCGACGCAAACAGGTCGTCAGGGGTCCGGGCATTTGTGCGTGCAAGAAAAGCATTCCCTCTTGCTCGGAGACACCGAGCGTCGCGCGATCGCGCTGCGCGATTTCCAGAACGCGATTGAATCGACGTCGGTGACGGTCGCAGCTACCGCTCAACTATTTGGCGGGACAAGCGGCGCACGCGTCGCCAACCCGAGCGATTTCCTGGCGCGACTTTACTTTGAGTCCCATGGCGATCCGCTTTCACGAGCACGTTTCGAGGCCCTGCAGCGCGCCACGGAAAGTTGGCTCCACACGAGCGTAGAGAATGCCGAGGAGCCCGTAGATGAGAATGAAATCGATGAAATGTTAACGGCCTACCGCGCGCGCCGTGACGTTTCAGCGCCCGCCGGGGAATTCGATTTCGCGCTTCTGACCGCGCCGGACGAGCCATTGATTCTGAGGGCGACGGAATGGAAAACTGCGCTGCAGGCACCGGCG